>DATJAC010000099.1:0-11290 GCA_035516655.1 Alphaproteobacteria bacterium | reverse complement strand
AGGAATAGCCGTACTCGACGTGATAAGTGCCCGGCGTTTTGACGCGCCACAGCTTGTGGAGCTCGCCCGGCAGCCCGCCCGCGGCGCACACGACGACATCCCGCGGCCCGCTTGCCCGGTTGACCGCACCCAGCACTTGCGCGTCCGAGGGGAGCTCGGCGTTGGTGGGCGCCATCGCGCGTGCCGCGACATCGTTCCACTCCTCCGCGAGTGCCCTGGCCTTTGCCGCCCATTTTGCCGGTGCGCGCCAAGGGCCGAGCTCCCGAGCGAGGGCCTCGAGGCCCGCGCGCGCATCGCACTGTAGTGCCAATGCGCCGTGCTTCGCCGCATCGAAGCCCGAGGCGTTGAGTTGCACGAAGGTCACGGCGGGATTGCGGAAGAGGCTGCGCGAGGCCGTGGTGAAGTCGGCAAGGCGGGTGCCGACGGCAAGCACGAGATCGGCCTCGGCCGCAAGCGCGTTCGCGGCCGAGCTGCCGGTCACCCCGATGGCGCCCATGGCCAAGGGGTGGTCCCACGGCAAGGCACCTTTGCCGCCCTGGGTCTCCGCGACGGGGACGCCATGGCGGGCGGCAAAATCGCCGAGCAGCGTCTCGGCAGCGGCGTAATGCACGCCGCCGCCGGCGATGACGAGCGGAGCCTTGGCCTTGGACATGGCCGCGGCGGCCTCGGCGAGCTGCCGCGGGTCGGGCGGTGCGCGCAGGGGACGCCAGCAGTACGGCGCGAGAAACGCCGCGGGATAGTCGTAGGCCTCCGTCTGCACGTCCTGGGGGAGCGCCAAAGTCGCCGGGCCGCACGCCGCCGCATCGGTCAGCACGCGCATCGCCTGGGGGAGGCTCTCGAGCAACTGCTCGGGCCGGGTGATGCGGTCCCACCAGCGCGAGACGGGGCGGAAGCAATCGTTGGCGGAACGCGTGGGATCGCCGAAATCCTCGATCTGCTGCAGGACGGGGTCCGGGCCGCGCCCGGCGAAGACGTCGCCCGGCAGGAACAGGACGGGCAGGCGGTTGACATGGGCCGTGGCGGCGGCCGTCACCATGTTGGTGGCCCCCGGCCCGATCGAGCTGGTGCACGCCATCATGCGGCGGCGCCGGCTCGCCTTGGCGAAGGCGATGGCGGCGTGGGCCATGGCCTGCTCGTTATGGGCGCGCAAGGTGGGCAGCGTCTCCCGTGCGGCGTAAAGCGCCTCGCCCAGGCCGGCCACGTTGCCGTGACCGAAAATGGCGAAGACGCCGGCGAAGAGAGGAACCTCGCGGCCGTCGATCTCGCTCCGCTGCGCCGCAAGATAGCGCACGAGCGCTTGCGCCATGGTGAGCCGTAGCCTATTCATATCCTGCTCCTCCGCCGGCACCTTGGTCCGGCACCCGAGACCCAAGCCCCCATTATAGGACCGAAGCCGCGCATGATCAGCTTCTGCCAAATCGGCGCCGGGCGCATCGGCCGTATTCATGCCGAGAACATCGCGCTGCATCCGCGTGCTCGGCTCGCGACCGTGGTCGACGTCGACCGCGAGGCCGCGAAGGCGCTCGCCAAGCGCCACGGTGCGGCGGCGGGCGAGCTCGACGCGGCCCTTGCGGACCCTGCGATCGATGCCGTGCTCATCTCCAGCTCGACCGAGACCCATGCGGCACTCGTCGAAAGGGCGGCGCGCGCCGGGAAGGCGGTTTTTTGCGAGAAGCCCCTCGATCTCGACCGGCGGCGGGCAGCTGCCTGCGTTGCGGTCGCGGCCGAGTGCGGTGTTGCGCTCATGGTGGGCTTCAATCGCCGCTTCGATCCAAACTTCGCGCGCTTGCACGAGCAGCTCCGGGCCGGCCGCATCGGTCCGCTGGAGATACTCTCCCTCACGAGCCGCGATCCCGCGCCGCCTCCGCCCGCCTACCTCAAGGTCTCGGGCGGCCTCTTCCGCGACATGATGATCCATGACTTCGACATGGCGCGCTGGCTCCTCGGCGAGGAGCCGGTCGAGCTCTTCGCCGCGGCGAGCTGCAAGGTGGATCCGGAGATAGGCCGGCTCGGGGACGTCGATACGGCGCTGGTGACGCTGCGCACGGCCTCGGGCGTGCTCTGCCAGATCTCGAACAGCCGGCGTGCCGCTTACGGATACGACCAGCGCATCGAGGCCTTCGGGGCCGAGGGCATGCTGCGCGCGAAGAACGTCGTGGAGAGCACGCTCGAATTCTCCGGTGCGCACGGCATCGTCACCGAGAAGCCCCTCCACTTCTTTCTCGAGCGCTATGCCGCCGCCTACAGGCGCGAGCTCGACCATTTCGTGACCGCGGTCGAGGAGGGGACGGAGCCGATCGCTGGTGGGGAGGACGGGCTCAAGGCGCTGGCACTCGCCGACGCGGCGGTGCGCTCATGGGCAAGTGCCGCCCCGGTCAAACTCTGATCAGGTCCCCACGCTCGCGAGCACATCGGCCTTGAGAAAGCGCTCGATGACGAGCATGAAGCCGACGGACGGCACCAGGAGAACGAGTGCGGTGACCGCGGCGATCTGGTAGTTGCCGCCGATGCTCGCGTTGAACATCAGAAGCGGCAGCGTCGTCACGTCCGGCACGCCCACGAAATAGGTGCCGGTGAATTCGTCGAGCGATTCGAGGAAGACGAAGACGGCACTCGCCAAGATGCCGGGGGCCGCGAGGGGCAGCGTCACGGTGAGGAAGCCGCGCAGCGCGGAGGCACCGACGTTGCGCGCCGCGAGCTCGAGATCGCGGTCGATCGCGGCAAACGCCGCGGTCGAGATCCAGACCGCGAAGACGAGCCCGTGTACGATGTGGACGAGGGCGACGCCGACGATCGTGCCGTTGAGGCCGATCGTGTAGAAGATGCGCGCGATGTTGATGTAGACGGTGACGCTCGGAAAGGCCTGCGGGACGAGGAAGGCGAGCATGACCGCACCTCGCCACGGCAGTCGCCCGCGGGCAAGCGCATAGCCCGCCGGCACGGCGAGGGCCAAACAGGCCGCGACCGTGAGCAAGGCGATCACCAGGCTCGTGCCGAGCGAGGCGGCGGCGTCGCTCGACGGCCGGAAAACCTCGTACCAGTATTTGAGGCCGTAGCTGAGCGGCAGCTTGTAGGGGTAGTACCAGCGCACCGCCACCGCCCAGAGCGCCAGATTGGCGATCGGGCCGAAGATCGCGAAGGCGAGCGCGCCCAAGGTTGCACCCCGCACGAGCCAGAGGAGCCCCCGCCTCATGTCGCCTCCGCGCGCGCAATACTGCGGCGCAGGTAGACCCAGGCCGCGAAGCCGGTCATCAGGTAGGAAACGAAGCCGAGCGCGTTGGCGACGCCGTAGTCGCCGTAGGAATTGATGCGAAAGGCCATGTCGACGGTGATCATCGTGGGCGCCCCGCCGCTCACCATGATCGGCACCGAGAGCACCGAGAGCATAGTGACGAAGGAGAGGACGAGACCGACCACGAGCGTGCCCCCCACCTGCGGGAGCACGATCTCGATCAGTATCCGGAGGCGTCCGGCGCCGAGATTGCGCGCGGCCTCGATCGTGGCGCGGTCGAGGGACGCCATCGCTCCCGCCAGCAGGAGGGCCACGAACGGCGTCTGCTTCCAGACGAACGTGATGACGATGCCGCGCCAGTCGAGCATCCCGGCGGCGTTGTTCACGTCGATGAGGCCCAGGGCGTCGAAGGTATTGTTCATCAACCCGTTCTTCGCGAGGAAGCTGCGCATGCACTGTGCCGCCACGATGAACGGAATGAAGAGCGGCCAGCGGTAAAGCCAGCGCAATAGGGCCATCGCGCGAGGGTTCTCGCCCAGCACGAGATAGCCGCCGATACCGGCCGCGAGGGCGCCGACGGCGAGGGAGGAGGCGGAAACAATGATGAGCGTGAAGAGGATGTCGTCCGTGTAGAGCTCGAAGGCCTTGGAGAAATTCGCGAATGTGCCGTGGCCGTCCTTGTCGGTGAAGGCGGAGACGAGCGTGTAGCCGAGCGGGTAGACGAAGAGCCCCAGGATCAGCGCCAAGGCCGGCAGGACGAGGAGAAAGGCCGGGAGCCGCCGCTCCGTCATTGCCGGGCCATCGCAGACTGCAAGGGGCTCTGCCTCCTCACTCGCCTCGAAGAGGGCGGGTGCTTGAGGGTGGGCCGGCGCGCACGGCGGATCGACGGGGGTGCCGGGCCCGCGCCGCGATCGCGGCTCCGGCAGCCCCGCCCGACCGCTAGCCTCACTGCACTTTCTTCTCGTAGCCTTCGAGGATGTCGTCGAAGTAGGGCGCGATGGGGAAGGTCTTGCCGTAGTGTGCGAGGTCCTGCGGCGTCACGTCGACGAAGAGCTTCTTCCAGGTGGCGTCGTCGAGCTGGGACTTGACCGCATTGGCATCGATCCCGGGATACCAGTTGAAGCGCTTCACGATGCCGTCTGCCTGGACCTTGGGGCTCGTCGCGAGGGCTATGAAGTCCTCGGCGAGCTTGAGGTTCGCGGCCTTTGCGGGGATCGCGTAATACATCGGCTGGCCGGGCATGCCGGGGCCGATGAGCTTGAGCTTCATCGCCGGCGGGATCTTGCCGTCGGCCATCCAGGTATAGAACATGTCGACCCACACCGGCCCCATGATGATCTCGCCGCGGCTCAGCATGTCGAGGGTGCCCGCGTTCCCCGGTGTCAACACGACCTTGCCGTTGAATTGCTTGAGCCGCGCGAACGCTGCGTCCCAGCTCGCCTTCACCGCGGGATCGTAGGGGCCGGACATCAGGCGCTCCGGATCCGGCGCATTGGCATAGATCCAGCCGACCACGAAGCTCACCCCCGACATCCCGCCCTTGATGCCGTTGTACCCGAACTTGTTGGGGTTGGCCTCGGCCCATTTCTCGAGCTCGGCGTACGTCGCGGGCGGGTTCGGCACCAGGGCCGGGTTATAGGCGATCGCGGTCTGGCTGTTGAACATCGGGATGACGTGGCCGCTGACGTCGGTGCCGAGCGCATTCTTGGCCGAAGTCAACGTGACCAGCTTGCTCGTCGCGACGTCCTTCGTGTAGGCCGCCAGGAGCTGCTCCTTGACCATTTGTCCCGCCGCCTTCTGGTGGATGACGGCCACGTCGATGTCCCAGCTGGCGTTGCCCTTCTCGGCCTGGAGCTTCTCGTAGATCTTCTGCGAGCCGGCGTCGCCCGGGCCCGTGCCGACCGCGCGCACGCTGACATCGGGATGGTCCTTCTCGAACATCGGACCGAGATAGTCCTTGATGTAGTCGACCATGTTCTGGTCGCCGGCCGATACGACATTGAGCGTCACCTTGGCTGCGGCGGGTACTGCCGCCGTGCCGAGCGACAGTGCCGTTGTCGCCGCCAATAGAACCATCAAACGCTTCATGGCTTCCCCCTGTGATCGAGCTGCTTCTGTTAGCCGAGGTAGAGATGGATCGCCGCCAATGGGAGTGCGATCCCGATCGCCTCGCCGACGGCAAAACGCCGCTTGTCGTCGACCAGGAACTGGTCTTCGCCCACGCGCACCGCGTAGCGATAGTAGCCGCCGGGGTAAGCCCCTTGGACGATGCGGCCGCGCAACAGCAGGGCGCCGTCGGCCGCCCCCTCCGCGGCGTCGAGGCGCGCCTCCTCGCTGCGGAAATGAAGGGCGACCTTGAATTCACCCGGGATGCGCTCGGGGGCGGTGCCGCGCAAGGCTTCGAGCGCCAAGGTGGCACCCCCGTTGTGCGGGCCCGCGACGATGGCGATGCCGTCGGGCCCACGCCGGGCCGGCAGCCGGATGACGTTCGTGGCTCCCATGAAGGCGGCGACGAAGGGCGAATTCGGATGGTTGTAGATTTCCTCGCCGCGCCCGAGCTGTGCCAGGCCGCCGCCCTCGAGGATGGCGATGCGGTCGGCCATGACCATCGCCTCTTCGCGGTCGTGGGTGACGTGGATGGTGGTGATGCCGAGCTCGCGCTGGAGCGTCCTGATCTCGTGGCGCACCTCCTCGCGGATGCGCGCGTCGAGGTTGGAGAGCGGCTCGTCGAGGAGGAGAATCTGCGGATTGATCGCCAAGGCGCGGCCGAGGGCAACGCGCTGGCGTTGGCCGCCGGAGATCTCGGTGACGCGGCGCTCGCCCATGCCCTCGAGCCGCAGCATGCCGAGCGTCGCCGCTACGCGTGCTGCGATCGCCGCACGGTCGGCACCCCGCAGCCTCAGCCCGTAGCCGATGTTCTGTGCGACGCTCATATGCGGCCAAAGCGCATAGGATTGGAATACCATCGCCATGTTACGTTTGTTCGGCGGTAAATTCGTGACATCGCGTCCGCCGACCGCGATGTTGCCTCTTTGCGTGGCGACGAAGCCGCAAATGGCGCGCAGGAGCGTGGTCTTGCCGCAGCCCGACGAGCCCAGAAGGGCGATGAACTCCCCGCCTTCGACGGCGAGCGAGATGCCGTCGAGCACGCGCACCGGGCCGTAGGAAACCTCGACTTCCCGGACCTCGAGCGAGGTGGTGGCGTTGGCCATGGGCGCTTCCCCGGGTACCCCGAGCGCGGTGCTGCTCGACAGCATTGCCTAATTTCACAGAAGTCTCAAGCCCGCGAGCTCGTCCCGGAGTGCCTCGGGCGTGGTGAAATGAATGCCGATGAAGCCGAGGGCGCGGCCCGCGTTTACGTTGTGGGCGCCGTCGTCGATATAGACGGTCGTCCGCGGGTCGAGGCCGAAGCGCTGGACGAGCAGGCTGTAGATCTGCGGGTCGGGCTTGATGACCCCCGCCTCGCCCGAGACGATCACGCCGCGGAACCACGCGAGGAAGGCAAAGCGTTGCGGCACGCTCGGATAGGTCTCGGCCGACCAGTTGGTGAGGGCGTAAAGCGGCGTCCCGCGCCCATGGAGCTCGGCCAGGATTTCGACCGAGCCGGAGATCGGCCCCGCCACCATCTCGTCGAAGCGCGCGCCGAAGGCGTCGATGAGGGCCGCCTTCTCCGGGTGCGCCGACTTGAGGAGGGCAGCACCCTCGGCGAAGCTGCGGCCCGCATCCTGCCTGCGATTCCATTCCTGGGTGCAGACCTCGGCGAGGAATTCCTCCATCGCCTGCTCGTTGTCCGCGAAAAGCTTGCGATAGAGATGGCGCGGATTCCAGTCGAGCAGGACCCCGCCGAGATCGAACACCACGGCCTGCGGAAGGCCTGTCGCCACGCCGGTCGCTTTGGCCCTGGCCATGCTGCTTCTCGACCCCGTTCCCCGCCGGTGCCGCGGCTTCAGCACCGGCCGTCCTACGGGCGCAAGATAGCGACTGGCGGTGCCCTGGCGCAACATCCCGGGCAACATCTGGCGCGCGGAGAAAACCGCCTATCCTCGCGGCCGTCCGGTTGGCAGAATACGAGCGGCGGCTCTGCGGCTGACGCGGGGTCTCCCGGAGTCGCACGCATGCCCATTCGCATCGGCATCAACCCGATCAGCTGGACCAACGACGACATGCCCGAGCTCGGCGGGGACATTCCGCTCGAGACCTGCCTGAGCGAGGCTGCGGCGGCGGGCTACGAGGGGGTCGAGCTCGGCAACAAGTTCCCGCGCGAGGCGGGACGGCTCCGCCCCCTGCTCCAGCACCATCGCTTGGCGCTGGTGTCGGGCTGGTATGGTGCGCGGCTCCGCGAGCGCTCGGCCGAGGAGGAGATCGCCGCACTCGACAGCCACTTGAGTCTTCTTGCCGAGATGGGGGCAAAGGTCATGGTCTTTGCCGAGACCGCGGGCAGCATTGCCGGTATTCGCGCGCGGCCGCTCTCGACGCGGCCCCGCCTTGACGAGGGCGAATGGGCTCCCTTCGCCGCGCGGCTCACGGCCGTCGCCGACCACCTCGCACTGCATGGCGTACGCATGGCCTATCACCACCATATGGGCACCGTCGTCGAGAGCGAGGCGGAGATCGATCGGCTGATGGCGCTCACCGGCGAGTCCGTCGGCCTGCTCCTCGACACCGGGCATCTCGCCTATGCGCGCGGCAACCCATTGGCCCTCGCGCGGCGCCACATCGGTCGCATCAATCACGTCCATTGCAAGGACGTGCGCGGGGAGGCGCTCGAGCGCGCGAGGACCTCGGATCTCAGCTTCCTCGCCGCGGTCCTCGCCGGGGTCTTCACGGTGCCGGGCGACGGCGCCATCGAGTACGGCCCGCTTCTCGCCGTGCTCAAGGAGGGGCATTATCGGGGCTGGCTCGTCGTCGAGGCCGAGCAAGACCCGGCGAAGGCGCATCCGCTTAGCTACGCGTCGAAGGGCTATCGTTACTTGCGCGACAACGCTCGTGCGGCCGGACTGTGAGCGCAAGCATGGTCCGGCCAAGCTGAGGATGTCATGAAGATCGGCATGATCACCGACAGTCTCGCCGCGTTGCCGCTCGATGCCCTGCTCGCGACCGCGGCCGAGCTCGGCCTCGAAGCGCTCGAATTTGCCTGCGGCAATTGGTCGTCCGCCCCGCATCTCAAGCTCGATGTCATGCTCGAGGATAGGGCGGCGCGGCGCGGCTTCGCAGCCAAGCTCGCGGCCCACGGCCTTGCCATCAGCGCGCTCAATTGCTCGGGCAACCCGCTCCATCCCGGCGAGCACGGCCGACGCCACCGGGAGGTCACGCTCAAGACCATTCGGCTCGCGAGCCTCATGGGGGTCGGGCGCGTGGTGATGATGTCGGGCTGCCCCGGCGGGCCGGGCGATGCCAACGCAAACTGGGTGACGACGAGCTGGCCGCCCGAGATGCAGGTCATCCTCGCCTACCAATGGGACGAAATTCTCATTCCTTACTGGCACGAGCTTGTCGCCTACGCCGCGGGGCTCGGCGTGCGCAAGCTCTGCCTCGAGCTCCACGGCCATCAGAACGTCTATAATGTCGCGACCTTCCGGCGCCTGCGCGAGGCCGTCGGCGAGGTCGTCGGCGTCAATTTCGATCCGAGCCACCTGATGTGGATGGATGCCGATCCGCTCGCCGCCGTAGCCGCCCTTGGACCGGCGATCTATCACGTCCACGCCAAGGACACGCGCATCGAGCCGACGGCCGCGGGCTTGAACGGCCGCATCGAGATCAAGCCGTCATCCGCGGCCGGCGAGCGCGCCTGGAATTACGTGACCCTCGGCCACGGCCACGGGGCCGGGTGGTGGCGGCAGTTCTGCACTACCCTGCGCGCGGCCGGTTACGACGACGTGCTGTCGATCGAGCACGAGGATGTAAGCCTGCCCCCACTCGAGGGCGTGCGACAGACGGTCGAGCTCCTGCGCGCGGCCATCGCGGATTGACGCCGGGGGGTGCCGCCGCTCAAAACGCCGTCTTGGCGACTTTCACAGCCTGCGGGAGCGCGGCGATCGATGCGTCCGTGGCCCCCTTGGCGACAAGGAACGCCTTGAGCTCCGTACCTGCGAGCTTGACGCCGGTCGGCAGCTTGACGCTGAGGGGGTTGATCTGCCGGTCGTGCACGAGCACCTCGTAGTAGAGGTGCGGACCGGTGGCGAGGCCGGTGGCACCGACATAGCCGATCACTTGGCCTTGGCGCACGTGGCTGCCGACCCTGATGCCGCGCGCGATCCGGCTCATGTGGGCGTAAGCGGTGCTGTATTCGCTGTTATGGAGCACGCGCAGGTAGATGCCGTAATTGCCGCGCTGGCCGGCGAGCTGAACGATGCCGTCGCCGGCCGCCATGATCGGTGTGCCGGTCGGGGCCGCGAAATCCACGCCTTTGTGCATCGTCGTGTAGCCGAGGATCGGGTGGAGCCGCATGCCGTAGCCCGAGCTGATCCGCGCACCGTCGATAGGTGTGCGCAGGAGCGCCTTGCGCACGCTCTCGCCCTTGGCGTTGAAGTAATCGACGAAGCCCTTCTGCGGCTCGAAGCGATAGATCTTGAACTCCTGCCCCGAGAGCGTGAGGGCGGCGTAGACGATGTTGCCGGTCTTCGCCAATTCGCCGCGCGCGTCCATGAACTGCTCGAAGGCGACTTCGAAGCGGTCGCCCGGCTGGACCTCGCGCTGAAAGTCGACGTCGTAGCTGAAGGCGCGGATGAGCTCGACGAGAAGGGTCGCGGGGATGCCGGCGGCGACCGCATCCTCGTAGAGGCTCGAGCGGATCACGCCTTCGGTGCGCACGAGCCGACGCGTGAGGGGATGGGCGATCCTGCTTGCGCTGAACGCGTCGTTGCCGTTGCGCTCGACCTTGACCGTCTGGTCGGGGCTGGTGGGCAGGCTCACCTTGAGCAGCTTGCCTTGGCCGTCCGCGTCGGCGCCGAAGGTGAGCCTGAGCTCGATGCCGGGCTTGAGCGCGCGCGGATCGAGCATGTTCCTCATGGCGGCGAGCGCATCGTGGGCTTCGGGCGCGGGAACGCCCTGGCGCAAAAGAATGTCGTTGAGCGTGTCGCCTTTGCCGATGACGATGCTGCGTTCGATCGCGGCCTGCGCGGGACGTGTGGGCGCGTAGGGCGAGAGATCGGTCGAGGCGAGCATGAACCTCCCATCCGGCTCGCCCGCGCGCGCGCCGTGCGTGATGGGGAGAGAGGTGTGCACGAGGCTCGCGTCGCGCTCGGGCCGGAGGACGAGGGTCTTCAGCCCGTCGAGGGGAGGGGTCGCGCGCTCGGCCCCCTCGGAGGGAAGGATGAAGCGTGCACCTTCCTTGAGGGGGGTCTCGGCGTGGGCGCTCTGACCGAAGAGGCCGAGGGAAATTCTCACGTTGGGGAGCGGGGTGGTGAGCCTTGCGTCGTCGAGCCGCGGCTCCAAGCGGCCGTCGGCGAGGGCCGCCTGGGCGCGCGCGTCCGCCTCGGCGAGACCGCCAGGAGGGTCGACCTTCATGACATGTCGGGCCGCGAGCTGGCCGAGCCAGACGGAAACGCACAACCCGACGACGATGCCGCTCGACAGTACTACCAAGGCTCGCCGGCTGAGCTGCGTCGCCCGCATCAAGTGCGCCCCCTGCTGACCCCGATCAGGCTCCCCGGGTATGTCCCGGGTGGTTCGGGATGGACAGCCGCGAGCATGGCCGGGCAGGGCCGGGCTGTCAACCCCGCAAGCGCTGCGCGAGGTCGTACAGATTGCCGCAAATCAACACGTTACGGCGCGGGGCGGTGGTGTGCTGCGGGGCCGTCAAAGGCCTGCTGACGCGGCCGGGAAAGCGTTTGACAGGTGCATGACGGGGGCGTATAAACCCGGCCCGCGCCGCACTCGGGCGGGACCAGAGTCCCGCGGCCGAGCGGCCGTGTCGTCGTTCTTTGACATTGTGGAAGAGGAAGGGATGCGCAGGCGGCGGCGTGTTGGTTGAGGCATGCCGATCGGGCTTGCGTATCTGGTCGATGCGCTAAGTTTGAGAGAGATCGGCTCTGTTGGCTCGTCCGCTTCGGTGCTTTG
>DATJAC010000098.1:0-5492 GCA_035516655.1 Alphaproteobacteria bacterium | reverse complement strand
ACGGTGCAGGACCTCGGTCGCCAGGGCTACCAGGCGATCGGCGTGCCGGTCTCGGGGGCGCTCGACGGCCCGAGCCTGCGCCTCGCCAACCGTCTCGCCGGCAACGCCGACAATACGGCCGCTCTCGAGATCCTCTATCAGGGCCCGACCCTGGAGGTGCAGGCAGCCCGCGCGCGCGTGGCCCTTGCGGGCGGGGACGCAACCCTCGAGCTCGTGGGTGAGCGCACGCGTGCGATGGGCGGCTGGCGCAGCCTTCTCTTGCAGCAGGGGGAGCGCTTTCGCGTGAGTGCCTCGAGCGGGTCCGCCTGTTGCTATCTCGCGGTCGAGGGCGGGATCGCGGTCGCACCCTGTCTCGGCAGTGCGGCGACCTTCACCCGCGGCGGCTTCGGCGGCTTCGAGGGGCGGGCGCTCAAGAGCGGCGATCTCCTGCCGCTCGCGCGCGCGGACGTCGAGGAGAGGACGGAGCTGATGCTGGAGCATCCGCCATCTGCGGCACGCGACCAGACGATCCGCGTGGTCCTGGGCCCGCAGGCCGATCATTTCACCGCGGCCGCGATCGCGCGGTTCCTCGGCAGCGAGTTCCGCATCTCAAAGGACGCGGACCGCATGGGTGCGCGGCTCGAAGGCGTCAAGCTCGAGCACAGCGGTGGCTACAACATCGCCTCCGACGGCATTGCCACGGGTGCCATTCAGGTGCCGGGCTCGGGCCAGGCGATCCTGCTTCTGGCCGACCACCAGACCACGGGCGGCTATCCCAAGATCGCGACCGTGATCTCGGCGGATTTGCCGGTCGCGGGCCGTCGGCGCCCCGGAGATGCCGTCCGCTTCGCCGCGATCGGGGTGGCAGAGGCGGAAAGCTTGCGCCGGGCGCAGGAAAAGGAGCTCCAGGGCCTCATGGCAAGCCTCGTGCCGGCGGCCGCGGGAACCGGCCTCGACCCGGCACGGCTCTACAGCGTCAATCTGATCAGCGGTGCGGTGGCGGGCGACGAGTGAGAGCGAGACCGTCCTCTCCTCCTCCGGGAGGCGAGGCTATGAGGCGGGAGGAACGATGGGGCAATTGGCAAAGACGTTCCGGCTGAGCCAGGTGCCGCTCTACATCCAAGTGGCGACCACGCTCCGGCGCCGCATCGAGGATGGGCATTGGCCGCCGGGGGCCAAGATTTCCACCCTCGAGGAGCTGCAGGGAGAATTCGAGGTCGCGCGCGTCACGGTGCGCCAGGCGGTCGAGCTCCTCGAGAAGGAAGGGCTGGTGCGCCGCCAGCAGGGCAAGGGCACCTTCGTGGCCGAGGGCATCGAGGATCGGCGCTGGTTGGCCCTCGACACCAGCTGGTCCTCGCTCATCGACAAGCTCAAGGACGTGGTGCCCAAGTTCATCCCGGTCGGCATGCCGGCGAAAGCGCCTCGGCTTGCGGCAGGGGAGGGCCGCCTTGCCAAGGACTACGTGTTCCTGAAGAGCGTCCAGCTGCGCGGCAATACCACCTATTCGGTCGTGAGCCTCCATCTCGCCAAGGACATCTACGATCGCGCCCCCGACGACTTCCGCCGGCACGCGGCGCTGCCCATCCTGGCCGCGATGAAGGGGGTCGAGATCGCCTCCGCCCACCAGACGCTCGTCATCGCGAGTGCCGATCCCGAGACTGCGCGGCTGCTGAAGCTGCCGCTCATGGCACCCACGGCCGAGGCCCATTGCGTGGTGATCGATCGCCAAGGGACCGCCATCTACGTCGCCGACATCGTTTATCGCGGCGATTGCATCAAGCTCGAGACCAACCTTTTGCAGCCGCCGGCAAGCCCATGAACCCGCCGCAGGGAGTAGGCGCCCGCCTGCTGCGCAAGGAGGACGAGCGCTTCCTGACCGGCCGTGGCCGCTACGTCGCCGACCTCCGGCCCGCGGGCCTCAGCGAGGTCGCCTTCGTGCGGAGCCCGCTCGCGCACGCGCGCATCAAGGCCATCCATGTCCCCGAGGCTTTGCGCGAGGCCGTCTTCACCGCGGCCGACATGGCCGAGGTGAAGCCGATCCGCGCCGTCTCGGGCCTGCCCGGCTTCAAGGTCTCGCTCCAGCCGGCACTCGCCACGGGCAAGGTGCGCCACGTGGGCGAGCTCGTCGCCATGTGCGTGGCCGACAGCCGCGCCGCCGCCGAGGACATAGCGCAGGCGGTGACGCTCGAGCTCGAGGAGCTTCCCGCGGTCCACGACATGCTGCAGGGCCGCCGCCCGGAGGCCCCGCTCGTCCACGAGGCATGGGGCGACAATATCTTTCTCGAGACCCGGGTCGAGGGCGACATCGAGACGGTCGCGCGCTCGGCCGCCATCAAGATCACGCGCGAGTTCCGCACCGCGCGCCAATGCATGGCGCCGATCGAAGGGAAGGGCGTGCTGGCAGAGTGGGATTCCCGCATCGAGCAGCTCGTGGTCCATAGTGCCACCCAGATCCCGCACATCGTACGCACCGGCCTTGCCGAATGTCTCGGCCTCGACCAGGGCAAGATCCGCGTGATCTCGCCCGACGTGGGCGGCGGCTTCGGCTACAAGGGCATCCTCGCCGCCGAGGAGGTGGCCGTCGCCTGGCTCGTCCTCAAGCGCCGCCGCCCGGTGCGCTGGATCGAGGACCGGCGCGAGCACCTGGTCGCCTCCGCCAATTGCCGCGAGCACCATTACGTCATCACCGGCTATGCGGACAGCAGCGGCAAGCTGCTTGCGATCGACTGCGAGGCGACGGTCGATTCGGGAGCCTATTCCGCCTATCCCTTCTCGGCCTGCCTCGAGGCGGCCCAGGTGGCGAGCATCCTTCCGGGACCTTACGATTTTGCGGCCTATCGCTGCCGCACCTACTCGGTCGCCACCAACAAATGCCCGATCCTCCCTTACCGCGGCGTCGCCCGCACGGGCGTGTGCTTCGCGATGGAGCTCCTCCTCGATGCGATCGCGCGCGAGGCGGGGATCGAGCCTTACGAGGTGCGGCTCAAGAACCTGGTGCCGCCCGAGCGCATGCCTTTCGAGAACATCACCAAGAAGCACTTCGACAGCGGCGACTATCCGCAATGCCTGAAGCGCGCGGTGGCATCCATCGACCTTGCGGGAGTGCGCGCGCGCCAGCGCCGCGGCGAGCCCGACGGACGCCTCATCGGCGTGGGCCTCGCGATCTTTTGCGAGCAGGCCGCCCACGGCACCTCGGTCTACGCCGGCTGGGGCATTCCCATGGTGCCGGGGCACGAGCAGGCGACGGCACGGATGACGCCCGACGGCGGGCTCGAGCTCAGGGTGGGCGTGCATTCCCACGGCCAGAGCCTCGAGACCACGCTCGCGCAAGTGGCGCACGAGGTCCTCGGGGTGGCACCGGAGAAGGTCAAGGTGGTGCTCGGCGACACCGCCTTGACGCCCTACTCGACGGGCACCTGGGGCTCGCGCTGCATGGTGATGGCGGGAGGTGCCGTCGCCCGCGCCTGCGAGGAGCTCGCCCGGCGCGCAGCGCGCATCGGCGCCAAGCTTTTGCAGAGCGAGGAAAGCAAGGTCGCGGTCAGGAACGGCGCCGTGGTCGGACCGCAGGGCAGCGTCGACCTCGCCGACATCGCCAAGGTCTGGTACTTGCGGCCGCAGGACCTTCCGGGCGACGTCGAGCCGGGCGGGCTCGAGGTCACGGCCGGCTACAAACCGGTGCGCGACAGCGGCACCTTCAGCTACGCGACCCACGCCGTCGTCGTCGCGGTCGATCCCGAGATGGGGGCCGTCGAGCTCCTCGACTATGTCGTGGTCGAGGACGGCGGCGTGCTGGTCAATCCCATGGTGGTCGACGGCCAAATCTATGGCGGCACCGCCCAGGGTATCGGCACGGCGCTTTACGAGGAGATGCCGTTCGACGCCAATGCCCAGCCGCTCGCCTCGACCTTGGCCGACTATCTCCTCCCCGGTGCGACCGAGGTCCCGGACGTGCGCATCGAGCATATGGAGACGCCCTCGCCCTATACCGCCTTCGGCGTGAAGGGGATCGGGGAGGGGGGTGCGATCGGACCGCCGGCCGCGATCGCGAATGCGATCAACGACGCGCTCCGCGCGCTCGGTGCCGAACTCGCGCAAACGCCGATGACGCCGCGGCGCATCCTCGAGGCGATTGCGGCCGCCAAGCGGCCGCTAGGGGCGAGGGCTGCCGGATGAAGCCCGCAGCCTTCGCCTACGCGCGCCCCTCGAGCCTTGCCGAGGCGCTCCAGCTCCTCGCGCCTGGGGATGCGGGTGCCAAGGCGCTCGCCGGCGGGCAATCGCTCGGGCCGATGCTCAATCTGCGCCTCGTCGATGTGCGCCTCCTCGTCGATTTGACCGGCATCCGCGAGCTCGTGGGAGTCGAGGAGACCGCCGACGCGGTAACGCTCGGCGCCTGCATCAGCCATGCCGACATCGAGGATGGCCGCGTCCCCGATCCCACGGGCGGCGCCCTTGCCGCCGTGGCCGGTGGGATTGCCTATCGTGCGGTGCGCAACCGCGGCACCATCGGCGGCAGCCTGTGCCATGCCGATCCCGCGGCCGACTGGGTCTCCGTCCTCGCCTGCCTGGGGGCCGAGGCAGCGATTGCGAGCAAGGCCGGCCGGCGCATGCTCCCGGTCGAGCGCTTCGTCGTCGGCGCCTTCGAACAGGCCCTCGAGCCCGGCGAGCTGCTCGCGGCCGTGCGCGTTCCGCGTCTCTCGGAGCGGGCGCGCTGGGGCTATTGCAAGTTCTGCCGCAAGCCGGGCGAGTTCCCCGAGGCGCTCGCGGCCGTGCTCGCCGATCCCGCGCGCGGTCTCGTGCGCGTCGTCATCGGGGCCATGGGGCGGGCACCCATCCTCGTGCCGGATGCATCAGCACTCTTCGAGCGCAAGAGCGGGCAGGCAACGCTCGGACGGCTCGACTCCGGCAGTGCCGACCGGCTTCTCGCCGAGCTGGGCATCGCCGACCCGATCGAGCGGCAGATCCGCGGCACTGCCCTCAAGCGCGCGGCGGCCGCAGCGGGGGCGGCATGACGCGCATCCGGCTCACCGTCAACGGCAAGAGCGTTTCGGCCGAGGTCGAGCCGCGTGTGCAGCTCGCCGATTTCCTGCGCGATCAGCTCCTCCATACCGGGACCCACCAAGGTTGCGAGCACGGGATATGCGGCGCCTGTACGCTGCTCATCGACGGAGCACCTGCGCGCTCCTGCATCACCTACGCGGTCGCGTGCGAGGGGGCGCAGATCACCACCATCGAGGGCATGGACGCAGATGCGACCATGGCGAGCCTGCGTCGTGCCTTCGCGCGCGAACACGCGCTCCAATGCGGCTTCTGCACGCCCGGGATGCTGGCGACCGCGCGCGACATCGTGCTGCGCCTGCCCGACGCCGACGCCCGGCGCATCCGCCTCGAGCTCTCGGGCAATCTCTGCCGCTGCACGGGCTACGTCGGCATCGTGCGCGCGATCCAAAGCGTGCTGGCCGAGCGCAAGGCGGCCGGCCTTCCTCCGGCGGCACCGGTGCGGCACCGCCTCGGCC
>DATJAC010000097.1:0-5150 GCA_035516655.1 Alphaproteobacteria bacterium | reverse complement strand
GCGGGCTCGCCAATCTGGCCAAGAGCGAGGCGGTGCTGCCGGCCTATCTCGTCGGCATGGTGCTGGCGCCGTTTTTCATCAGGAACAAGGAATTGCAGCACCGCATGCGCGCCATCGCCTTCGCTTTCTTGACGCCGTTCTATTTCCTCAAGGCCGGCTCGCTCATCGAGGCGCGGACTCTCGTGAGCGCGGCCGGACTGATCGCCGTCTTCCTCGCGGTCAAGATGGCGACCAAGTTCGTCGGCATACTGCCGTTGAC
Source organism: Alphaproteobacteria bacterium (assembly GCA_035516655.1). Taxonomy (GTDB): domain Bacteria; phylum Pseudomonadota; class Alphaproteobacteria; order JACZXZ01; family JACZXZ01; genus DASPPM01. The sequence goes on along the minus strand of DATJAC010000097.1, from coordinate 4,891 downwards.
GCGCGTCTTCAGCTTCGAGAAACGCGCCGGCATGTATACGACGTTGATGATGTGCACCGGGCTCACTTTCGGCTCGATTTCGGCGCTCTTCGGCTTCACCAACCACATCATCGACCAGGCGCAATACACCATCCTGGTCACGGCGGTGATCGGCAGCGCCGTCGTGCCGACGATCATCGCCCAGGCCTGGTTCCAGCCCAAATTCGAGCCGCTCGAGGAAGACGCCTAGGCGTGATCGGCTTGGAGCCGCGGCGAGGGACTCATCCGGCCGGCCGCCGCCGGTTTTTCCCGGAGCCGACGGGAGCGCCGGCACCCTTCGCCTGCGCCTTGAGCCACGCGATCGTGGCGGTCACGGCGGCGCGGCGCGGCGCCGTCGCTGGACGACGGCGCTTCGTTCGAGCTCGCCTCCACTGCGCTGGGGGGCTCAGCCGCCGAAATGCTGACGGTTGTACTGGAGCTCCGCGTCGTCGAGCTGGAAGCCGGTCCAGATCTGGAGGCTGCCGCCGTTCTGGGGATATTTGAGCGGGATGTACTCGCGGGTCTCCTCGACCTTGCTCGCCGTCGTGGCCCCCGCAGGGAAAGCGAGCTCCACGGGGAACTCGCGCTTGCCGAGGACCTCGCCTTCGAGATTGACGATGGCGATGAAATAGCGCAGGTCGGCGGCAGCGACCCCCGAGGCCTGCGGGCGCTGTGCGGCGATCTGCACGCCGAGGACCACGGTCAGCTTCTCATAGGTGGTCGGATCGTAGGAGCAGCTCAGCTTGGCCTCGTTGATGCTGCCCACGAATTGCACGCTCTGCGCGGTGGGCGGCTGGCCGGGGGCGAAACGCGTGACGGTCGCCGCCTCGCGCAAAATCTTGGCCGCCGGACAGGGGAGCGTGGGGGCCGAGCAATCGGCGAGCAAGAAGGCCGCGGCGACGAGGGCCAAGCGACGCGCGAGAGGCACGAGACCGTGGCGCCTCCGCAGCGCAGCACGTCGGCGCCGGATGCTCACAGCTTGCTGTGCGTGCCGTCGCAAAAGGGCTTGCCCGAAGTTTGCTTGCAGCCGCAGAAATAAACCGCCTTCGATTCGACCGCCTTCCACTGCACCGGCGAGAAGGCGCTGCCCTTGTGCGAGCCGTCGCAGAACGGCTGGTTTTTGCTTTGTCCGCAAGCGCACCACCAATAATCCTTGCCGGCCTCGACGTCCTTCATATAGGGGCCCTTCTGGGCCACCCTCGCTCCTGACATGCCATCCTCCCGGTGCGCTCGCCGTCCTCGTAGCCGTCGTGGCCGCACTCTAGAAGAGCCCTCCCGCCGGCACAAGCCCCCGGGCGCCCGGCGTCTCGGCACCTCGGCGGTTGCCCCGCGCGCGCGAAGTCGTCAGATTAGGCGGCCATGGCGGTCTATACGGAAGTCTCCGACGAGGATCTCGCGGCCTTCGTCGCCCAATACGACCTGGGTGCCGTGATCGCCTGCAAGGGCATCGCCGAGGGGGTGGAGAATTCCAACTACCTGCTCCAGACCGAGCGCGGCACCTACATCCTGACCCTTTACGAAAAGCGCGTGGCGCGCGAGGACCTGCCCTTCTTCCTTGCCCTCATGGACCATCTCGCGCGCGAGGGGCTCGCCTGCCCGATACCTTTGCACGGCAAGGACGGCCTCGCCTTGCGCGAGCTGAGCGGCCGCCCGGCGGCGATCGTGAGTTTTCTCAAGGGCCTGTGGCCGCGGCGCATCGACCCGCGCCATACGGCACGGCTCGGCGAGGCGCTGGCCCAACTTCACCTGGCCGGGCTTTCCTTCAACGAGCGGCGCGTGAACGGCCTCGGCGTGCAGGGCTGGCGGCCGCTCTTCGCGGCCTGCGAGGCGCGCGCGCACGAGGTGCGCCCCGGTCTGGCACAGGAGCTCGCCGCCGAGCTCGGCCGGCTCGAGCGCGATTGGCCGCAAGCCCTTCCCCGGGGCATCATCCACGCCGACCTCTTTCCCGACAACGTGTTCTTTTTGGGCGACGAGCTCTCGGGCATCATCGACTTCTATTTCGCCTGCACCGACTTCCTGGCCTATGACGTCGCCATCTGCCTGAACGCCTGGTGCTTCGAGGCCGACGGCAGCTTCAACGTCACCAAGGCGCGGCTCCTGCTTGCGCACTACGCCAAGCGCCGCGCCCTCTCGGCGGACGAGATGGCGGCCCTCCCGATCCTCGCGCGCGGAAGTGCGATGCGCTTCCTCCTCACCAGGCTCTACGACTGGCTCAACCACCCGGAAGGTGCCTTCGTGAAGCCCAAGGACCCGCTCGAGTACCTGGCCAAGCTGCGCTTCCATCAGGGCATCGCGCGTCCCAGCGAATACGGCCTCGCATGACGCCGCGCGCGAAAGCGAACGAGCGTGTCATCGAGATCTTCACCGACGGGGCCTGCAGCGGCAACCCCGGGCCCGGCGGCTGGGGCGCCGTGCTGAGGTGGCAGGGCCGCGAGCGCGAGCTCAAGGGCGGGGCCGCGGAGACCACCAACAACCGCATGGAGCTCACCGCGGCGATCATGGCGCTCGAGGCCTTGCGGCGGCCGAGCCGCGTCCGTCTGCACACGGACAGCCGTTACTTGAAGGACGGCATCTCGAGCTGGATCAAGACGTGGAAAGCGAACGGCTGGCGCACCGCCGACCGCAAGCCGGTCAAGAACAGCGACCTCTGGCGGCACCTGGAGAGTGCGCTCGCGGAGCATGAGGTCGCGTGGCTCTGGGTCAGGGGTCACGCCGGCCATCCCGGCAACGAGCGCGCCGATCAGCTCGCGCGCGAGGGCATGGCGCCCTACCTCCCTTCGGCTTCATGAATTGCAGCGGAGACGGCGGGCCGAGGCGCCCGTCGTCCCCGTCGGTTATCTGCGCATGGCGAGGAAAGACTCATTTCGTCACCCCCGCGCAAAGCGGGGGTCCAGGAAGCCGCTGGATTCCCGCTTGCGCGGGAATGACGATTACCAACTTTCCGATTCAGCCCCTTCGGAAGACGCTCAGAGCTGCTTCAGCACGTTCTCGGCCGAGCTCGCCTCGAGCTTGCCGGGGGCCTCCTCCACGCCGAGCCACTTCACCACGCCGTTGTCGACGATCATGGCGTAGCGCTTGGAGCGCACGCCGAGCCCCGCGGCCGAGAGGTCCTGGTCGAGGCCGACGGCCTTGGTGAAGTCCGCGTTCCCGTCGGCGAGCATCATGACCTTGTCGCCCGAGCCCTGGTCCTTGCCCCAAGCGCCCATGACGAAGGCGTCGTTGACCGAGATGCAGGCGATGGTCCCGACACCCTTCTTCCTGATGGCGTCTGCATTTTGCACGAAGCCGGGGACGTGCTTGGCCGAGCAGGTCGGCGTGAAGGCGCCGGGCAGACCGAACAGCACCGTCTTCTTGCCCTTGAAGAGCTCGTCCGTCGTGGTCTCGCTCGGGCCGTTGGCCCCCATGAACTTGACCTTGACGGACGGAATCCTGTCTCCAACCTTGATGGTCATGACCTTTCCCCTTGGCTGAGATCAACGCTCGACGAAACTGCTCAGGTGCCGCTCCGCGAGCACCGCAAGTCGCCCATAAATACCGATTCCGCCCGCCAAATCCAGCCCCTTCGCGCGCGCGATCAACCCCGCTCGCCCCCACCGGCGGCCTTGGACTGTGCCGCCGCGGAGAAGGCGGCACGCACCGCCTCCGCGGTCAAAAGCTCGGGCAGGGCTATGCCCTGGGGAGCCCCCGGGCCGTAGACCACGTTGAAGGGAATGCCGTAGCGTCCGAAGCTCGCGAGATAGTCCGCGATGTCGTCGTTGGGCCGCGTCCAATCGGCCAGCATGCGCACCACGTCCGCTCCCGCAAGGAGGGTTGCAACCGGCGGCCGATCGAGCACGAAGGCCTTGTTCGCCTTGCAGCTGATGCACCAGTCGGCGGTCACGTCGACGAAGACGACTTTGCCTTGCGCCACGAGGCGCGGGATCTCCGCGCGCGCCAAGGGCTGCCAGTCGCTCGAGCGAGCGTCGGTCTGCGCGGGTGCCTCCAATGCGAGCTCGCTCGGCAGGACGAAGGCGGCAACGACGAGGGCCAAGGCGGCGGCGATCCCCGAGCGGGCGAAATAGACGGGCCAGCGGCGCCGAGCCGCGAGGACCAACGGCAGGGCGGCGAGGAGCGCACCCACGAGAAGGGCCGCGCGCAAGCCGAGCTCGCCGGCCAGCACGAAGACGAGCCAGAGGGCGGTCGCCGCGAGCGCGATGCCGAGCACGGCCTTGAGCGTGACCATCCAGCGCCCGGGCCGCGGCAGCCGGCCGGCAAGCCCGGGGAATGCCGCCACGGCGAGATAGGGCAGGGCCAGGCCCACGCCGAGGCTCGCGAAGATGACGATGATCTCGAACGGACCGCGGGCAAGTGCGAAGCCCAGCGCCGTGCCGACGAAGGGGGCGGAGCAGGGGGTCGCGAGCACGGTGGCAAAAGCCCCCGTCAGGAACTCGCCGAGGATGCCGCGGCCGTGGCCGCCGGCGGCCAGCGCGTCGGAGAGAAAGCCCGGCAGGCGAAGCTCGAAGAAGCCCCAGAGATTGGCGGCGAAGAGCACGGCGAGGGCGGCAAGGGCGGTCAAGAAGGCGGGCTCCTGGAACTGCATGCCCCAGCCGACGGCGCGGCCGCCGGCCTTGGCGGCGATGGCAGCCCCGGCTAAGACCAAGAAGACGGCGACGACTCCCGAAGCCGAAGCGAGGAAGCTCGTGCGGATCGCGCGCCGCTCGCTCCCGCCGTGGCCCACGATGCCAAGGAGCTTGAGGGAGAGTACGGGCAGCACGCAGGGCATGAGATTGAGGATGAGGCCGCCGAGGAGTGCCAGGCCGAGCATGGCGAAAAGCGTCGTCCACTCGGCCGCCGGCGGCAGCGCCCGCGCGTTGAGCCTCGCCTCGAGCGCGCG
>DATJAC010000096.1:0-18960 GCA_035516655.1 Alphaproteobacteria bacterium | reverse complement strand
CTACATGAGGAGCGGGCCGGCGCTTGCTGCCCTGCTCGAGGTGCGCCGCGATTATCCGCTCAGCCTCCACGGCGTCGGCCTCTCGCTCGGCACGGCCGAGGGGCTCGATCCGGCACACCTCCGGGCCCTCAAGGACCTCGTCGAATGCTGCGAGCCGCAGCTCGTCTCCGAGCATCTCGCATGGAGTACGACCGGCGGGACCTATCTCAACGATCTCCTCCCGCTGCCCTTGACCGAGGAGACGCTCGCGGTCGTGAGCCGCAACCTCTCGCTGATGCAGGAGACCCTGGCGCGGCGCGTTCTCGTCGAGAACCCGTCGAGCTATCTGCGCTTCCGCCATTCGACGATCCCCGAGCCCGAGTTCCTCGCCGAGCTCGCACGCAGAACGGGCTGCGGGCTGCTGTGCGACGTGAACAACATCTTCGTGAGCGCTGTCAACTTCGGCGAGGATGCGGCGGACTACCTTGCAGCCCTGGCCGGCGAGGCGGTGGGGGAGATTCACCTGGCCGGCCACAGTCGCGGCGAGCGGAGCGGGCGTGCGCTCCTCATCGACGATCATGGCTCGGCCGTGAGCGAGGAGGTGTGGGCGCTCTATCGCCTGGCCCTCGGGCGCTTCGGCATGGTGCCGACGCTCGTCGAGTGGGACAAGAACCTGCCGCCGTGGAGCGTGCTTCTCGCCGAGGCAAGGCGCGCCGAGCGGGTGGGCGAAGCAACGTTGGCCGCCGATGTCCACGCTCGCTGAGCTGCAGCGCGACATGCGCGCGGCCCTGCTCGGGGGCGAGGAGGCCGCCGTGGCTGCCCTCGTCCTCGGCGACGGGCTCAGGCCCGCGGAGCGGCTCGCGATCTATCGCAACAACGTGGTGGCCTCGCTCACGGCCGTGCTCGCCCAAGTCTTTCCGGCAGTCCGTCGCCTGGTGGACGGGCGCTTCTTCGCCTATGCGGCCCACGAGTTCCTTACCCGGCATCCGCCGAGGGAGGCCTGCCTCGCCGCCTACGGCGACGGCTTCCCTGCCTTCCTCGCGGGCTTCCCGCCCTGTCGCGAGCTCGTCTATCTCGCCGACGTGGCACGCCTCGAGTGGCTCATGCATGCGGCAAGCCAAGCCCCCGCCGTACCGGCGCTCGGTCCCCAAGCGCTCGAGGCCGTCGCGGCGGAAGCAACACAGCACCTCCGCTTCGGCCTCGCTCCCTCCCTCGGCCTCATCGCGTCGCCTTGGCCCATCGACCGCATCTGGCGCGCCAATCGTCCGGGGGCCGAGAGCGAGGAAACGATCGACCTCGATAGCGGCAGCACCCTCCTCGAAGTGCGGCGGAGGGGCGACGACGTGGTGATGCGCGCCTTGCCGCCGCCGGAGTTTGCCTTCCGCTCGGCCTTGGCTGCGGGCGAAACACTCGCCGTGGCGGCCGAGCGGGCGCTCGGGAGCGACCCTCGCTTCGACCTCGCCGCAGCCCTCGCCGAGCTCTTCCGCGAGAGCTCGGTCGTCGCCTTGACGCTGGCGCCTGCAGAACCCATTCCATGACCGTGCCCGACCGAGGCGACCCCCTCGCCATCCTGCCGCGGCGGCAGAGCCCCAGGGCACGGCAGCTCCCCTCTCGTGAGGCCCAGGAGTTGGGGTAAAATGGAGCCCCATGGCAGGAATGGACTGACAGAGCGTGAGTGCTGCGATAGGCGCAATCGACTGGGAACGCGAGCCGGACATTTTGCCCTCGCGCGACCGGTGGGAGGCCACGCGGCGCGCTTTCGCGCGCGCGGCAGCCCTAGCACTGCACCTGGCCCTGCTGCTCGGCGTCTCGCTCACTCCCGTGGTGCGCGCACCGCCCAAGGAGCCGCCGACGATCCCGGTCGAGCTCGTGATGGAGCCTCCGCCGCCGGCGCCGAAACGTACGCAGCATCCGCCGCCGCCGCCGACGCATGCCCAGCCCGTCGAGCAACCGCAGCTCAAGGCGCCGCCCAGCACGCAGCCGGATATCCCGCATCTGGAGTCGGGCGGCAGCCCCGCGCTCAAATCCGGCGCTCCAGAAAAGACCGAGCCCAAGCCGGCCCAGGAGCAGCCCGCCCAGGTGCCGCCGCAAGTGCCGCCGGCGGCTGCCGCACCCGCCGAGAGCCCGGCCGCCGCAGCCGAGGCCAAGCCATCCGCCGAGCCCGCACCGGCCCTGCCGCTGGTCGCTGCACCGCTTCCGGTCGCCCCGCCCGCAGAGGCGACCGCAACGACAAAGCCGCCCCCGCCGAAGGCGGCGAAAGAGGCTGTGCAGCGGCCGGCGACGTCGCCCGCCGCGGCCACGGCGCCGGCGGCCCCGCCCCAAGTGGCGTCGCTTCCGCCGACGACCGCGCAACCGAAGCCGCAGACGAAGGCGCCCCCCGGCCCGGTCACGACCGACATCTCGGCCCCCAATTGGAGCGAAGGGGAGCGCCGCGGCGAGGGCGGGGGCGATCGCTACCTGAACGCCTTGCGCGACGCCATCGAGAGCAATTTCCGCTATCCCGATGCCGCGCACGGCAAGGACGGGATCGTCAAATACGAGATCGTGATGGCCCGCAACGGCACCATGCTCCATGTCGAGATCGTGCAATCCTCGGGCTTGCCGGCACTCGACCGCGCCGGGCAGGACGCGATCGAGAACTCCATGCCCTTCCAGCCGCTGCCGATCCGCATCCAAGGCAACCGCGCCTTCATCCTCGCCACGCTCCATATCGGGCCGCACGGGACTTTGAGCCCGTAAAACTCGCCGGATTTTGAGCGCATCGATTTCTTGTCGTCGTGCCCGCGGAGCTCGTCCCCGCGAAAGCGGGGAGCGGGCATCCAAGGCCACCACGGCGGCGGTTTGGCCGATATTTCCGGACACCCGCTTTCGTGGGCGCGACGACTGTGGAAAAAAGGATGAGGAGTTTGGTGGAGCCGAGGGGGATCGAACCCCTGACCTCCGCATTGCGAACGCGGCGCTCTCCCAGCTGAGCTACGGCCCCAGGCGACTGGGTATCGGATTCGGGTGGGCGCGATAATGTGGGCCGCCCCCCGCCCTGTCAAGGCTGGGAGCGGAGAGCGCCCCCGCCACCGCCGGGCAAAAGGGCCGCGGGCTTGCCTCGCGTGGCGACAACGGATAGGGTCTAGCGCCGCTTTCCGCCACGTCGACGGGCCCCAGAGATGGACATCGTAGCCGGACCCCTCATCGCCATCATCCAAATCGCGATCCACCTCTATATCTGGGTGGTGATCGCGGCCGCGATCATGAGCTGGCTCATCGCCTTCGGCGTGGTCAATACCTACAATCGCGTCGTCTACGTCATCAACGACTTCCTCTATCGCGTGACCGAGCCGGCCTTGAGGCCGCTGCGGCGCTACATCCCCAACCTCGGCGGCATCGACATCTCGCCGGTGGTGCTCATCCTTCTGCTCTACTTCATCGACATGGTGCTCGAGAGGATCTACGTTGCCGCGCTCGGATAGCGAGACGCAGCGCACGGCGGCAGCAGAGCCCTCGCCTTTCAAACCCGGTGCCGACGGGGTTCGTGTGGCCGTGCGGCTGACGCCGGGGGCGGCTGCCGACCGCATCCAGGGCACGGTCATCGAGGCGGACGGAACCCTGGCCCTCAAATGCGCAGTCGGTGCCGCCGCCGTCGAGGGCAAGGCGAACGACGCCCTCATCAAGCTCCTCGCCAAGTCCTGGCGCCTGCCCAGGTCCAGCATCGCGCTCGTCCGGGGCCAACGCGACCGGCGCAAGCTTCTCCATCTTGCAGGGGAGCCGGCGGCCCTTCTCCCTCACCTCGAGAGCTGGCTCAGGGAGCTTCATGGCTGAGGCGGGAGGAAGTGCCCGCCTCATCGACGGCAAGGCCCATGCCGCGGCGTTGCGCGCGCGCGTGGCCGGCCAGGTGCGCGAGCTCAAGGAGCGGCACGGCCTCACCCCCGGCCTCGCCGTGATCCTCGTGGGCGACAATCCGGCGAGTCAGGTCTACGTCGGGAGCAAGCGCAAGATGACGCTCGAGGTGGGCATGCGCTCGCTCGAGCGCAATCTGCCGAGCAGCACAAGCGAGGCGGCCCTCCTCGACGAGATCCGCCGGCTCAACGACGACGCCTCGGTCCACGGCATTCTCGTCCAGCTCCCCTTGCCGCCGCAGATCCGCGAGAGCGCGGTGATCGCGGCCCTCGACCCGCGGAAGGACGTCGACGGCTTCCATCCCGAGAACGTCGGCCGCCTGTGGACGGGAGGCGAGGGGATGGTGCCCTGCACCCCGCTCGGCTGCCTCCTTCTCCTCGAGGCGAACCTCCCAAGTCTCGCGGGGCAGCGCGCGGTCGTGGTCGGACGCTCCAACATCGTGGGCAAGCCGGTCGCCGCCCTCCTCGTGAGCCGGAGCTGCACGGTCACGATCGCGCACTCGCGCACGCGCGAGCTCAAGGACGAATGCCGGCGCGCCGACATCCTCGTCGCCGCGGTCGGCAAGGCCGAGCTCGTGCGCGGCGACTGGATCAAGCCGGGGGCTGTCGTGATCGACGTGGGCATCAACCGCGTGCCGGGGAGCGAAGCGGGGAAGTCGCGGCTCGTCGGCGACGTGGCCTTCGCCGAGGCGGTCAAGGTCGCGGGGGCCATCACCCCGGTGCCGGGCGGGGTCGGGCCCATGACGATCGCCTGCCTCCTGAGCAACACGGTGACCGCCGCCTGCCGGCAAGCCGGGATCGCACCGCCCCCTCAGCCCAAGCTCGCTCCCTAGAACAGGATGCGATCAAGCTGAAGCATCACGATCGTCGCCCCCGCGCACGCGGGGATCCATGGCGCCGCGGGATTCCCGCTTTCGCGGGAATGACGATGAAAACACCGATTCGACTTGATCACATTCCGCATTATGGGCGGCGCCTCTCACCCGCGCAGCCGCTTCAATAGCCTGAGGCGCAACGCGTTCAATTTGATGAAGCCCTCGGCGTCGCGCTGGTCGTAGACCTGGTCCTCCTCGAAGGTGACGTGGGCGAGGCTGTAGAGCGACTTGGGCGATTTGCGGCCGACCACGCGCACGTGGCCCTTGTAGAGCTTGAGCCGCACCGTGCCCTCGACGTTCTCCTGGCTCCTGTCGATCAAGGCCTGGAGCATCGAGCGCTCGGGCGAGAACCAGAAGCCGTTGTAGACGAGCTCGGCATAGCGCGGCATGAGCTCGTCCTTCAAATGCGCCGCCCCGCGGTCGAGTGTGATGCTCTCGATGCCGCGGTGGGCGGCCTGGAGGATGGTCCCGCCCGGTGTTTCGTAGACGCCGCGCGACTTCATGCCGACGAAGCGGTTCTCGACGAGGTCGAGGCGCCCCACGCCGTGCTTGCCGCCGAGCGCGTTGAGCCGCTCGAGGAGGGCCGCCGGCGAGAGCCGCTCGCCGTTGACCGCCACGGGATCGCCCTTGGCGAACTCGAGCTCGACATATTCGGGTTGGTCGGGGGCCGCCTCGGGGGCGACGGTGCGGCTATAGACGAACTCCTCCGGCTCGATCCAGGGATCCTCGAGCACCTTGCCCTCGGCAGAGATGTGCAGGAGATTGGCATCGACCGAGAAGGGGGCCTCGCCCCGCTTGTCGCGCGGGATGGGGATCTGGTGCTTCTCGGCATATTCGACGAGTGCCGCGCGCGAGGTGAGGTCCCACTCGCGCCAGGGGGCGATCACCTTGATGTCGGGCTTGAGGGCGTAGTAGGCGAGCTCGAAGCGCACTTGGTCGTTGCCCTTGCCGGTGGCACCGTGGGCGACGGCGTCGGCCCCCACCTGCTCGGCGATCGCGATCTGGCGCTTGGCGATGAGCGGGCGCGCGATCGAGGTGCCGAGGAGATAGGCCCCCTCGTAAAGCGCGTTGGCGCGATAGAGGGGAAAAACGAAATCGCGCACGAACTCTTCGCGCAGGTCCTCGACGAAGATCTGCTTGATGCCGAGGAGCTCGGCCTTCTTGCGCGCGGGCTCGAGGCTCTCGCCCTGGCCGAGGTCGGCGGTGAAGGTCACGACCTCGCAAGCATAGGTATCCTGCAGCCAGCGCAGGATGATCGAGGTGTCGAGCCCGCCCGAATAGGCGAGCACCACCTTCTTCACGTCTTTCGCCATGGTCGGCTCCGCCGAAGGGAGAGGGGGTCGAACGGCGCGGCAGTATAGGGAAATCGCCGGCACGGGCAACCTTTGCGGCAGCGCTCACGGGAACCGAATCCCCGGGAAAGGAGTTGAACAGGCACGAGGCATTGCGCGATGGGCTCCCGGCCGCCCGCGCGAGCGATGGAGACAGCAGCCATGAGCGAGACGATGAGCGAGGCCAAGGCGGCCTTCAGCCTGCCCAAGCTGCCCTACGAGGAGAACGCGCTCGAGCCCTTGGTCTCGGCACGAACGCTCTCCTTCCACTACGGCAAGCATCATGCCGGCTATGTCGCGGCCCTCAACCGGCTCGTCGAGGGCAGCGCTTACCAGGAGCTCGAGCTTGCGGAGGTGGTCCGGCGCACTGCCCAGGACCCGACGGCGAAGGCCGTCTTCAACAATGCCGCCCAGGCTTGGAACCACCAGTTCTATTGGCAGAGCATGGCGCCGCGCGGCGGGGGCGAGCCGGACGACAAGCTGAGACGTGCTATCGAGCGGGATTTCGGCACCGTGAAAGCCCTCCGTGCTGCTTTCGCCAAGGCCGCCCTCGGCCAGTTCGGCAGCGGCTGGACCTGGCTCGTGGCCGATCCGAACGGCAAGCTCGGCCTGCTTGCGACCGCCAATGCCGACACGCCGATCACCCGCGGCGAGACCCCGCTCGTCGCCATCGACCTGTGGGAGCACGCCTATTATCTCGACTACCAGAACCGCCGCGCCGACTACGTTACGGCCTGGATCGATCGCCTCATCAATTGGCGCTTCGCGGAGCGGAATTTCGGGTAGGCGCCCTCACGCGGCCGGCGGGGCCGCGGCGGCCTGCTTGGCGCGGGCGCTCGCGCGCGGGCGCAAACTCTCCGACTTGAGCTGGCCGCAGGCGGCGAGGATGTCGCGCCCGCGGGGCGTGCGCACCGGCGCGTGGTAGCCGGCGTTCATCACGATCTCGGCGAAGGCGCGGATGGCATCCTCCTCGGAGCACTCGTAGGGAGCACCCGGCCAGGGATTGAAGGGAATGAGGTTGACCTTGGCCGGGATGCCGCGGATGAGACGCAGGAGCTCGCGCGCGTCGGCGGCAGCGTCGTTGACGCCCTTGAGCATGACGTACTCGAAGGTGATGCGCCGGTTGGGATTGAGCAAAGCGTAGTCGCGGCAGGCGGCGATGAGCTCGGCGATCGGGTATTTCTTGTTGAGGGGTACCAAGACGTCGCGCAGCTCGTCGCGCACGGCGTGGAGCGAGAGCGCGAGGTTGACCCTCAGCTCCTCGCCCGCGCGGCGGATCTGGGGCACCACGCCCGAGGTCGAGAGCGTGATGCGCCGGCGCGAGATGGCGATGCCCTCGTGGTCCATCACGATGCGCAAGGCCTTGGCCACGTTCTCGTAGTTGTAGAGCGGCTCGCCCATCCCCATGAGTACTAAGTTGGAGATCATGCGGCCGTCCTCGGGGGCCGGCCATTCCCCGATCGCGTCGCGCGCCAGCATGAGCTGGCCCACGATCTCGCCCGCCTCGAGGTTGCGCACGAGGCGTTGCGTGCCGGTGTGGCAGAACTTGCAGCTGAGCGTGCAGCCGACCTGCGAGGACACGCAGAGCGCCCCCCGGTCCTCCTCGGGAATATGCACGGTCTCGATCAGGTTCCCGTCGGCGAGCTCGAGGAGCCATTTGCGCGTACCGTCCGAGGACTGCTGGTCGCGCGCCACCTGCGCGCGCGCGAGGACGTAGCGCTCGGCAAGCGCTTCCCTGAGGCTCGCCGAGAGCGAGGACATCGCGGCAAAGCTCCCGGCACCGCGGCGATAGATCCAATGCCAGAGCTGACGCGCGCGGAAGCGCTCGACGCCGAGGGGGGCGAGCTCGGCCTCGAGCTCGGCGCGGCTCAGCCCGATCAGGTTCTTGAGTTGCCCGCTGGCGGCGGCACTTTCCACGGCACTCCCGGCTCCTCCGGAGGACGAGGGCCTTTATATAGGAGTGCCGCTCCCCCGGGTAAATCCTAACCCTTGACGCCGCAGGCCTTGCTCGCCTCCTCGTAGGCCTTGGTGAAGCCCTCGAGGGAGAAGATGTCCTTGGTCTTGGCCCCGGCCGCGGTGGTGCCCACGACGACGACGTCCTTCCCCATCTTGAAGGCTTTGACGACCTTGGGGTCGTCGCCGTCCTGCGCCCAGCCGCGCGGCCCTTGGGTGAAGAGCGAGAACTTCTCGTCGCCGACGGCAAGCTCGACGCTGCTGTCCTTCTTGTAGTCGTAGCCGCCGGTGACGCTCAGCACACCGTAGGTCTTCTGCGACGGCCAGTGGGTGACGAGGATATTGGCCTCGCCCAGCTTGGGCTGGTGACCCTCGGTCTTCTTGGGGAAGCTCGCGACATAGCAGGTGTCGGCCGTGCCCTGCTTGTAGGTGAGCGCCTGCCAATCGCCGTGGGTGCCGATGACCGTGGCCTTGGCCTGGGCCTGGGCCGGCTGGGCCGGTTTGGCAGCAGGCTTCTGCTGGGCAAGGCTCGGCACGACATAAAGCGCCAAAGCAAGGGCGATTCCGAGGGCAGCGAATTTTTTCATGGGCGCCTTCCAATCCTGTTCATTACGACAAGTCCCCGGGCCGAGCCGCCGGTCATGGCAGTGCCCCCACCTTGCGGCGGCGGATGGGCGGCCCGAACACCGGTGCCGGAAGCGGGGCTGCCACCTGTCCTTGAGCGAGCGGGCGCTCGGCGAACCGGCCCAGGCTCAGCAGGCGGTCGTACATGACGATCGCACCGGCGATGGCGAGATTGACGGAGAATTTGGTCGGAATCTTGACGACGTGGGCGCAGCGGGCGACGAGCTCGGGGCTGAGCCCGCCGCGCTCGGGCCCGAGCACGTAGGCAGCACGGCGCGGATGGGGAAAGCTCGGGAGCTCGGCGGCGTCGTCCATAATCTCGATGCCGACCAGGGTGCATCCGCGCGGCAGGCGGAAGGCGTCGAGGCCAGCGAATTCGTAGAGCGGCACTTGGCCCGAGCTCTTGGACGTGTCCGCGCGCTCGCCCAAAAGCCGCTCGTAGTTGGCCCCGATGGTGAACACGAAGGCAGCCCCAAAGGCATGGGCCGTGCGCCAAAGGCTGCCCAGATTCATGGACTTGCTGATGCCCTCGACGCCGATTCCGAAATAGCCGCGCATGGCTCGCACCTTGCACCGCAAGCCGCGCCAAGGCAAGGTGTTTGACCTCGCTGCGGGCCCCTCTCAACCGCGCCGCCCGCAGCGGGTTCTGCGCAATCAGCCGAGGACCTTAGCCGATGCCGACGGAACCGCGCGCCAGGCCCAGGGCCCTGCCCGATGCCGCTCCCGTCTTGATCGAAATCACGCGCGGACCGGCGGTCGAGAGCAGGCACACAGGTGCCGCCGCGGTCGTCGACGGCCGCGGCAAGACCGTCGCCTGCTGGGGCGACATCGAGCGCGCGGTCTACCCCCGCTCGGCGATCAAGCCGCTCCAGACCCTCGCCGTGATCGAGAGCGGAGCGGCCGAGGCCTACGCGCTCGGCGACGCCGAGCTGGCACTCGCCTCGGCCTCGCACGCGGGCGAGCCCAAGCACGTCGACGCCGTGACAGGCTGGCTCGAGCGCATGGGGCTCGGCGTCACCGACCTCGAGTGCGGGGCGCACGCCCCCTATGCGGCGACGGCCGCCGAAGCGCTTCTGCGCGCGGGGAAGGCGCCGACGGCCGCGCACAACAATTGCTCGGGCAAGCATTCGGGCATGCTGAGCACGGCCCGCCACAAAGGCGAGCCCGTGCGCGGCTATATCCGCTTCGACCATCCCGCCCAGGCGCGCTGGATCAAGCTCGTGGGCGAGATCTGCGGGGTCGAGCTCGCGCGTGCGCCGCGTGCTATCGACGGCTGCAGCATTCCCACTCTCGCCGCCCCGATCCGAGCGCTCGCCCTCGGCATGGCGCGGCTCGCGACCCAGGAGGGCCTCCACGCCGAGCGCAGGGCGGCTGCCAAGCGCGTGCTCGCCGCCGTGGCGGCCCGGCCGGATTTGGTGTCGGGCAGCGGCCGCTTCGCCACGGTGGTGATGGAGGAGACGGGCGGACGCATTCTGCTCAAGGGCGGGGCCGAGGGCGTCTATTGCGCGGCCCTCCCCCATCTCGGCCTCGGCATCGCCCTCAAGATCGACGACGGGGCCGCACGCGCCGCCGAGGTGGCGATGGCCGCCATCCTGCGCCATCTCGGGGCCCTCGACGACGCGAGCTGGCGGTCCCTGGCCCCCCTCTGCCGCCCGACGCTCAAAAATTGGAACGGGTTCGAGGTGGGTGCCATCCGCCCAGGGCAGGGCTGGCTCGACTAGCGTCTCGATTCGGAAGTCGCCTCAGCAGCAGATCGCCGTCATTGCGAGCGCAGCGAAGCAATCCAGGGGCATCTCGTGCAAACTCTTCCTGAATTGCTTCGGCGCCCTTCGGGCATCTCGCAATGACGAATTTGTTCCTGATGTGGTGAATTCTTCAAGTAACAGAGAGGAGAGAGCTCAATGCGCGCCATCCGGTGCAAGGCCTGGGGAGATCCGGCAAGCCTCGTGTGCGAGGAGACGGCGGTACCGGCAACGGCTCCCGGATGCGTGCGCTTTGCCGTGCATGGTGCGGGAGTCAATTTCGCCGACACCCTCATGATCGCCGGCAAGTACCAGGAGAAGCCGCCCTTCCCCTTCGTCCCCGGTCTCGAGGCCGCGGGCGTGGTGCGCGAGGTCGGTGCCGGCGTCAAGGAGCTCAAGCCGGGCGACCGCATTCTCGCCTACATGGGACACGGCGGCTTTGCCGAGGAGGCGGTGGTGGCGGAGGCGCAAGCCATGCGCATCCCGGACAAGATGGACCTCGTGACCGCGGCCGGCTTTCCCGTCGCCTACGGCACGGCCCATCTCGCCCTTGCCTATCGCGCCAAGCTCAAGCCGGGCGAGACCCTCCTCGTCAATGGTGCCTCGAGCGGGGTCGGGCTGACCGCGGTCGAGGTCGGCAAGGCGATGGGGGCGAGCGTGATCGCCACGGCGAGCTCGGCCGAGAAGCTCGCGGTCGCGCGCGAGCACGGCGCCGACCACGGCATCGATTACGCGCGGGAGGATTTGCGCGAGCGGGTCAAGGCGCTCACGGGCGGCAAGGGTGCCGACGTCGTCTTCGATCCCGTGGGCGGTGACGCCTTCGATGCAGCGCTCCGCGCCATCGCGTGGGAGGGCCGCATTCTCGTGATCGGCTTCGCCTCGGGAAGGATTCCCTCGGTTCCCGCCAATTACGTGCTCATCAAGAGTTGCGCCGTGATCGGCGTGCTCTGGGGCGCGACCTCGCGCCGCAACCCGGCACTCGTGCGGGCGGGCTTGGCCGAGCTCTTCCGCATGTATGAGGACGGCTTGCTCAAGCCCTTCGTCTCGCGCACCTTTCCACTCGAGGAGACGCCTGCGGCCTTGACCCTGATGATGCAGCGGAAAGTGACCGGCAAGCTCGTGGTCACGACCGGCCGGCGCTGAGCCGTTCCTCTTTCCTCAGCCCGCCGGGACCGTGCGCAGAAAGAAGATGAGATCGAGCGGCGGGGGTGCCGTCTCGGTCTGGGAGAGCATGTCGTGCACCTGGCCCCGGTGGTGGGTCTGGTGGTTGAAGACATGGCTCAGGATCCAGTCGAGGCGCGTCTCCTGCGCTATGCCCGACGTGGTCTTGTAGGAGCGCGGGCCCGCGAGGGCGCGATCGTCGAAGCCGTCGACGAGCCTTTGGATGCGCGCATCCTCGGCCTCGCGCGCTTGGCGGAGGGAAGCGAAATCCTCGTAGAGAATTTGGTCGAGGGCGGCGATGCCGTGCTCTCTCCCCTCGATCCGTCCGAGCCAAATGCGGTCGCCCGCGAGGATATGGTTGAGCGTGTTGTGGATCGAGCCGAAGAAGGCCGGCCGCGGCTTGCGGTACTCGGGCACAGCGAGGCCTGCGCAGGCGTCGTAGAGACGCCGGTTGGCCCAGGCGTTGTAGCGCGCGAAAGTCTGGAAGTGCCCCGAGTCCATGTCACTCGGCGGCACTCGGCGCGCCAGCGCTCAGCCGCGAGGCCATGTCGTAGTCGCGCAAGACGCTTGCCACCCGGATGCGGAAATCCTTGAAGATGCCGGCCTTGCCCTTGGCCTGTGCGGCACGGTGGCCCAGGTGGCCGTACCAGGCCTTGACCGCCGCCTCGTCGCGCCAGGTCGAGAGCGAGAGGACTTTTCCCTTGCTCGTGAGGCTCTCGAAGCGCTCGACCGAGATGAAGCCGTCGATCTTGGCGAGCTCGGGGGCGAGGGCCTTGGCCAGGTCGAAATATTCCGACGCCCGGCCGTCGTTGGGGAGGACTTCGAAGATCACCACGATCATGGTGCTAAGATGCGGGCGGCCGCGGGGTCCCGCAATGGCTATCTCTGCATGCGGACCCCGCGTTTGTACCCGCCGCCTCAGTTGCGCCAGAAGGGCTTGCTGTATTCGCGGAAGGCCTCGCTGCGGCCGAGGCCGATGTCCTTGAGCACATCGTCGCCGAGCGCCATGAGCTCATGCCGGCTGCGCATGCGCCGGCGCCATTCCTCGAAGCGCTGGGCCGCCTCGCCGAGGACTGCCACGACCCTGCTCGCGCGGCCCTGACCGAGCCCGCGAGACGCTTCCATTCGTACCTGGTTCATCGTCGTTTCCTTCACATAAAGGGCGATGGGGTCTGGCCCGTTCGCCGCTGCCTCAGCTTTGTCTTGAGCCGATATCTAAGCGCGAATCCGCTTGCCAACAACCGATTTGTTCTCCTATTATGCGTGAGGAAATATCACATGAAAGGAGGCAGCCGTGGCGCAAAGACTGCCCCCCCTCAAGGCGCTCGCGGACTTCGAGGCGGCGGCCCGGCACCTGAGCTTCACCAAGGCGGCGGGCGAGCTCAACGTGACCCATGGTGCCGTGAGCCGGCAGGTGAAGGCGCTCGAGCAGGCGCTTGGGGTCAAGCTCTTCCGCCGGCTCAACCGTGCCCTGCGCCTGACCGACGAGGGGCAGGCCTATGCCGGCACCGTGCGCGAGCTCCTGGCGCGGCTCAGGGAGGCGAGCGCGCGCCTCGTCGCGGACGAGACCAAGGGCGGGCTCACCGTCAGCACCACCTACTCCTTCACCAACAAATGGCTGATGCCGCGCCTCGCGCGTTTCCGCGCGCGCCACCCCGAGATCGACGTGCGGCTCCAGGCCAACGACCAGCTCGTCGATTTCGCGCGCGAGAACGTGGACCTCGCCATCCGCTACGGCCGCGGCCGCTATGCGGGGCTGGTGGCCGAGCGCCTGGTCGCGGACGACTATGTGCCGGTGTGCAGCCCCGGGCTGCAGCGGGGCCCGCATCCCTTGCGCAAGCCGGCCGACCTCAAGCACCACACCCTCCTTCACGAGGAGGATGCGCTGCGCCTCGACAATCTGGGCGAGGCCACCGCCGTCGGCTGGCAGATGTGGCTCAAGGCGGCGGGTGTTGAGGGGGTCGATGCCGCGCGCGGGCCGATCTACAGCCACTCGAGCATGGTGCTGCAGGCGGCGATCGGCGGCGAAGGGGTTGCCCTCGGGCGTACCGCGCTCATCGTCGAGGACCTCGCCGCCGGGCGCCTGGTCAAGCCCTTCGAGCTCCAGCTCAAGGTGCCGCTCGCCTATTACATCGTGGCCGCCCCGCGGGCACTCGAGCGCCCCAAGGTTCGCGCCTTCCGCGACTGGCTCATGGAGGAGGCGGGGGCGGAGCGGAACGCACCGCCGGCACCCGACCTATCTTGACAAGCCGATTTATTGTACATACATAAATTCCGGTGAAGCTCGCCTTCGATCCGGCGAAAGACGCCGCCAACCGCGCGAAGCACGGCGTTCCGCTGGGTGCCGCGGCCCGGCTCGACCGGGACCGTGTCCTGGCCAAGCTCTACAGCCGGGCCGATTACGGCGAGCCGCGCCAAATTGGCTAGCGGCCGATCGGACGGCGGCTTTATTGCGTCGTCTTCGTCGACCGCGGTGAGACGCGAAGGATCGTCAGCCTGCGCAAGGCCAACAATCGAGAGAGCGATCGCTATGAAGCGCAAATTGGTTCGACCGACGAAGGCTGAGGAAGCAGCCATCAACGCCGGCATTGCGGCGGATCGCGATACCTATGAGCTGAGCGATACCGAGTTCGCGCGGCTCAAGCCCGTCCGCGGTCGCCCGCGATCGACCGCACCCAAAGAGCGCATCACCATACGCTTCTCGCCCGACGTGCTGGCGAAATTCCGGGCCGCGGGCCGGGGATGGCAGACGCGCATGGAGGCGGCCCTGCGCGATTGGCTGAGGACGCATCGCGTGCGCTAGATTCGACCGGCCATTTGTTGTCTGCGCGGAAGCCCCAGCCGCTCACACGATCACGCGCCTGAGCCGCTCCATGGCGCGCTCGAGGAGCTCGGGCGCCTGGGCGAAGCAGAGGCGCAAGAAGCCGCCCTCGCCACCCCTGCCGAAGGCGGCTCCGGGTGCCAAACCCACGCCCGCCTCGCGCACGATGCGCTTGGCGAAGGCGAGGCTGTCCTCGACTCCCTCCACTTCGAAGAAGGCGTAGAACGCCGCCTCAGGCGAGGTGAAGCGCACGCGCGGCATGGCGGCGAGATGGTCCGCGACGATGTCGCGCCCGCGCCGGCAGCGCTCGACGAATTCCGTGACGAAGGGCTCGCCCTCCTTGAGGGCGGTGATCGCGGCCGGCTGCAGGAAGGTGGCAACCCCGCTCACGTTGTGCTGGACGAGCTCGCCCAGGAGATCGCCCAGGGCCGCGGGGGCCACCAGCCAGCCCATGCGCCATCCGGTCATCGCCCAGGCCTTGGAGAAGCTGTTGGCGACGAAGAGCGGGTCCTCGGGGAGCGCGATGTCGAGGAAGGAGGGGGCGGCGCGCCCGTGGTAGACGATGCGCGAATAAACCTCGTCGGCGAGGAGCCAGATGTTGCGCTCGCGGCAGAAGTCGAGCACGGCGCGCTGCTCCTCGCGCGTCATCATCCAGCCCGTGGGATTGCCCGGCGAATTGACGAAGATGAGCCGCGTGCGGGCGTCGCAGGCGGCGAAGAGCCGGTCGAGGTCGAGGCGCCAGCGCCCCTGCTCGCTCCGAAGCGGCACCTCGCGCGGCTCCGCCCCCATGATGCGGGCGGCGGCGGCGGCATTGGGCCAAAGCGGGGTGACCGTGACCGCGTTTGCCCCCGCCTCCAGCACGAGCTCCATCACCAGCATGATGGCGTTCATGCCCGCCGTGGTGACGCTCACCCGCTCGGGCGCCACGGGGTGTGCGTGGAGGCCAGTGAGATATTCGGCGATGGCCTCGCGCAATGGGGGGATGCCGCGGGTATAGGTGTAGAAGGTCTCGCCCTCGTCGAGGGCGCGCTTGGCGGCAGCACGGATGAACTCCGGCGTCGACAGATCCGACTCCCCGAACCACAGCGGAATCACGTTGGGATCGCCGAAGGCGGTCTTCGAGACGTCGGCAATGAGCTGGGGCTCGAGGGCCGAGACGGCGGCGCGGATGGGGCCGGCAAGGTCCGCTGCCTTGCCGAGGAGTCGGGTCTTTATCTGTTTCAACGGTTGAGCTCCGGCAGGTCCTTGTAGAAGGCGAGGGCTTCGGGGTTGGCGAGGGCTTCGAGGTTCTTGACGGGACGCCCGTGCACCACGTCGCGCACCGCGAGCTCGACGATCTTGCCCGATTTCGTGCGCGGAATGTCGCCGACCTGGACGATCTTGGCCGGGACGTGGCGCGGCGTGGTGTTGCGGCGGATCTGGGCCTTGATCTTGTCGCCGAGGGCCTTGTCGAGGGTGACCCCGTCGCGCAGGCGGACGAAAAGTACGACGCGCACGTCGCCGTCCCAGTCCTGGCCGACGACGAGGCTCTCGACCACCTCGTCGAGCTCCTCGACCTGGCGGTAGATCTCGGCCGTGCCGATGCGCACCCCGCCCGGATTCAAGGTCGCATCCGAGCGTCCGTAGATGACGAGGCCGCCGTGCTCGGTCAGCATGGACCAGTCGCCGTGGCACCACACGCCGGGAAAGCGCTCGAAGTAGGCGGCCCGGTATTTCCGCTCGTCGGAATCGTTCCAGAAGCCGAGCGGCATCGAGGGGAAGGGCTTGACGCAGACGAGCTCGCCCTTCTCGTGCGCGAGCGGCCGGCCGTTCTCGTCGAAGACCTCGACCGCCATGCCGAGCAGCTTGCCCTGGATCTCGCCGCGCCAGACCGGCCCCAGGGGATTGCCGCCGACGAAGCAACCCACGATGTCCGTCCCGCCCGAGACCGAGGCCAGGTGCACGTCCTTCTTCACCTGCGTGTAGACATAATCGAAGCCCTCGGGGACGAGCGGGGAGCCGGTCGAGCCGATCGCGCGCAGGCTCGCGAGTTTGTGGCTCCTGATCGGCGCCAGGGCGGCCTTGCGGCAGGCGTCGATGAACTTGGCCGAGGTGCCGAGAAAACTCATGCCGGTGGCATCCGCGAAGTCGTAGATCACATTGCCGTCCGGATAGAAGGGCGAGCCGTCGTAGAGGAGGAGGGTCGCCTCGGCGGCCAAGCCCGAGACCAGCCAGTTCCACATCATCCAGCCGCAGGTGGTGAACCAGAAGAGCCGGTCGCCCGGCTTGATGTCGCAATGGAGCTTGTGCTCCTTGAGATGCGTGATGAGGGTGCCGCCCGCGCCATGCACGATGCATTTGGGAACCCCGGTGGTGCCCGAGGAGAAGAGAATGTAAAGCGGGTGGTTGAAGGGGAGCCGGGCATAGGCGATCGGCCCCGGCCGATAGGGGGCCGCAAAGTCCGGCCATGCGACGGCCCCGCCGATTGAGCCGAGCGCGAATGTCTCGCGCGTATAGGGCACCACGACGATCCGCTTGACGCTCGGCAGCCTGGCCGCGATCTCGGCCAAGCGGGCCAGGCAGTCATGAGCCTTGCCGTTGTAATGGTAGCCGTCGGCGGCAAAGAGCACCTTGGGCTCGATCTGGCCGAAGCGGTCGACCACCCCCTGCACGCCGAAATCGGGCGAGCTCGAGGCCCACACGGCACCGAGGCTGACAGCCGCCAGCATGGCGATCACGGTCTCCGGCAGGTTGGGCAGCCAGCCCGCGACCCGGTCGCCCGGACCGACCCCTTCGTTCGCCAGCGCCTGGGCGAGACGCGAGACCTCCGCCTGGAGCTCGCTCCAGCTCAACCGGCTGCGCACCCTGTCCTCGCCCCAGAAGACGAGGGCGTCGCTTGCGTCCTGCCGGCGCAGCAGGTTCTCCGCGAAATTGAGCCGCGCCTCGGGGAAGAAGCGGCAGCCCGGCATCAGTCCCGGATTCTCGATCGCGCGCGTGCCGCGCGTCTCCGCGACCACGCCGCAGAAATCCCAGAGCGTGAGCCAGAACTTCTCCATCTCCAGAACCGAGAAACGATGGAGGGCGGCGTAGTCGTCCAGGGCCACATGCCAATCGGCCGCCAGCTTGCGCTTGAAGGCGCTCATGCTCGCGTTGGCGATGCGCTCGGCATTCGGCCGCCAGAGGGGTCCGGCCATGGTGCTCCTTCACTACCCGCTGCCGTCGGGCCCGTCCCGCTTCCGCCAAAGGCATAGCCATATGCCGGGGGAATGCAACCCCCAAAGTGTGACATCGGAGATCGCCCCACGCGAGGCTTCTCAGCGGAGTGGCTTCGCCCTAAGCTATGGCCCGCCTCATGCGGGAAGGATGCGGATGGCAGGCTCGAAGATGGTGCGGGCAAGGCTCGGCTGGCTGCGGATCGGGCTGCTCGCAGCGGTGGCCGTGCTCGGCGCCTGCGGCGGGGACGACAAGCCGGATCCGAAGATACCGCCCGCCAACAGCAGCGAGGCTTTCAAGGACGGCTACGCCAAGGGTTGTCCGCTGGGGTTGGAGGCCAATTCCAAGTCGGGCTCCAATTGGGCGGGCTCCCAGGTCGACGAGCGCTACAGCCAGGACCTCGAATACAAGAAAGGCTGGGACCAGGGCTACTTCACCTGCTTCGACAGCGTGCGCGGCGGATCGGCGTTCGACAGCCTCAATCCCTTCTGAGCCCGCGCTTGAGCCTCGCCTCCGGGGCTCGCCTCCCGCACTGCCATCTGCTAGGTAGGCTCGCTCGGCGCGGGATACGGCACAGCCTGATCCGGAAGGAGAGCAAGGCCATGGACGTAAGCGGGCATGCGGCCATCGTCACCGGTGGGGGCTCCGGTCTCGGGGCCGAGACGGCGCGTCATCTGGCGGCTGCGGGTGCCAAGGTCGCAGTCCTCGACGTGAACATGGCTGCGGCCGAAGCCGTGGCAAAGGAGATCGGCGGGACGGCGGTGCGCTGCGACGTCTCGGATGGCAAGAGCGGGGAAGCCGCCCTCGGCTTGGCACGCGAGCGCCACGGCCCCGCACGCGTGCTCGTCAACTGCGCCGGCATCGGCCCCGCGGCACGCATCGTCGGCAAGGACGGGCCCATGCCGCTCGATCAGTTCAGCAAGGTCATCGCCGTCAACCTGATCGGCAGCTTCAACATGATGCGGCTCGCCGCCGCCGACATGATCAAGCTCCCGCCCCTCGCCGACGGCGAGCGCGGTGTGGTCATCTCGACCGCCTCGGTCGCCGCCTACGAGGGCCAGATCGGCCAGGCCGCCTACGCCGCCTCCAAGGGCGGGGTCGTGGCCCTGACCTTGCCTGCCGCGCGCGAGTTCGCCCGCGCGGGGATCCGCGTCCTGGCGATCGCCCCCGGGCTCATCGCCACCCCGCTCCTCCTCGGCATGCCGCAAGCCGTGCAGGACAGCCTGGCGAGCCAGGTGCCCTTCCCCCGGCGCTTCGGCCATCCGCACGAATACGCGCGGCTTTGCCTGCACATCATCGAGAACGTGATGCTGAACGGCGAGTGCATCCGCCTCGACGGTGCCATGCGCATGCAGGCGAAGTGAGGCGCGGCAAGCGGACCGAGGTACCTTG
>DATJAC010000095.1:0-7691 GCA_035516655.1 Alphaproteobacteria bacterium | reverse complement strand
GCGGCACAGATCGGCATGAAGAGCACTTCCGCCCCCTTGAGGGCCAAGGCGCGCGAGCCCTCGGGAAACTTGCGGTCGTAGCAGATCTGGATGCCGATCTTCACCCCCTCGAGCTCGAAGACGGGAAACTCACTCCCCGGCGAGAAGTAGAACTTCTCGTAGCTCCCCGTCCCGCCCTTGAGCTCGGAGGGGAGGATGGCGGGGATGTGGGTCTTGCGGTAGGTGCCGAGGTGGCGCCCGGCACGATCGAAGACCGCGGCCGCATTGTAGAAGAATTTCCCGCTGCGCTCGCCGAAGGGAAGGATGAGCGCCATCGCCTTCTCGCGCGCGAGATCGAGGAGCGGCTGCACGATCGGGCTCGGCAGCTCGAGGAAGTATTTGGCGGAATCCTGGATCAGGCGGTTGGGGAAGAAGGGGGTCAAGAAGAGCTCGGGAAAGCAGATCGCCTGCGCCTGCGCTTTGGCCGCCTCCTCGACCATGCGGCAGGCGGCGGCCACCCCCGGCCGCATGTCGTCCGAGAGCACGGCGCCCGTCTGGGCGGCCGCGACTTTGAGCGTTCTTGCCATGCAACCTCCTCGCGGCGACGTGCTCGGTCTGCGCCGCTGCCGCCGAGCCGGCACGATAGTCCCGCCCCGCGCGCGAGACAAGCGACGCCCCGCTCGCTACACTCGGCGGTGCTGCCGCTGCGTTGCTACAGCGGCTGCGCCAGCTTCTTCCGGAGGAGCCATGCCATTCGATTGCGTCGTCATGGGCGGGACCGCGGTCTTCCCCGATCTCGGCGAGCGGCCGGCCGACATCGCGATCAGGGACGGCCGGATCGCAGCCCTCCTGGCACCCGGCGAGAGTGCGGGTAGCGCGCGCGCCACGATCGACGCGCGCGGACGCCACGTCTTCCCCGGCCTCATCGAGGCCCACATGCATTGGGGGCTCGGCGAGAAGATCACGGAGTACTCGACCGAGACGGCCACTGCGGCCCAGGGCGGCTTCGCGAGCGTGGTCGGCCACTTCCTCGCGAGCGTGCCCTATAGCGAGATCTTCGCCGCCGAGTGCGCGGCCGCGGCCGCGCGCGCCTTCGTCGACTTCGGCTTCCACTTCGGCATGGCGACCGAGGCGCATATGGCGGAGCTCCCCCTCTACATCGAGGAGCTCGGCGTGCCCTCCTTCAAATATTTCACCAACTTCAAGGGCGACGAGGGGCTCTATCTCGGGCTTACCGGCACCGACGACGGCTTCATGGTCGAGCTCATGGAGCGCCTCGCGCGCTACCCTCAGGCCCTCCTCGCCGTCCATCCCGAGAACATCGAGCTCGTGCGCCGGGCGCGCCTCAAGTTCCAAAGCGAGGGGCGCGCGACCCTCAAGGACTGGAGCCTCGCCAAGCCGCCGCTCACCGAGGCGGCGGACACGCTCCGCGCCATGTACTACGCCGAGCAGACCGGCTGTCCGATCTATTTCGTGCATGCGAGTGCGAAGCTCGCCCTCGACGAGATCGCGCGCTTCCGCCGGCGTTACCCGCGCATCCACGTCGAGACCTGCCCGCAATATCTCACCCACACGCTCGAGTCCGACGCCGGCACCATCGGCAAGGCGAACCCGCCCTTCCGCGAGGCGGCCGACGTTGCAGCCCTCTGGCAGGGCCTGGCCGACGGCAGCATCGAGGTCGTGGGTGCGGATCACGTCCCGCGCAAGCGCGCGACCAAGGAAAAGAACATCTGGCAGGCCTCCCAGGGCTTCCCGGGGACGGCGACCATCCTCCCGGTCCTCTTGAGCGAGGGCTATCACAAGGGCCGCCTCACCCTTCAGCGCATCGCCCAGCTCCTCGCCGCCAACCCAGCACGCCTCTTCGGCCTCGACCAGCGCAAGGGCGGCCTCTTCGTGGGGGCGGACGCCGATCTCACCCTCGTCGACCTCGCCAAGGAGCGCGTGGTGCGCGCGGCCGAGCTCGGCTCCTATGCCGATTACAGCCTCTACGACGGCTGGCGCTTCAAGGGCTGGCCGGTCATGACCATGGTGCGCGGCGAGGTGGTCATGCGCGAGGGCGAGGTCGTGGGCCGCGCCGGGCACGGGCAATACCTCAAGCGCCCGCTTGCTGCCAATCAGGCCGCGTCGTAGCGGGAGACGCCGGGAGAAGCCGCACGCAACTTTGCGCGATAAAACCCCGCGTGATCAATATTTGAGCAGGCACAGTCGGTTGTTTGCGCGGGCTTATTGGCGTATTATCCGTAGCGAACCGCTTGACCAGAAGAAGGCGAAGGGCGGACAGGACAGGCTGCGGCGGCGATGGAAGCCCTGCTAAGGGTGGCGTCAGCGTCCGCTGCAATGTGATGACTCGGCTCAACCTGTCATTGGACCACCGTCAGGCGGAGGCGGTGCCGTGCTGTCCAGATCGACCCAGTACCGCCCGATCTCAACCGACGACCAGGGGAGGGCTCCGCAATGAGTAAGAACGCTAAAGGACGCAAGGAAACCCGCAACACGACGGCACTCACGCGCCGCCGGCTGCTCGCATGGAGTGCCGCGGGCGGGGCCGTGGCCGTCGGTGCGACGATGCTCGGGACGGCCCCCTGGCAGGCCGCATTCGGCGCGGCCAAGCCCTACAAAGTCGGCTCGGTGCAGCCGCTCTCGGGCGTCGGAGCCGCGGGCGGCAAGACCGCCCTCGTCGGCCTGCAGATGGCGGTGGACCGCATCAACAAATCGGGCGGCATCAACGGCCGGCCCGTCCAGCTGATCGTGGAAGACGACGAGTCCAAGCCCGACGTCGGCCGCCGCAAGGTGGAGAAGCTGGCCGTCGAGGACAACATCGACGTCCACGTGGGCGGCTTCCTCTCCAACATCTGCCTGGCCTGCATGCCGGTCTGGGTGGAGCAGAAGATCGTCAACATGGTCAGCGTCTGTCTCGACACCACCATCACCACGAGCAACTGCAACCGTTACACCTTCCGCACCTTCGATTACGCCCCGGCCCAGGCGGTCGGCTTCGCACCCTACCTCGTCGGCAAAATGGGCAAGAAATGGCACCTCGCCTACGCCGACTACTCCTGGGGCCAGTCGACCCGCGATGCCTACGCCGACGAGATCAGGAAGGCGGGCGGGGAGGTCGTCGGCACCACCGGCATTCCGCTCGGCACCGCCGACATGACCCCGTTCCTCACCAAGATCAACGGCGAGTTCGACGGTCTCTTCGGCATCTTCTTCGGCAAGGACGGGGTGACCATCGGCAATCAGGCCTACGACCTCGGCCTCACCAAGAAGTACAAGTGGGCCGGCGACGGCGCCATTGCGGAATCGACCAACCTTCCCGCCCTCGGCAGCAAGATCGAGGGGTTCGTCGGCATCAACCGCTACATTCCGGTCCTCGATCCGCCCCTCGATACGCCCGCGCACAAGAAGTTCTTCGACGAGGCCGTCGTCCGGCTCAAGGCGATCGATCCGTCCGGCCCGCTTCCCGACCGCTACGTGCAATCGAACTTCGAGGCCATGAACGCCGTCAAGCTCGCCATCGAGAAATCGGGCTTCGCCGGCCGCGAGGACGCGCCCAAGCTGATCGCGGCCCTCGAAGGGCTCGAGATGAAGGAGGGCGACGACTTCCCGCAAGGCGACAAGACGCTGCGCAAGGCGGACCATCAGGCGTTCCTGCGCGAGTTCATCTTCGACATCAAGGGCGGGAAGCACCACATCCTCGAGGTCATTCCGAAAGAGAAGACGATGGTCCCGCCGGCCTGCCAGTTCGCGGCCTAGGCGGCTCACGACCCGCGATGCCCGCCCCAGCGCGTGCGGAGCCGGAGCGCGTCGCGTCCGCCGTGCTCCGCACCGAGGATCTCTCCGTACGCTTCGGCGGGCTGACGGCATTGAACGGCGTCAACTTCGAGCTGGAGCGGCAGGAGATCCGCGCGATCATCGGCCCGAACGGGGCGGGCAAGAGCACCTTCTTCAACTGCCTGACCGGGGTGCTCGCACCGAGCTCGGGGCGCATCGTCTTCAACGGCGAGAACATCGCGGGCCTTTCGCCCGACCGCATCTCCCAGAAGGGCATCGCGCGCTCCTATCAGATCACCAACATCCTGCCCAACGCCTCGACCCTCGAGAACGTCCGCATCGCCGCCCAGTCGCGCCGGCACCGCTGGAGCATGCTGACCCACCATCTCGCCTACCGCGACATCATCGCGAAGGCCGAGGCGGCGTTGGAGGCGGTCGGCCTGGAGAACAAGCGCGACGAGACGGCCGCCAATCTCTCCCACGGCGAGCAGCGCAATCTCGAGATCGCCGTGGCCTTGGCGACCGAGCCGCAGCTCCTCTGCCTCGACGAGCCGACGGCGGGCATGAGTGCGGCCGAGACGCGCGAGACCATGGAGCTCGTGCGCCGAATCGCTGCGAACCTGACGATCCTCATCGTCGAGCACGACATGCAGGTGGTCATGGAGCTGGCCCAGCGCATCACGGTGCTCCATTACGGCGAGATCCTGGCCGAGGGGACGCCGGCGGAGGTGCAAGAGAACCCCCGCGTGCTGGAGGTCTACCTCAAGACATGAGCCCGGGCGATCCGACCATCGAGCCCCTCGTCAAGGTTGAGGACATCCACAGCTACTATGGCAAGAGCCATATTCTGCACGGCGTCTCCCTCGAGGTGGGGAAAGGGGAGGTGGTGGGGCTCCTCGGGCGCAACGGGGTCGGCAAGAGCACCACGCTCAAGGCCATCATGGGTCTCGTTCATCCGAGCCGCGGCAGGGTGCTCTTCGAGGGCCGGCCCATCGACAAGCTGCCGCCCCATCGCCTGGCCCGGCTCGGGGTCGGCTACGTGCCCGAGGACCGGCGGATTTTCCGGCTCCTGACCGTGATGGAGAACCTCCGCACCGGCCTCGATCGCCGCGGTGTGGGTGCCGCCAGAAAGAAGGAGCTCCTGGAGAAGATCTACGGCTATTTCCCCCGCCTCGCCGAGCGCCGCGGTCAGGCCGGCGGCACGCTCTCGGGCGGGGAGCAGCAGATGCTCGCCATCGCCCGCGCGATGATGCTCGAGCCCAAGATCATCCTGATGGACGAGCCCACGGAAGGCCTGATGCCGCGCATGGTGTCCCAGATCCGTGAGGTCATCGAGGTATTGCGCCGGGAGGAGGTGGCGGTGCTGCTGGTGGAGCAGAACGTCCCGCTCACGCTCGAGGCCAGCCGGCGCGTCTACCTGATGGAGAACGGCGCCATCCGGCACCACGCCGCCGCCGCCGAGCTCAAGGCCGACGACGCCGTCGTGCGGCGCTATCTGGGCGTTTAGCATGGCCATCTCGATCGCCCAGTTCCTGGTCCAGACGATCAACGGTGTGGTCACCGGCCTGATCCTGGCGCTGGTGGCGTCCGGGCTCACGCTCATCTTCGGCATCATGGACGTGGTGAATTTCGCGCACGGCGAGCTCTTCATGCTGGGCGCCTACGTCGGCGTGCTCACCCTGGCGGCGACCGGCAACTTCTGGCTCGCCCTCGTGGTGGCGACCCTGACCATAGCCCTCCTCGGTGCCGTCATTTACGTGACGACGTTGCGCCCGCTCCTCGGCCGCGATCCCCTCTACACCATCCTCGTCACCTTCGGGATCTCGCTTGTGCTGCAGAACTACGCGCTCTGGCAGTTCGGGCCCGTGGCGCGCAAGATCCAGGAGCCCTTCACCGGACACTTCGCCCTCTTCTATCTCGACTATCCCTGGTACCGCATCGCGATCGCGCTCCTCGCGGCCGCCATGATCGCGGTACTTTGGCTCTTCCTCAAATTCAGCACCTACGGCGTCTGGATCAGAGCCACGACCCAGGACCGGATTATGGCGCAAGCCATGGGCATCCCGGTGCCGCGGGTCCTGACCGTCGTCTTCGCCATCGGCTCGGGCATGGCGGCGGCGAGCGGGGTGCTGTTCGGCCCGCTCGTCGGCGTCGACCACGCCATGGGACTCGATTGGGTGCTCAAGGCCTTCATCGTCGTGGTGGTCGGCGGGATGGGAAATCTCGCGGGCTCGGTCGCGGCCTCCATCTTCATCAGTCTGCTCGAATCCTATGCCGCCCTCATCGTCAGCCCCAGCCAGGCGGTGATCGTCTCCTTCGTCGCCCTGATCATGACCCTGCTCTTCCGGCCCACGGGCCTCTTCGTGCCGACGCCGAAATGATTCGGCGCCACGACATCGTCTATTGGACGGGATTTGCCGTGGTCCTCGCCGTCCTGATCGCAGTCCCCCTCGTCCTGCCCGAGTTCTGGCGCCGCTTCGTGACCGAGATCTTGATCTGGGGGCTCTTGGCCATGTCCTCCGACATCTTGGTCGGCTATACGGGCATGATCTCCTTCGGCCACTCGGCGTTCTTCGGGCTCGGCATGTACGGGGCTGCGGCCGCACTCCTCGCGGTCAAGCCGCCCAACCTGTGGCTCGCCATTCCCTGCGGGCTTCTCGCCGCGGCCGCGGTCGCGGCCTTCGTCGCCTACTTCTCGACCCGCCTGCGCGACATCTACTTCGCGATCACCACCCTGATCTTCTCGCAGATCTTCTACGTCATCATCTTCACCTGGACCGCCGTGACGGGCGGGGAGAACGGGCTCACCTTCAGCCGGCCCAAGCTCGGCATCCCCGGCGTCTTCGCGGTTCCCTTCACCACCAGCACGCTCCACTGGTTCGTGCTCGCGGCGGTCACGGGGTCCTACCTCGTCTTGCGGCGCATCACCCGCTCGCCCTTCGGGATGGTGCTGCAGTCGATCCGCGAGAACGAGGCGCGCACCAGGGCCATCGGCTATCCCATCGAGCGCTACAAGATCGTGGCGGTGATGCTTTCCGGGCTCTTCGCGGGGCTCGCGGGCGTGCTCTACGCCATCCAGAACGAGTTCGCCGCCCCCGACTTCGTCTTCTTCCTCGTTTCCGGCGAGACCGTCATCTACAACGTCATGGGCGGCATCGGCACCTTGGTCGGCCCGATCGCAGGGGCGGCATTTTTCCTTCTTCTGCGCGAGGCCTGCTCGCGCTTCTTCACCGAGTACTATCTGATCCCGGTCGGGCTCATCTTCATCGCTATGGTGATCTTCATGCCCCAGGGCCTGCTCGGCTTCGCCCGGCGCTGGCTCAACCGCTAGGGCCGCGGCGGCGGGAGAAGCCGGCCGGCGACGGCGCGGCCTTCCTTGAGCACGAGGGCGAGGCGCTCGGGCTCCTGCAGGATCCGGATGTCGCCAAGCGGATCGCCGTCGAGGACGAGCAGGTCCGCCATGCGGCCGGCCGCGAGCGCGCCCGTGAGCCCGTCGCGTTTCAAGGCGCGCGCCGCCGTCCCGGTCGCCGCCTGGATGGCCTCGAGCGGGGAGAGGCCGGCGCGCACGAGATAGTCGAGCTCGCGCGCGTTCGACCCGTGCGGGAAGCGGTTGCCGAGGTCCCCACCCGCCGCGATGGGGATGCCGGCCGCGTGCGCCGCGCGCACGCTCGCAAGCCAGAGCGGCTCGTTCACCGCCATCTCCTCGCGCTGCTTGGGCATGAGCTGGAGCCTCTCGCCGAGCTCGAGCACGCTGAAGAGCGTGCAGAGGGTCGGCACCAGGATGCTCGAGCCCTGCTTGAAGAGCGCCAGCGCCTCCTCGTCCATGCGCGTGCCGTGCTCGACCGTGTCCACGCCCGCGCGCAGCGCGAACTTGACCGAATCGTAGGATTGCGCGTGGATCGCGACCGTGCGGCCCCAGCGATGCGCCTCTTGGGTAG
>DATJAC010000094.1:0-3161 GCA_035516655.1 Alphaproteobacteria bacterium | reverse complement strand
GACGGCGCACATTTCGACCGCGAGATCAAGCTCGACGCCGCGAAGCTGCCGCCGCTGGTGACCTGGGGCACCAGCCCCGAGCAGGTGGTGTCGGTGACCGGCCATGTGCCGCGGCTCGACGGCATCACCGATCCGCGCCGGCGCGAGGCCACCGAACGGGCGCTGGCCTATATGGGGCTATCCGGCGGCGAGAAAATCGCCGACATCGGCATCGACCGGGTGTTCATCGGCTCCTGCACCAATGCGCGCATCGAGGACTTGCGCGCCGTCGCCAAAGTGGTCGACGGCAAGAACGTCAACGCCATGATCGTGCCGGGCTCGGGACTGGTAAAGGAGCAGGCGGAGTCGGAAGGCCTGCACAAAATTTTCCTGGCCGCGGGTTTCGAATGGCGCGAGCCGGGCTGCTCGATGTGCCTGGCCATGAACCCCGACAAGCTCGAGCCGGGCGAGCGCTGCGCCTCGACCTCGAACCGCAACTTCGAGGGCCGGCAGGGCCGCGGCGGGCGCACCCATCTGGTCAGTCCGGTGATGGCGGCGGCGGCGGCCGTCAAGGGCAGGCTGACCGACGTGCGCGAGCTCATGTCATAGGGTGAGGTAATGCAGAAATTCACCACGCTCACGGGGGCTGCAGCCCCCTTGCCGATGGTCAACGTCGATACCGACATGATCATCCCCAAGAATTTCCTCAAGACGATCAAGCGCAGCGGCCTCGGCAAGGCGCTCTTCTACGAGAAGCGCTACGACGACACGGGGCGGGAGCGGCCGGACTTCGTGCTCAACCAGGCCCCCTGGCGGGAGGCCAAGATCATCGTCGCCGGCGACAACTTCGGCTGCGGCTCGAGCCGCGAGCACGCGCCCTGGGCGCTCGCCGATTTCGGCATCCGCTCGGTGATCTCCACGAGCTTCGCCGACATTTTCTACAACAACTGCTTCAAGAACGGCATGCTGCCGATCAAGCTCGGGGCGGCCGAAGTCGAGCTCCTGATGGAGGATGCCAAGCGCGGCGAGCGGCTCACCATCGATCTGCCCAACGAGCGCATCCGGCGTGCCGACGGGAGCGAGATTCCCTTTGCCATCGATCCCTTCCTCAAGACCTGCCTCCTGGAAGGTCTCGACGAGATCGGATTGAGCCTCCAGAAAGCGCCCTTCATCGCCGATTTCGAGGCGAAGCAGCGCGCGAGCCAACCCTGGCTCTGGCGCTGAGCCGAGCGACCATGAGAAACCCTCGAGTGCCGTCGGGCGGTCGACGCACCCCCGCTCGCGGGACGCGAGCGCGGGCCGGGACCACGAACGAAGGAGACCACATGATCGCGAACAAGTCGCTTCTCATCCTGCCGGGCGACGGCATCGGGCCCGAGGTGTTGCGCCAGGTGCGGCGCGTGATCGACTGGTTCGATCGCCGGCGCGCCATTCGCTTCGAGCTCAAGGAGGGGCTGATCGGAGGGGCCTCGATCGACGCGCACGGCACCCCGCTCACGGACGAGACCCTGGAAGCCGCCCTCGCGGCCGACGCGGTGCTGCTCGGGGCCGTCGGCGGGCCGAAGTGGGACAAGCTCGAGTTCGCCAAGCGGCCCGAGCGCGGGCTTTTGAAGCTGCGCAAGGCGATGGAGCTCTACGCCAACTTGAGGCCCTCGATCGTGTTCGAGGCCCTGGCCGACGCCTCCACGCTCAAGCCCGAGGTGGTCTCGGGGCTCGACATCATGCTGGTGCGCGAGCTCACCGGCGGCATCTATTTCGGCGAGCCGCGCGGGATCGAGGACCTCGGCCGCGGCGAGCGCCGCGGGGTCAACACCGAGGTCTACACGAGCGAGGAGATCAGGCGCGTGGCGCGGGTCGCCTTCGAGCTCGCGCGCGGACGCCAGAAGCGCGTCTCTTCGATCGACAAGGCGAACGTGCTCGAGTCGAGCGTGCTGTGGCGCGAGGAGGTGCAGAAGCTGCGCGACAAGGAGTTCAAGGACATAGATCTCAGCCACATGTACGTCGACAACGCGGCGATGCAGCTCCTGCGCAACCCCAAGCAATTCGACGTGATCGTGACCTCGAACCTCTTCGGCGACATCCTCTCGGACGAGGCCTCGATGCTGGCGGGCTCGCTCGGCATGCTGCCCTCGGCCTCGCTCGGGGTGGCCGCCAAGGACGGGCGGCGCAAGGCGCTCTACGAGCCGGTGCACGGCTCGGCCCCCGACATCGCCGGCCGCGACATCGCCAACCCGCTCGGCGCGATCCTCTCCTTCGCCATGCTGCTGCGGCACAGCTTCGAGATGGAGGAGGAGGCCGGCCTCGTCGAGCGCGCGGTCAAGAACGTGCTGACGAGCGGCTTGCGCACCGCCGACGTGATGCAGCCCGGCAAGGGCCGCGTCTCGACCACGGTGATGGGCGATTCGATCATCCGCGAGCTCGACAAGAAGGCGGCGTAGCTCCTCACCCTAACGCAAGTCCCACTACCGCTTGCGGGGTCGAGCCGCAAAGCGGATCGACGAAGGGACCCATCGCGAAGCGACGGGTCTCCTATCGACGATGCTTGCGATAGTCGCTGAGTGAATCGGCGTCCTCTCGCTCAAGCAGCGTATCGAGCTTCATATCGGCCCGGTACTCTTCGGCAAAGCCGGGGCCGTAGGTCTCACGCAGGGTTCCAATGAGGGCACCCCCGTTCTTGCGGCGAATGGTACCGTCCTTATCCCGGCAGCGGTCATCCAAGCCGGCCGGGCAGTGTTTGCGGTTCATGGTTTACCTCACAATTGATCTAGTTTGGTTCCGTGCAATGATATTCGAGCATATTGGCGGCTTCAAGCATATATTGTCGTCAACTGTTGGCGGACCGCTACATTTGGGGGTGCTTGGTTAGCTCCTCGGCCACGCAAAGGCATCCGCGGCGACGGCTCGGTAGTTGGCGTCGAGCTTGGGCTCGAGGAGGAGAAGGGCAGCGATGCGGCGGGTGACGGCGGTGACGTAGCGCGCCTCGTCGAGGGTGAGTGCGCGGCCCAAGAGCTCATACTCGCGATAGGAAAGCCATTTCTTGAGAACCTGGTAGCCCCCAAGCTCATAGTCCCAGACGCTTTTGGGCACGCATCGCCAGTAGGCGACCTCGTTCAAATGGACGTCGTAGGTTGTCGTGCCGAGACAGGCGAGCGCCTTCTCGGGGCTCATGCCGAGCGCCTCCG
>DATJAC010000093.1:0-3271 GCA_035516655.1 Alphaproteobacteria bacterium | reverse complement strand
GTCGCCCCCGCCACGGCAGCTCCGCAGCTCGCGGTCTATGCCGCCGCGGCCTTTGCCGTCGTGGTGTGGACCGGGACCCCGGTTGTCACCAAGGTCGCGGTCGACACTTTCGATCCGCTCCTCGTCGGCGTCCTGCGCAGTGCGCTCGCCGGCGTGGCCGTGGTACCGCTCTTGACCGTCTTCCGCCCGCCGCGTCCGCGCAGCTTGCGCGACATGCTCCTCCTCCTGGGTAGCGCCTTCGGCGGCTTCGTCATCTTCCCCATCATCTTCGCGATCGGCCTGCGCTACACGAGCGCCAGCCACGCGGCCCTCATCCTCGTGGCGCAGCCGATCTTCACGGGCTCGATCGGAGCCCTCGTCGAGCGGCGCTTTCCGGGCGGGCGCTGGGCGCTCGGCTGTGCCGTAGCACTTGCGGGCGAGGTCGCCCTCATCGCCTTCCGCCTCGGCCTGAGCGCGAGCGGGGGCTTGTGGGGCGATCTCATGATTCTCGCGGGCGGCCTCTCCGCCTCGGCGGGTTACGTCGCGGGCACCAAGCTCTCGACGCGCATCGGCACCTGGGCCACGACGATCTGGGGCAATTTCGTGGGCGGCATCGTCATGCTCGTTCCGTTGGCATTCTTTGGCGGCGGAGTTGCCTGGGGCGAGGTCGCCCCCTCGGTGTGGGTGGCCCTCGGTTATTTGGCCCTCTGCAGCTCGATCCTCGGCTATATCGCCTGGTATTGGGCGTTGGCGCGCGGCGGGATCGCGCGCATCGCTGCGGCCCAATTCGCCTTGCCCGTCGGCAGCGTGCTGCTCGCGGTCCTCTTCCTCGGCGAGCGGCTCACCCTGCCGCTCGTCCTGGCGGCGGCGGTGATCCTCTGCGGCATCGGCCTGGCGCAGCAGAGACGGCGAGCGTGATGCGAGCGGATCGGTAGGGAGGACGCCCGTGTATGACTTGAGCGAGCTCGAGGCCGCGGCTGCCCTCGTCCACGCCGCGATCCCGCCGACCCCGCAGATCTGCTGGCCCCTCCTCTCGGCGCGGGCCGGGGCCGAGGTCTGGGTCAAGCACGAGAACCACACGCCGATCGGCGCCTTCAAGCTGCGCGGCGGGCTCGTCTATATGGCGGCGCTCAAGCGCCGCGAGCCCGGTCTTGCCGGGGTCGTCACCGCGACCCGCGGCAATCACGGGCAAAGCGTGGGCTACGCGGCGCGCAGCACCGGCATTCCCGCCGTGGTCGTGGTCCCCCACGGCAACAGCACGGAGAAGAACCGTGCCATGCGCGCCCTCGGGGTCGAGCTCATCGAGCATGGCCACGACTTCCAGGCCTCTTACGAGCATGCGGTCGAGCTTGCCGCAGCGCGCGGGCTCCACCTTCTGCGCTCCTATCACCCCGATCTCGTGCGCGGGGTCGCGAGCTACAGCCTCGAGTTCCTGCGCGCAGTCGACGGGCTCGACACGGTCTATGTCCCGATCGGGCTCGGCTCGGGAGCGAGCGGGATGATCGCGGCGCGCGACGCCCTCGGGCTCAAGACCAAGGTGGTGGGGGTCGTGGCCGAGGCAGCCCCGGCCTACGCGCTCTCTTTTGCCGCGGGCAAGCCCGTCTCGACCAATTCGGCCGACACCATCGCCGACGGGGTCGCCTGCCGCGTGCCCGATGCCGCCGCCGTCGCCTTCATCAACCGCGGGGCCGAGCGCATCGTCGCCGTGAGCGAGGTGGAGATCGCGGCCGCCATGCGGCATTATTTCACCGACACCCACAACCTCGCCGAAGGGGCGGGGGCGGTACCGCTCGCCGCCCTTCTCAAGGAGCGGGTGCTTATGGCGGGGAAGAGGATCGGCCTCGTGCTCTCGGGCGGGAACGTCGACCGCGAGGTCTTTGCCCCGATCATCGCCCGCGAGGGCGAGCGAGCCGGGGAAGGAGGGAGACCGTGACCGAGGAGCTCTTCCGCGCCGATCATTATCTCAAGGAGTGCGAGGCGACCGTCATCGGGGTCGAGCCGCGCGGCGTCCAGCTCGACCGCACGGTCTTCTACGTCATGGGCGGCGGGCAGCCCGGCGACAGCGGCACGCTCAAGCTCGCGGACGGCCGCACCGTCCGCATCGCCGATACGCGCAAGGGCGAGCTGCCCGGCGAGATCTTCCACGTGCTCGAGGCCGGCGAGGTGCCGCCCGCGGTCGGCGACAAGGTCGTGGCCGAGATCGATTGGGCGCGGCGCCACCGCCACATGCGCATCCATACCTCGCTCCATCTCCTCTGCGCCGTCATTCCGGCAGGCGTCACCGGCGGGCAGATCGGCGACGGCAAGGGCCGGCTCGACTTCGACACCCAGGAGACCCTCGACAAGGACGCGATCACGGCACGGGTCAACGCGCTCATCGCGGAGGACCACAAGGTCGGCGTGCGCTGGATCACCGACGAGGAGCTCGCCGCCAAGCCCGATCTCGTGCGCACCATGTCGGTCAAGCCGCCCTCGGGGCAGGGCCGCGTGCGCCTCCTCGACATCGAGGGCGTCGACCTCCAGCCCTGCGGCGGTACCCACGTCGCGCGCACCGGCGAGATCGGCCCGGTCGTCATCACCAAGATCGAGAACAAGGGCAAGCACAACCGCCGCGTCAACATCGCCTTCGCCGAGCAAGGGACGGGGTGAGGCGATGCGCATCCCGCTCTATCAGATCGACGCCTTCGCCAGCCGGCCCTTCGGCGGCAATCCGGCGGCGGTCTGCCCGCTCGAGAGCTGGCTCGACGATGCGACCATGCAGGCGATCGCGGCCGAGAACAATCTCTCCGAGACCGCCTATTTCGTGAGGCGAGGCGAGGACTACGAGCTGCGCTGGTTCACGCCCGTCGCCGAGATCGACCTCGCCGGCCACCCCACCCTCGCCACCGCCTACGTCATCCTCGAGATCCTCGAGCCGCGGCGGGAGAGCGTGCGCTTCGAGACGCGCAAAGCGGGGGCCCTGACGGTGACACGCGCGGAAGGCCGGCTCGCCATGGATTTTCCCGCCCGTCCGCCGGCCGCCAAGCCCGCGCTCGGCGCCGTCCCGCGCGAGGTGCTCGCGGCACGCGACGGCTTCGCCGTGTTCGCGAGCGCCGAAGAGGTCGCGGCCTTGGCACCCGACTTCGCGAAGGTGGCCAAGCTCGACTGCATGGGCCTCATCGCGACCGCACCGGGGGCGCCCGGGAGCGGGGTTGATTTCGTCTCGCGCTTCTTCGCCCCGAAGCACAACATCAACGAGGACCCGGTGACGGGCTCGGCCCACACCACCCTCATCCCCTATTGGGCAGCTATG
>DATJAC010000092.1:0-3233 GCA_035516655.1 Alphaproteobacteria bacterium | reverse complement strand
CGGGGAGTCCTGGATCGTGGGCACGCGGTAGTCGAGCATGTTCGCACTCACCATGAGGCCGTCGTGATAGCCCGACTCCTCCGAGAGCGCCTGGCCCATGCCCATCCACACCGAGCCTTGCACCTGGCCTTCGACGGTGAGTCGGTTGAGCGCCTTGCCGCAATCGTGCGCGACCCACACCTTGTCGACGGTGATGACCCCGGTCTCCTCGTCGACCGTCACCTCGACGACCTGGGCCGCGTAGCTGTAGCCCATGGTGCCGCCGATCGCAGCCCCGCGGTACTTCTTGCCGCCGTGGGAGGCGGGAATGGTCGAGAAATTCCCCGTGACCGTGATGGTGCCGCTCTCCTTGAGCGCCTCGATCACCGCCTCGTTGAAGGTGACCCCCTTGTCCTGCGCACCCGCTCGGTAGAGCTCGCCCAGGCACTCGATGTCCTCGGGCCGGGCCTCGAGCTTGCGCGCGGCGGCGGCCGTGAGGATCGCCTTGAGGCTCCGTGCAGCGTCGATCGCGGCGTTGCCGACCATGAAGGTCACACGCGAGGAATAGGAGCCGTTGTCCTTAGGCACGAGCGCGCTGTCCCCGCTCACGATACGGATGCGCGCCATCTCGAGGCCGAGCACATGGGCGACCGTCTGGACCAGGATGGTGGAGGAGCCCTGGCCGATCTCGGCCGCCCCCGTCAGCAGCACGATCGAGCCGTCGAAGTCGAGTTTGAGCTTGACCGTGGCGTGGGGCTCGCCCGTCCAGTTCACGGGCTTGGAGGCGCCGCTGATGTAGTGCGAGCAGGCGAGCCCCAGCCCCTTGCCGTGCGGGAGCCGGCCCTTGCGCGTCTTCCAGCCGCTCGCCGCCTCGACCCGATCGAGGCACTCGGGCAGGCCGTAGCTGTTCACCATGAGGTCGTTGTCGGTGAAGGTGGGGGCGGTGAGCAGGTTGGCGCGCCGCACGGCGAAGGGATCGAGGCCGAGCTCGCCCGCCATTTGGTCGAGGAGTGCCTCGAAGGCGAAGCGGATGTCGTCCGTGCCGTGGCCGCGAAACGCGCCGCAAGGCGGGGTGTTGGTCATGACGCGCGCACCCACGTACTTCACGTTGTGAAGGTCGTAGATGGCGTAGAGCATCGAGCCCGCATAGAGGATGGTGACGATGCCGTAGCCGCTGTGGGCCCCCCCGCGCTGGTGGCACTCGCACTCGACCGCGGTGATTCGGCCGTCCTTGCGCATGCCCATCTTGAGCCGGATCTCGGTCTCGGGCCGGCCGCGGTGGGTGATGAAGGTCTCCTCGCGGGTGAGCACCAGGCGCACGGCACCCCCCGCCTTGCGCGCGAGCAGGGCCGCGATGAGCTCGACGTTGAGCGCCTCGGTGCGGCAGCCGAAGCCGCCGCCGACGTGGGGCTTGATGACGCGGATGCGCGAGGGATCCATCTCGAGCGTGCGCGCGAGCATGAGGTGGACATAATAAGGCACCTGGGTCGAGGCATGGACGGTCATGCGCTCGCGCACCGGATCGTACTCGGCCAGGGCCGCGTGCATCTCCATCTGGTTCTGGCATACCTCGGCGCAGAAATAGCTCTCCTCCCGCACGAGCTCGGCCTCGGCGAACCCGGCCGCGGTGTTGCCGAGCTCGAAGAGCACGTCGCGCTCGACGTTGTGCGGGCGATGGGGGTGGATGTCGACCGCCCCCTCGGCGAGGGCCGCCTTGGCGCTGTAGTAGGCGGGGAGCTCGCGCACGCTGAGGCGGATGAGGCCGAGCGCCTGCTCGGCCACCGCCTCGTCGACCGCGGCTATGGCGGCGACCGGCTCGCCGCGATAGCGCACGCGCTCGCGCGCGAGAGGATGCTCGCTCTGCGCTATCGGCAGCACGCCGAAGGTCTTGTCGCAATCGGCCCCGGTGACGACCGCGACGACCCCGGGCAGCCGCGCGGCTGCATCAACGTCGAGCTCGAGAATCTCCGCGTGGCTGTAAGGGCTGCGGAAGATGCGGCCCGCAAGCGCTCCCGGGACCGCGACGTCGGCCGTGTATTTGGCGCGGCCCGAGACCTTGTCGGGCCCGTCGACCATCGGCACATAGCCGCCGATCGAGTGCGTGGGTGCGATCTCGTTCATGCCGCCTCGCCGCGGGCGCGCAGCGTGGCTGCGTGTTGGACCGCCTCGATGATCTTCACGTAGCCAGTGCAGCGGCAGATGTTGCTGCCGAGGGCGGTGCGGATCTCCGCCTCGCTCGGCGCCGCGTTCCGCCGCAAGAGCCCCTCGGAGGCCATGATCAGGCCGGGCGTACAATAGCCGCATTGCGCGCCGAGCTTCTCGTGGAAGCCGCGCTGGACGGAGGAGAGCTGCCCGCCCCGGGCGAGGCCCTCGACGGTGTCGACCCGCTTGCCCTCGCAAAGGGCCGCCAGCGTGAGGCAGGAGAGCATGAGCCGATCGTCGACCAGCACCGTGCAGGCGCCGCACTCGCCCCCGTCGCAGCCCGTCTTGGTGCCGGTCAGGCCCACGATCTCGCGCAAGTAATCGAGCAGGAGGACGTTGTCCTTGACCGCGTCCGTCCGCTCCCGCCCGTTGAGCCTCAGCTTGAGCAGTCTCGCCATCGCACCCGCCGAATCCGGCGCAACGCGCTGCGCCAGGGGCCATAGGTCGGTTTGGCCGAAGCCTCATCCTTCGAGACGCGTCGCGCTCGCGACGCTCCTCAGGATGAGGACTCCGTGTTTAAGGTTTCACCGCATCCTGAGGAGCCGCCGCAGGCGGCGTCTCGAAGGATGGAGAGAAATTGACCCAATACCGCACCAGAGACAGCCTACCGGAGTCCGACTTTTTGGAACAAATGGTTAGTTCTAAGTACTGCGTGCCGCCGCCGCTCGGCGGGCGGCCCTCAGCGCACCCAGCCGGCGCGCGTCACGCGCGTGGGTGCTGTTGCGGGCACCGCGGCCCTGCTTGCCGCATAGAGCTGGGCGTGGACCACGGCGACAGCACTCATGTTGACCACGCCGCGCGCCGTGACCGAGGGCGAGAGGACGTGTGCCGGCAGGGCGGCGCCTAAGAGGATCGGGCCCACGCTCAGGCCCTCGCCCATCACCCGCATCATGTTGAAGGCGATGTTGGCGGCATCGAGGGTCGGCATGACCAGGAGATTGGCGCGCCCCTTGAGCTTCGAGTGGGGAAAGATGCGCTGGCGCACCTCTTCCGAGAGGGCGAGATCCGCGTGCATCTCGCCTTCGACCTCGAGCGTCGGCGCGCGCGCGTGG
>DATJAC010000091.1:0-32845 GCA_035516655.1 Alphaproteobacteria bacterium | reverse complement strand
CGGGCAGCTCGAAATAGGCGCGGCAGAACTCGATGAGGCAGCCCTTCAGGTGCCCCATGTGCGTGGCCCGGTCGACGACGAGGCCCTCGACCTGATGGAACATGGGCGTGTGCGTCATGTCGCTGTCGGAGCGGTAGGTGCGGCCGGGGGCGATGATGCGGAAGGGGGGCTTGCCCGCCTGCATGGTGCGCACCTGCACGGGCGAGGTGTGGGTGCGCAAGACCATGCGCGTGCCGTCGGGCTTCTCCTTGAGATAGAAGGTGTCCATCATCTGCCGGGCGGGATGCTCGGGCGGGATGTTGAGGGCGGTGAAATTGTGGAAGTCGTCCTCGATGTCGGGCCCCTCGGCGATGGCGAAGCCCATCTCGCCGAAGATGGCGCTGAGCTCGTCGATCGTCTGGCTGATGGGATGGACGCGGCCTTGGGCCTCGGGCCGCGAGGGCAAGGTCACGTCCAAGCGCTCCTCGCCGAG
Organism: Alphaproteobacteria bacterium; assembly: GCA_035516655.1. Classification (GTDB taxonomy): domain Bacteria; phylum Pseudomonadota; class Alphaproteobacteria; order JACZXZ01; family JACZXZ01; genus DASPPM01. The sequence goes on along the minus strand of DATJAC010000091.1, from coordinate 32,373 downwards.
CTTGCTCTCGAGCTCGACATCCGCAAGGGCCGCCTTGCGCGCCGCGAGGGCGGCGGCGAGCGTATCCTTCAAGGCGTTGAGCGCGCGTCCCGCCTCCTTGCGCGCCTCGCCCTCGAGCCGGCCGAGCTCCTTCATGAGCTCCGTGATCCTGCCCTTGCGCCCGAGGGCGGCGACGCGCAGCTCCTCGAGGGCGGCCAGGCTCCCCGCCTTCCCGACGTCCTGCAAGAGATCGCGCTCCAGCGCTTCCAGATCCTGCATGGCCTTACCTTGTCCCGCGGGTGGGGCTTCCCCGCCCTGCCCGCATCCCGCACCAAAGCACCAAAGCAAAAAGGGGCCTTACAGCTCAAGGCCCCTTTGGCGTCCCGGCTCAGGCTTGATCGTTCAGGCAGCCTTGGCGAGTGCCGCTTGGGCCTCTTTGACCAAGGTCCTAAACGAGTCCGGATCGCGCACCGCGAGATCGGCGAGCACCTTGCGGTCGAGTTCGATGCCGGCGGTCTTGAGCCCGTGCACGAACTTGGCGTAGGTCAGGCCCTCGGCGCGCACGCCCGCGTTGATGCGCTGGATCCAGAGGGCGCGGAAGTCGCGCTTGCGGTTGCGCCGGTCGCGGTAAGCGTACTGCAGCGCCTTCTCGACCTTCTCGAGGGCGATGCGGAAATTGCTCTTGTTGCGCCCGCGGTAGCCCTTGGCGAGCTTCAAGAGCTTCTTGCGCTTGGCGTGGCGGGCGGGAGCGGAGGTGGCGCGCGCCATGGCTCAGCCCCTCAAATAGGGCATGAAGCCGCGCACGTGGGCGGCATCGCCCTTGGTCATGATGAAGGTGCCGCGCGCCTTGCGCTTCATCTTCTTGGAGCGCTTGCGCAGGCCGTGGCGCTTCAAGCCGAAGGCGGCCTTGATCTTGCCCGAGGCCGTGCGCTTGAAGCGTTTCTTGGCCCCAGACTTGGTCTTGAGCTTGGGCATTTTGCGTATCCTTGGAGAGAGGTTGAACGCTTCAGGAGCGGGTTGGCATGCCCTTTGAGCCGAGCCGCTCGCCATCGAGCGCTGCCTTATATAGGGCCCAAGGGGGGAAGGCAAGAGGCGGGGGGCAAGCCCCCTCCCTGCTCAGCGCCGCCCCCTCACGCCGCCCGCAACGCCCTCTCGACGGCCCTAGGCGCACGCGCGATCACCAGGAGATAAGCGCGCGCCGGGCCCTCCGGCCGGCGTTTGCCCTGCTCCCAATGTCGCAGCGTATTGATGCTGAAACCGAAACGGCCGGCGAACTCCTCCTGCGTCAAGCCGAGCTTCACCCGGATCGCCCGCACGTCGATGCGCTGGGGGACATGGAGGCGATATCGGCGCGCGTCCGCTTCTCCCTTCGCATAAGCAATTGCTTCGACGAGACCACGCCGGATGCTTTCGGCCACCTTGCTCATCGCTTTCCTCCGCCGTAGCTTTCGACCAGTATTTTGGTCAGCCGCCGGAAATCGCTTCGGTCCCGCACACGCACATCCGCTTGCGCGCTCTTGGCGTAAGCGGTAAGCGCAAATAGCGGCAAACGGGCACCGTGATAGAAATAGATCACGCGCCCCGCCGCGCTTGCCGCGGCCCGCAAGACCCCAACGCAACTTGCGGACACCGCCCGTTCCCGGGATCAAGACCCCGGCCGTGGGATTATAGGCCATGTAGTCGACCAGTAGCGCCCGCTCATCCTCGTCCATGAGCTTGCGGGTAGCGGAGATGAACTCCGGCGTTTCGACCACACTGACGGGTACCGACCGCAGCATTTGACAGTATAGTCCATTGGACTAGTCGAGTCAAACCGGGGCAGCGCGCCGCGACGGGATTACCAGGCCCCCGCCCCTACTTCGGCGCGATGACCATGGTCATCTGGCGGCCTTCCATGCGGGGGAACTGCTCGACCTTGCCGCGCTCGGCGAGATCGCCGCGCACGCGCTCGAGCACCTTGATGCCGATCTCCTGATGCACGAGCTCGCGCCCGCGGAAGCGCAAGGTGACCTTCACCTTGTCGCCCTCGGCGAGGAACTTCACCACCGAGCGCATCTTGATCTCGTAGTCGTGGTGATCGATCGAGGGGCGCATCTTGATCTCCTTGATCTCGATGACCTTCTGCTTCTTGCGCGCCTCGTTCTTGCGCTTCTGCTCCTCGTACTTGTATTTGCCGAAATCGAGGATTTTGACGACGGGCGGCTCGGCCAGGGGGGCGATCTCCACGAGATCGAGGCCGGCCTGCTCGGCCCGTCCCAGCGCCTGGGCGACCGGTACGACACCGACATTCTCGCCCTTTTCATCGATGAGGCGCACAGAGGGCGCCCTGATCTGCTCGTTGATGGCCGGTCCATCGCGGGACGGAGCCTGCTCCGAGGGGGGTCTGGCTATGTAGTCTCTCCTTGCAAAGGCCGCGCCTCACAGCGCCCGCGAAGGGCGGGCACCGTCCCGGTGAGCGCGCGAGGTTACGTTTCGGCTGCCGGAACCGCAGCCGCATCCCGGTCTCGGGCAGGAGTTTAGAGCGCCGGACGCCCGGAGGGAAGCGCTTCTCCTCATCCCCCGCCGCCATGCTCGGGGAGGGCCGCCAGCACCTCCTCGACGGCGAGGTCCGCGAGCGAGGCGCGCCGCAAGACGGTGACGCTCCGCCCGCGCGGGGCGCAGAGCGCGGGCTCGGACTCGCGGGAGAAGAGCACGATCGCGGGGCAGCCGGCCGCGGCGAGGAGATGCATCGGCCCGGTGTCGTTGCCGATCGCGACCGCGGCACCGCGCGCCAGGCTCGCAAGCTCGAGGAGGCTCGTCTTGCCGGTCAAGTCGACGGCCTCGGGGGCGAGCGCGCGAATGGCGTGGGCGAGTAGGGTCTCGTGCGCCCCACCCAGGATCACCGGGGTGAGCCCGCGCACGACGAGGGCGGCCGCGAGCTCGGCATAGTGCTCGAGCGGCCAGCGCTTGGCCGGGCGGTGGACGGCACCCCCCGGCACGAGGAGGGCCGTGTGCAGAGGGAGGGCAAAGCGGCTCACGTCCGCGTCCGCCCAGCCGACGTCGGGGAGGGGCACTTCGGCGATGCCCGCCATCTTGAGCTGCTCCGCCTGGCGCTCGATCGTATGCATCCGGTCGCGCGCGGGATTGGCATGGGGATGGGAGGCGCCGCGCGCGATCCCCGACCACTCCGGCCGCGGCCCGGGCCAGTAGAGGCGGAAGTACCAGCCCGAGCGGTCCGAGGTCTGGAGATCGTAGACGCGCGCGAAGCGCTCCGCGCGCAGGCGCCGCCTGAGTGTCAACCACTGCCTCGCCGCCCAGAGCGGGGGCCGCGCGTCGAGCCAGATCTCGTCGACATAGCCCGAGGCGCGCGCGAGCGGTGCCAGGGTCGGTGCGGTGATGAGCACGATGCGCGCATCCGCGTGGTGGCGCCGGATCGCGGCCATCGGGCCCAGCGCCTGGACGAAGTCGCCGAGCGCGCCGAGCTTGATGACGAGGATGCGCGGACGCTCGCCGCTCACGCCGCGACTTGGCCGGCCGCACGCGCGGCGAGCTCGTCATAGACCGCAAGCGTGCGCGCGCACATGGCGTCCTTGGAGAAATTGGCGCGCGCGTGTGCCGTCGCCTCCGCCGCGAGCGCCTCGCGCTCTGCTGAATCGAGGGCGAGGGCCGCCGTAAGCGCCTCGGCGAGGGCGGCCGGATCGCCCGGTGGGGTGAGCCAGCCGGTCACCCCCTCGAGTACCGTCTCGCGCGAGCCGCCATGGTCGGAGGCGATCACCGGCCGGCCCATCGCCTGGGCCTCGACCGCGACCCGGCCGAAGGCCTCGGCGTCGGTCGAGGCCGAGACCACGACGTCGGCCAGCATGTAGGCGGCGGGCATGTCGTTGCAATGATCGACGATGTGCACCACCCCGCCGAGCCCGCGGGCGGTGATCAGCTCCTCGAGCTCGCGCCGGTAGCCCCCGCGTCCCTGATCGGAGCCCACGAGCACGCAGCGGACGTCCTTGCGCCCGAGCAGCGCCAACGCCTCGATGAGGACACTCTGACCCTTCCAGCGGGTGAGCCGCCCCGGCAGCATGACGACCGGCATGCCGTCGACGAGGCGCCAGGCCTGCATGAGCTGGACGAGGCGCGAGGGCCCCACCATGGCCGGATCGAAGAAGGCGAGATCGATGCCGCGCGGGATGAGGCGGATGCGCTGTGGATCGAGATCGTAGCGCGCCAGGATCAGCTCGGCGATGTGCTGCGAGATGGCGATCACGAGGTCGCCCTTCACCATCACCGAATTATAGAGGTGCTTCAGGTAGCCCTGCTCGTTGTAGGTGCCGTGGTAGGTGGTAAGGAATGGGCGGCCCTTGCGCCGTGCCGCGGCGAGCGCACTCCAGGCGGGTGCGCGGCTGCGCGCGTGCACGATGTCGACGTCGTAGCGCTCGATGAGGGCGGCGAGGCGGCCGATGTTGGCGCGCATCACGAAGGGGTTCTTGCTGTCGAGCGGCAAGCGCGCGTGAACGACCCCGGCGCGCACGAGCTCGCGCTCGAGCGGCCCGCCGGCGGAGGCGACGAGGGCGGTACCCCCGGCCGCCACGAGGGCCGTCGCCACGTCGACGCAGCCGCGCTCGGCCCCACCCTGGCCGAGTGCTGGCAGGACCTGCAGCACGACCGGGCGTCCACCCGCAACCGGCACGCCTGGGCGGCCGGCAGTACCGATGCTAAGCTCCGCTCTCACGTCCTCCGACCGCCCGCCCGCGAGACTTGCCATGACCGCGACGCCATTACCACCGTCGTCCCGACCCGCCCGGAGATTAGCACGCCCCGACGGTGGCGCCATCGCCTACCACAAGAGCGAGGGCGGCGCGCCGACCGTCGTCTTCCTGACCGGCCTGCGCTCGGACATGACGGGTGGGAAGGCGCTCGCCCTCGAGGCGCACTGCCAAAGGCGCGGACAAGGCTTCCTGCGCTTCGACTATCGCGGACACGGGGAATCGAGCGGGTATTTCGAGGACTGCGTGATCAGCGATTGGCTCGAGGATACGCTCGCCGTGCTCGATGCGCTCTCCGAGGGTCCGCTCCTCCTCGTGGGCTCGAGCCTCGGCGGCTGGCTCATGCTGCGCGCGGCCACGGCACGGCCGGCGCGCGTGAAAGGCCTCGTCGGCATCGCGGCCGCCGCCGACTTCACCGAGGAGCTGATGTGGAAGCGCCTGGCGGAGGACGAGCGTGCGCGCCTCATGCGGGACGGCGTCGTCCACCTCCTCTCGCCCTATAACGACGAACCGACGACCGTCACCCGTGCCCTCATCGAGGACGGGCGAAAACATCTCCTCCTTTCCGCCCCGATCGCCTTTTCCGGCCCGGTGCGCCTCATTCACGGGCTCGCCGACGCGGACGTGCCGTTCGAGACCTCCTTCCGCATCGCCATGCGGCTCGCCACTTCGGACGTCGAGATCGTGCTCGTCAAGGGAGGCGGCCACCGCCTCTCCGAGCCCGCCGACCTCGCCCGGCTCACGCGCATCGTGGCGGACCTCTCAGACGAGCTCGCCTGAACCCTTCCCACGTTCGGCCGCGAGGATGGCGGCGAGCCCGCTGCGGTAGTCGGGATAGCGCAGCTCGATGCCGAGCTCGCACTTGATGCGCTCGTTTTGCACCCGCCGGCTCTCGCCGTAGAAGCTCGCCGCCATGGGCGAGAGGGCGGCCTGCTCGAATGCTACGAGGGGTGGGGGCTCGACGCCGAGCAGCCTGCAGGCATAGGCAACGACCTCCTCGCCCGCCGCCGGAAGGTCGTCGGCGAGATTGTAGATGGCCCCCGGCCTCGGCTGCCGCATCGAAGCGGCAAGCACTGCGGCGATATCCTCGACGTGGATGCGGGAGAAGAGCTGGCCGGGCTTGTCGACGCGGCGCGCCGTCCCCGCGCGCACGGCATCGAGCGCGCTCCGGCCGGGCCCGTAGATGCCGGCGAGGCGGAAGATGTGGACCGGCAACCCGTGGCGTTGCCCAAGGGCCTGCCATCCCGCCTCGGCGAGGAGGCGGCGCTGAGCGCGCTCGCTCGTCGGTGCCGGCGCAGCCTCCTCGTCGACGAGCCCGCCGCGGCGGTCGCCATAGACGCCGGTCGTCGAGAGATAGCCGACCCAGGCGAGCTCCCGCAGCATCGCGATGTCGGCGCCGTGATGGTCGAGCACGGCGTCGCCCGCGGGGTCGGGCGGTACCGAGGAGAGGAGATGCGTGGTCCCGGCGAGGGCCTCCTTGGCGTCCGCGAGCGGACTGCCGCGGTCGAAGACGAATGCCTCGATCCCTCGCCCGGCGAGGACGGCGACACGCGCGGGCGTGCGCGCGGTTCCGGCCACGCGCCAACCCTCGCGCAAGAGCGACTGCGCGAGCACGCCCGCGGAATAGCCGAGGCCGAAGCAGAAGAGACGCGAGGCACTCACGGGAGGGCGCAACACCCTCAGAAGTCCAGATCCGCGTAGTGGGCAGGCGGGGGAGCGCCTGGGATGTGGTCGCCGAGGAGCGGGCGGAAGCTCGGCCGCGACTTGAGCCGGGCATACCATTCGCGCGCACGGGGATGCTCGTCCCATGGCACGTCGCCGATGTAGTCGACCGCGGAAATCTGGGCCCCCGCCGCGATGTCGGCGAGCGAGAAGGCCTCGCCCGCGAGCCAATTGCGCCGGTCGGCGAGATAGCCGATGTAGTCGAGGTGATAGTGGATGTTCTGATGCCCGGCACGGATGGCGGCCGAGTTCGGCTGGCCGATGCCGAGCATGCGCTTCATCATCTTCTCGCCCACGAGATTGCGCGTCACCTCGACGTTGAACTTGAGGTCGAACCAGGCGGCGATGCGGCGCACCTCGGCGCGCTCCTTCACACTCGCGCCGAGGAGTGCGGGCTCGGGATGGAGCTCCTCGAGGTACTCGCAGATCACTTGACTGTCGGCGATGATACCGCGGTCCTCGTCGACGAGGACGGGCACCTGCCCCGCCGGATTGAGGGCGAGGAACTCGGGCCGGCGCTCCCACACCTGCTCGACCTTGAGCTCGAAATCGAGCTTCTTCTCCTTGAGCACGACGCGCACCTTGCGCGAATAGGGGGAGAGCCAGAGATGGTAGAGCGTGCGCATGGCACGGAAGTGTAGTGGATCGCCGGCGCGGACGGAAGTTATCCGCTGGCACTGCCGAGGACGACGAGGAGGAGCCCCGCGAGGACGAGGCCGGCGCCGGCGAGGAGACCCGAGCTCAAGGGCTCGCCGAGCCAGAGGGTCGAGAACAGCATGCCGAGCACGGGCACGCCCAGAAAGCCGAGCGAGGTGGTGAGGGTCGGCAGGACGCGGGCGACCGAGGTCGACGCCCAGGTCGCGAGCGGGCCGGCGATGACGCCGATATAGAGGAGGGCCAGGAGGGCGTCGGAGCCGCGGCCGATCCCGCCCGCGGGCTCGAGGACGACGGCGAAGAGCACGAGCAGCACGGTCGCTGTCAGGAACTGCCAGGGCAAAAGCTCGAGCGGGGAGTGCTGCCAGACGTGCCGCCGTGCGTGGAAGATGGCGAACGCCCAGGCAAGGGCGGCAAGGAGGAGTGCCGCGTGCCCTCCCAGTATCCGGCCCTGCGTCCAATCGATGGCGAGCGGATTGCAGAGCAGCGCCACCCCGGCAAGCCCGACCCCGACGCCCAAAGCGCGCCAGACGCCGATGCGCTCCCCGCTCAGGAGGGCCAAGGGTACCAACCAGAGTGTCGTCGTGTAGCCGAGCACGATCGAGCGGCCGGCCGGGACGTAACGCAGGCCGAGGTTCATGAGGGCGAAGAAGGCGGTCAGTTGCAGAAGGCCGATCGAGAGTACGACCGGCAGGTCGGCGCGCGAGGGCAGGCGCAGCCGGCCGAGGGCGGCCAGAAGCGCGAAGGACGCGGCCATGCCGAGGGCGGCGCGCACAGCCGCGAACCAAATCGGTGTCGCCTCGCTGAGCCCGATCTTGGAGACGGGCCACACGGTGCCGAAGCAGACGACGGCCAAGACCAGCAGCAGAAACGCCCGCCGGCGCGCTTTGGCTTGATCGCTGGTTGTCACGCGCGGGTCCTTCGAGGCGGCGCTTGGCACCTCCTCAGAGGCTGGCCGAAAATGAACGCGCTATCTTCAATGCATTACCTGCCACACGTCGTCATTCCCGCGAAAGCGGGAATCCATCGTCGGCCTTGAGCCGGGTTTCGGACATGGACCCCGGCTTTCGCCGGGGTGACGAATGGAACATTGAAACGGGACGGATCATTTTGAGTCAGACTCTGAGGAGCGAGCGGAGCGAGCGTCTCGAAGGACGCATGGCACCCCGTCCGAGACATCTTTGCGGGCAAGACCGGCTACGCCCGCGCCGCCGCGAGGGCTTCGCGCGTGGTGGGCTCGGCGAGGCGGCCGATCATCTCCTTGGGCACGATCTGCCAGAATTTCGCGAGCTCGCGGTCCCAATCGTTCAGGATCCCGACCGCCCAGCGCGACTGGGTGTTCTCGACGTGCGCCTCGACGAGCTGGCGGCAGATCGTCTCCCAATAGGGCATCTCGATGCGCTGCCAGACGACCGAGTCGGGATTGACGCGCTTGGCGAAGGCGTCCGCGGGATCGTAGACGAAGGCCATGCCCCCCGTCATGCCGGCCGCGAAATTGTCGCCGACCGGACCCAGGACCACGACGTTGCCGCCGGTCATGTATTCGCAGCCGTTCGAGCCGCAGCCCTCGACCACCGCATCCACGCCCGAGTTGCGCACGGCGAAGCGCTCGCCGGCCTGGCCCGCGGCGAAGAGCCGGCCGGACGTCGCCCCGTAGAGCACGGTGTTGCCGATGATGGTGTTCTCCTGGCTGGCGTAGGCGGCTGCCGTCATCGGGCGCAGCACGATGGTGCCGCCGGAGAGGCCCTTGCCGACGTAGTCGTTGGCGTCGCCGAACACCTCGAGCTTGAGCCCGCGCACGGCAAAGGCGCCGAGCGACTGGCCGGCCGAGCCGCGCAGGCGCACGGTGATGTGCCCCGGCGGCAGCCCGGTCATGCCGTACTTGCGCGTGATCGCCGAGGAGAGCCGCGTGCCGATGGCGCGGTAGGTATTGTTGATGGTGTAGGCGAGCTGCATCTTCTCGCCGTCATCGAGCAGCGGCTTCGCATCCTTGAGGATCTGGGCATCGAGCGTGTCGGGCACCTCGTTGCGGCCTTCGAGGGTCGAGTAGCGCGAATAGTCGCCGGGATCGGCCTGCGCCAGCACCTGGTTGAGGTCGAGATCGTCGAGGTGCCGGCTGCCGCGGCTCACCTGGAAGAGCAGGTCGGTGCGCCCGATGATCTCGTTCAGCGAGCGCGCGCCGAGGGAGGCGAGGATCTCGCGCACCTCCTCGGCGATGAAGGTGAAGAGGTTGACGACGCGCTCGGGCGTGCCTTCGAACTTCGCCCTGAGCTTCGGGTCCTGGGTGCAGACGCCGACGGGGCAGGTGTTCGAATGGCACTGGCGCACCAGGATGCAGCCCATGGCGACGAGGGCGGCGGTCCCCACTCCGTATTCCTCGGCCCCCAGCATCGCCGCAATCACCACGTCGCGCCCGGTCTTGATGCCGCCGTCGGTGCGCAGCTTCACCCGGTGGCGCAGGCGGTTGAGGGTGAGCACCTGATGCACCTCGGAGAGCCCCATCTCCCAGGGTGTGCCGGTGAATTTGATGCTCGAGACCGGCGAGGCGCCGGTGCCGCCGACATGGCCCGAGATGAGGATGACGTCCGCCTTCGCCTTGGCCACCCCGGCGGCGACGGTGCCGATGCCCGAGCGCGACACGAGCTTCACGCAGACGAGCGCGTCGGGGCTGATCTGCTTCAGATCGTAGATGAGCTGCGCCAAATCCTCGATCGAGTAGATGTCGTGGTGCGGCGGCGGGGAGATGAGCGTGACGCCGGGGGTCGAGAGGCGGAGCTTGGCGATCATCTCCGTCACCTTGAAGCCGAAGAGCTGGCCGCCCTCGCCCGGCTTCGCCCCTTGCGCGATCTTGATCTCGAGCTCGCGGCAGTTGTTGAGGTACTCGGCGGTGACGCCGAAGCGGCCCGAGGCGACCTGCTTGATCGCCGAGTTGGGATTGTCGCCGTTCGCTTTCGGCTTGAAGCGCGCCGGGTCCTCCCCGCCCTCCCCACTGTCGGCCTTGGCACCGATGCGGTTCATGGCGATGTTGAGGGTCTCGTGCGCCTCCGGGCCGAGGGCCCCCAGCGACATGCCGGGGGTGACGAAGCGCTTGCGGATCTCGGTGATCGATTCGACCTCGTCGACCGAGACCGGCTGGCCGCGGGGAGCGAAGTCGAGGAGGTCGCGGAGCGCTATGGGCGGGAGCCGCCGGATGCCGTCGGTGTATTTCTTGTAGGTGGAGTAGGAATCGGTGGTGACCGCCGTCTGCAGCGTATGGATGAGGGAGCCCTGATAGGCGTGGCTCTCTCCGCCGCGGCGGTATTTGTAGAAGCCGCCGATGGGAAGGGCGGTGAAGTCCTCGGCGTAGCCGCGCGCGTGGAGCTCGCGCACCTTGTGCTCGATGCCGTTGAGCCCGATGCCCGAGATGCGTGAGGGCATGCCCGGGAAGAATTCCGCGACGAGCGAGCGCGAGATTCCGAGCGCCTCGAAATTATAGCCTCCGCGGTAGGAGCTGATCACCGAGATGCCCATCTTGGACATGATCTTGAGCAGGCCCTGGTCGACCGCGGCCTTGTAGCGCCGCAGCACCTCCTCGAAGGAAAGGGCCGCGAAGAGCCCGCGCCGGTGGCGCTCGGCCAGCGTCTCCTGGGCGAGATACGCGTTGACCGTGGTAGCCCCCACGCCGATGAGCACGCCGAAATAATGCACGTCCATGCATTCGGCACTGCGCACGTTGAGCGAGCAGAAGGTGCGCAGCTTCTTGCGCACGAGATGGGAGTGCACGGCCCCTGCGGCGAGGATCATGGGGATGGGCGCGCGCGCGGCGCCGTAGCCCTTGTCGGAGAGCACCAAATGCTGAGCGCCGCCGCGCACCGCGTCCTCCGACTCCTGGCGGATGCGCGCGATCGCCTCGCGCAAGGCGCCGTCGCCCTTGGCGACCTCGAAGGTGCAGTCGACGTCGGCGGCCGTGCCGCCCATGTAGGCGCGCATCGCCTCGAACTCGCCGTTCGAGAGCACGGGCGAGTTGAGCTGGAGGAGGCGGCACTGCGACTCGTCCTCGTCGAGGATGTTGCCGAGGTTGCCCAAACGCGTCACCAACGACATCACCCGCGTCTCGCGCAAGGAGTCGATCGGCGGATTGGTCACCTGGCTGAAATTCTGCCGGAAGAAATGGTGGAGGCCGCGGTGCTGCTCGGAGAGCACGGCAAGCGGGGTGTCGTCGCCCATCGAGCCGACCGGCTCCTTGCCCTCCTCCGCCATCGGGTGGAGCACGATCTCGAGCTCCTCGAGCGTCCAGCCGACCGCGATCTGGCGGCGGCGGAGCTCGTCGCGGTCGAACTCGACCCTCTCGCCCGCGCCCTTCTTGATCAGGCTGTCGAGCTTCTTGATCTGCTTGACCCACTGGCCGAAGGGCCGCCCCGCCGCAAGCATCGCCTTGGCCTCGCGGTCGTGGTAGAGCCGGCCCTCGCGCAAGTCGACCGCGATCATCTGGCCGGGGCCGATGCGGCCCTTCTCGACCACGCGCGTCTCATCCAGGCGCACCATGCCGATCTCCGAGCCGACGATGAGCAGGCCGTCGCCGGTGATGGTGTAGCGCATGGGCCGCAAGCCGTTGCGATCCATGAAGGCGACCGCCCATTGCCCGCCATAGGCGCAGATCGCCGCCGGGCCGTCCCACGGCTCCATGATGGCGTTGGTGAAGGAGTAGAGGTCCTTGACCTCCTGGGGCAGGCTCGGCTGGTTCGCCCACGCCTCGGGGACGAGGATGGTCTTGACCATCGGCACGGTGCGGTTGGCGCGCACCAGGATCTCGAACACCGCGTCGAGGGCCATCGAATCCGAGCTGCCGGGCTGGATGACCGGCAGGAGATCCGCGATGTGGGCACCGAACCATTCGTGGGCCATGCGCGGTTCGTGCGCCTTCATCCAGTTGATGTTGCCGAGAAGCGTGTTGATCTCGCCGTTGTGCGCGAGCATGCGGAAGGGCTGCGCCAGCCACCAGGTGGGAAAGGTGTTGGTCGAATAGCGCTGGTGGTAAATGGCGAAATTCGAGACGAAGCGCTCGTCGAGCAGGTCGGGGTAGAAGGCAGTGAGCTGCTCGGCGAGGAACATCCCCTTGTAGATGACCGAGCGGCAGGAGAGCGAGCAGATGTAGAAGTCCCGGATGCTCTCGGCGAGCACCTGTTTCTCGATGCGCCGGCGGATGATGAAGAGATCGATCTCGAACTGCCTGGCACTCGTGCCCTTGGTGTTGGCAATCAGGATCTGCTCGATCTCGGGGCGCGTGGCGTTCGCCTTCTCGCCGATCACCGAGATGTCGATCGGCACTTGGCGCCAGCCGTAGATGCCGTAGCCCATGTTGAGGATCTCGGCCTCGACGATGCACCGGCAGCGCTCCTGGGCCGCGAAGTCGGTGCGCGGCAGGAAAATCATGCCCACCGCGAGCCGGCCCTCGCCCGGTTCGTGACCCTGGTCGCGAATGTGCTCCTTGTAGAAATTCTGCGGGATCTGCACGTGGATGCCGGCCCCGTCCCCGGTCTTGCCGTCGGCGTCGACGGCCCCGCGATGCCACAGCACCTTGAGGGCGGCGATACCGGCCGTCACCACCTCGCGGCGCGGCTTGCCGTCGATGGCGGCGACGAGGCCGACGCCGCAGGAGTCGTGCTCCTGGGCGGGATCGTAGAGACCGTCCTGCGCCAGCTTCTCGGCGTTCCTGCGGTACTCCGCGACGAAGCGCTCGCCGGCGTCGCCCAATCCACCGCCCATTGCCATCGCGCGACCTCCTCTATCTCCGGCGACCCGCCGCCCCCTGTAGGCGCTTGCGGAAACTGCGGTCACGGCACGGACCGACCCTTGCTCCCGCTACTCGGCCGCGGCGGCCGCGAGGGTTGCGGTCTTCGCCTTGAGAAACTTGTGGATGCTCTCGGCGGCATCGCGGCCGTCGCGGATCGCCCACACCACGAGCGAGGCGCCGCGCACGATGTCGCCCGCCGCGAACACGCCCTCGAGGTTGGTCATCATCGAGCGGAAATCGATCTTGACGGTACCCCAGCGCGTCACCGCGAGCTCGGGGGCCTTGAAGAGCGTCGGCGTGTCCTCGGGATCGAAGCCGAGCGCCTTGATGACGAGGTCGGCCGCGATGGTGAAATGGGAGCCCTCGATCGCCTCGGGGGTCTGGCGGCCCGAGCTGTCGGCGACTCCGAGCCGCATGCGCACGGTGCGCACGCCGTTCACGGAACCCTCGCCGAGAAAGGCCTCGGGGGCGGAGAGCCAGACGAACTCGACACCCTCCTCCTCGGCATGCATGACCTCGCGTTGCGAGCCCGGCATGTTGGCTCGGTTGCGGCGGTAGAGGCATTTGACCGATTTGGCGCCCTGGCGCACGGCGGTGCGCACGCAATCCATCGCCGTGTCGCCCCCACCCACCACCACGACATGCTTGCCCGCGGCATCGAGGGTGCCGTCCTCGAAGCGGGCTACCCTGTCGCCGAGGCCCGTACGGTTGCTCGCGATCAGATAGTCGAGCGCCTGCACGATGTTGCCCAAACCGGCCCCAGGTGCCGCGACGTCGCGCGAGGTATAGACGCCGTTGGCGATGAGCACGGCGTCGTGGCGCGCGCGCAATTCGTCGAGTGTGGTGTCCTTGCCGACCTCGCAATTGAGATGGAAGCGGATGCCGCCCTCGGCGAGGAGGGCGGCACGCCGCGCCACCACGCTTTTCTCGAGCTTGAAATTGGGGATGCCGTAGACGAGGAGGCCGCCCACGCGATCGTGGCGATCGTAGACGTGGAGCTGATAGCCGCGGCGGCGCAACTCCTCGGCGGCAGCCAGCCCGCCCGGTCCGGCGCCGACGATGCCGACCGAGTGGCCAAGCTCGCGCGGCGGACGCGGCGGCTTGACCCAGCCGCGCTGGAAGGCGGTCTCGGTGACGTATTTCTCGACGGAGCCGATGGTGACCGAGTGGAAGCCCTTTTCGATGACGCAGTTGCCCTCGCACAAGCGATCCTGCGGGCAGATGCGGCCGCACACCTCGGGCATGTTGTTGGTGGCGGCGGCAATCTCGTAAGCCTCCTCGAGCCGGCCCTCGGCGGTCAGCATGAGCCAGTCGGGGATATTGTTGTGGAGCGGACAGTGCACCTGGCAGAAGGGCACGCCGCACTGCGAGCAGCGCCCGGCCTGCTCCTTGGCCCGGTCCGCGTCGAAGTCCGCATAGATTTCCCGGAAGTCGTGACGGCGCGCCTCGGCCTCCCGCTTGTCGGGCATGCGCATCTCGGTATTGACGAACTTCAACAAGTTCCGCGGCATTTCTTATCCTTGACGCCGGCTTGGTTGGAGGCCGTCCAGGCCAGCAATCCGGAGGTCTGTCGCAGGCAGCATCCGCCCCCCCCAAAGGCCTCGCCCATCCGCGGCTCCCCCTGGGAGGAGAGCCTATAAGTCAGCATAGCTGACTTTATTTTAGCCTCTCCATCGCTTGCTTCGACCAATTAAGCGGATGGTCGGCCAAAGGCAAGAAAAATTGGTTCCAAAATGGAACTATAGCCGAAAATTGCGTGAAAACAGGCGGCTAGGAAAGGCCATTTCCCCATGATATAAGCGGCGGCGCGCATCGCTCCGAGGTCGCTTTGCCCTACCTGCCGGTCGTCTGTCTTGCTGTGGTGCATGGGCTGAGCTTCCTCATGCCCGTCGGCGAAAACATGCATATCGCGGTGGTCACACGCCTCTTCGGCTGGCCGCTGCAGACGCTGCCGTTCCACCTCGCCTGCCATGCGGGGACGGTGCTGGCCCTCCTCATCCTGTTGCACCGCGAAGTGGGCCGGCTGCTCCAGGGGGCGTGGCAGCTCCTGCGCGGGCGCTGGCGGCCCGAGGCCGGCCTCTTCGTCAGCCTGGTACTGGCGCTCTTGCCGATCGGGGTGCTGCGGATAGCAGGCCTGCCTTACTACATCGGCACCTTCGGGCTCGGCCGCGTCGATTACCTGGCCACGACCGGCCTCGTCATGGCCGCCCTCATGTGGCTCGCCGACCGCTACAGCCTGGCCATCCGCCGCATCGATCACATCTCGCCCGTGGACGGTGTGGTGCTCGGCCTTGGCCAGATCGCTGCCTTCATGCCGGGGGCCGGGCTGATGCCGGTCTCCATCATCTTGGCGCGGCTCCTCGGCTTCGAGCGCAATGACGCGGCCCGGATCGCCTTCCTCGTGGCCCTGGCCGCCTTCGCGGGCGAGCTCCTCCTGAGCGGGCAGCAGCAATATCTCGCGGGCGCGCTCCATCCGGCCGCCGATCTCGCCATCTCGGCCGGGGTGGCCCTTCTCGCCGGACTCTTTGCCGCAAGCGTCTTTCTCGAGTGGCTCAAGCGGCGCAGCCTGGCACCCTTCGCCTTCTACCGTTTCCTCGCCTCGGCGAGCGTGCTGGTGTGGTGGAGCTTCGTCTATCAGCGCTGAGGGGCCTTCACTCCGAAGACGCCCCGCGCCGCCGCCCGCCGCGGCGATAGATGTCCATGTAGGTGGGCAGAACGAGCTCGGCCGCCGTGGGTGCTATGGCGAGCTCGGCGAGGCCGAGCGCATCCGGGGACACGACGTTGTCCCGCCGCAAGAGCCGCACCTGATCGCGCGTCAAGAGCGGAGTTGGCAGCGGCAGCAGGCTCAAGAGGGCGGCCTCGATCTCGGCAAGCCCGAGCGGGAGGGGCAGGAGCAGGCGTTTGCGGCCGGTCTCGCGCAGCACCAGCTCCATGAGCTCCTTGAAGCTGTAAATGCGCGGGCCGCCGAGCTCGTAGATCTTCCCGGCAGTTGCGCCATCGTCGAGGGCGCGCACCATCGCGTCCGCGACGTCGCCGACATAGACCGGCTGAAAGCGCGGGCCGCCGTCGCCGCAGAGCTCGAACCGAGCGCCGCCCGCGGGAAGGTGCTGCAAGCGGGGCGAGGCGCCGAGGACGGGAAGGGCGGGCAGGATGCGCGCAAGGGCGGCAAAGCGGTTGAAGAAGTCGTCCTCGGGACCGAACACCACGCTCGGGCGCAGAATGGTGGCGTCAGGGAAGGCCGCGCGCGCGGCTTGCTCCCCCGCCGCCTTGCTGCGGGCATAGAGGGCCGGCCCCTCCGGATCGGCTCCTAGGGCCGAGACCTGGACGAGGCGCTTGGCCCCTCCTAGCCGGGCCTGCCGGGCGATGCGGCCGGCGGCCGCGGCATGGATTTCGGCGAAGCGCTGCCGGCCGCGCTCGAAGAGGATGCCGACCAGATTCACGACCGCGTCCGCGCCCGCGACCGCCGAGGCGACGGCGGCCTCGTCGCGCACGTCGACCTTGAGCGGCACCACCTGCCCGACGTCGCCCATCGGCTTAAGGAAGGCGGCCCCGGCCGGATCGCGCACGGCGATGCGCAAGATGTCGCCGCGCGCGGCGAGCCGCTTTACGAGGTGACGGCCGAGAAAGCCCGAGCCGCCGAAGACGGTGACGCGGCGATTTGCCATCTCCCCTCCTCCGCTCCCGGCCGCTTCTTATCCGCTCTTGCGGCACGCTGCAAGCAGAGGGGCGGAGGGCGAAAGCGGCAGCGGCTGTGCGGCGCGCGGCGAGAAGCCGATTGACATCGAGGGGAGGGGCGGGCTAGGCAGTGCGGACCGAGGACATTGGCGGATTCTTCCTAGCCCAGGTGGCGGAATTGGTAGACGCGCAGGTTTCAGGTACCTGTGGCCGCAAGGCCGTGGAAGTTCGAGTCTTCTCCTGGGCACCACTTCCTGGGCCGGCTTGCCGCACGCGTCGCTGATGAGCGTCTCACCGCCGCAGATCAGGCTGCACCACAACGACCTCCCCAAGGGCCTGTCCTTGGGCGGCGTGGTCGCGATCGATACCGAGACCATGGGGCTCAACCCGCGGCGCGACCGTCTCTGCCTCGCCCAGCTTTCCGCGGGCGACGGCGTTTGCCATGTGGTGCAATTCGCCCGCGGCCGCTACGAGGCACCCAACCTGAAAGCCCTTCTCGTGGATCCCGCCGTCACCAAGCTCTTCCATTTCGCGCGCTTCGACGTGGCCACGCTCGGCTACCATCTCGGTGTGGCGTGCCGTCCGGTCTACTGCACGAAGATCGCCTCCAAGCTCGCGCGCACCTTCACCGACCGGCACAGCCTCAAGGATCTTTGCCGCGACCTGCTCGGCATCGAGCTCAGCAAGCAGCAGCAGCTCACCGACTGGGGAGCGGAGCGGCTCAGCGAGGAGCAGCTCGTCTATGCCGCGACCGACGTGCTTCATCTGCATGCGCTGCGCGCGAAGCTCGATGCCCTCCTGGAGCGCGAGGGGCGGCAGCAGCTGGCTCAGGCCTGCTTTGCCTTCCTGCCTGCGCGGGCCGAGCTCGATCTGGGCGGCTGGGACGAGCCCGACATCTTCGCCCATTGAGGGCGCGCGAGCCGGCGCAATTCATTGACCCGCCCTGGACCGGGGCGCATACTGGGCACGATGTGAATCCGTGAGCTATTACAAGGAAATGCAGGAGCGCCGGACGGTTCGCGAGCGGCCGGAGGGAAGGCCTTCCGGCAAGCCTTGCGCGCCTGGCAGGGAGGAAGCGCTGGCCGAGCTCGCCGAGAGCCAAGCAGGCGACAGCGATCTGATCGCAGCCCGGCGCGTGCTGCGCCTCGAGGCGGCGGCCATCGAGACGCTCGCGCGTACGCTCGGCAGCAGCTTCGCGGACGCGGTCGAGCGCCTGCGCCGCGTGCGCGGTCGCGTCGTGGTGACCGGCATGGGCAAGAGCGGGCACGTCGCCCGCAAGATCGCGGCGACGCTTGCCTCGACCGGCACGCCGGCGCTGTTCGTCCACCCCGCCGAGGCGAGTCACGGGGATCTCGGCATGATCACGCGCGAGGACGCGGTCCTGGCGCTGTCGAATTCGGGCGAGACCAACGAGCTCGCCGATCTCGTCGCCTACACGCGGCGCTTCGGCATTCCGCTCGTCGCCATCACGGGCGGGGCCGCGAGCTCGCTCGCGGAAGCCTCGGACATAGCGCTGCTTCTGCCGAACGTGCCCGAGGCCTGTCCGCTCGGCCTGGCCCCCACCACCTCGACCACGGTGATGCTCGCCCTTGGAGACGCGCTCGCGATAGCGCTCCTCGAGCGACGGGGCTTCTCCCTCGATCAGTTCCAGGCGCTTCACCCCGGCGGATCGATCGGCCGCCAGCTCCTCTCCGTGGCCGACGTCATGCACAGCGGCGACGCGATGCCGCTGACGCGGCCCGACGTCCTCATGTCGGAGGCCATCCTCGTCATGACGGCCAAGCATTTCGGCTGCGTCGGCGTGATCGATCGCGCGGGCAAGCTGATCGGCATCATTACCGACGGCGACCTGCGCCGGCACATGGGAGGGGCGATCCTCGAGATGACCGTGGGCGAGGTGATGACCCCGGCACCGCAGACGATCAGGCCCAAGGCGCTGGCCGTCGAGGCGCTCAATCTCATGAACACGCGCGGCATCGACAATCGCGGCATCGGCTGCCTGTTCGCGGTCGAGGACGGCCGTCCGGTCGGCATCCTCAACATCCACGACTGCCTGCGCGCGGGCGTGAGCTGATCGCGAGGCAGGCGATGGTGGAGCTCACCAAGGAGAAGCCGAGCGTCGAGGGGCGCAGGCGGCACCGCCTGCAACTGCCGCGTCCGCGCATTTTGGCAGCACCCTCGAGCAGGAATTACAGCTCGTTCGTCGGCACCATGAAGATCGTGTTGCCGGCGATCGCGGTCGGAATCGTGCTGCTCGTCGTCGCCTGGCCGCAGTTCCAAACGCGCGACGAGGGCTTCCACATCGGGCTCTCCAGCATCACCCCTGAAGACGTGCAGAACCTGCGCATGGTCAATCCGCGCTATCAGGGCACGGACAAGCGCGGCGAGCCCTTTGCGGTCACGGCCGATTCCGCGATGAAGAAGACTCCGCAATCGGACGTGGTCGAGCTCGATCATCCCGTCGCCGATATCACGATCACGCGCGGCAACTGGATCGCACTCAAAGCGGATTACGGCGTTTACCGCGAGCAGGACCAACAGCTCGACCTGATCGGCAAGGTCGATCTCTATCACGACGACGGCTACGAGTTTCAGACCCTCGCCGCGCACGTCAACATGGCGAACAACACCGCCGAAGGCGACGACCCGGTCTACGGCCAAGGCCCCTTCGGCACGATCGAGTCGCAGGGCTTCCGCGTCTACGACAAGGGCGCGCGCATCGTCTTCACCGGCCTGGCGCATCTCCTGCTGCGCTCCCACGAGCAGGGCGGCAGCGAGATTCCCGATTTCGTGCCCAACATCAACCCCAACCAGCCGATCTCGGCGGGCAAGACCCGCTGATGACGGGCCGGGCGGGAGGAGCAGCGCGCCTTGCGGCACTCGCCGCCCTTTGCGTCCTCACCCCGGCACTCGGCACCGCGCCGGCCAGCGGGCAAACGCCGGGGCAAACCCAACCGAATGCGGCCCCGGCGCCGCCGGCAGCACCGCCCGCGGAGTTGACCCAGCCGCCCGCAGCACCGCGGCCGCCGCTCGGCCCTGCGCCGGCCCGCAGCCCCGCGGCGGCGGCGGCAAAGGGACAGGCCGGCGGCGGCCAGGCCCCGGCGCAAGGGGCGAACGCCGACTCGAACGCGCTCTTCGGCCTGGGCGGCGACGCGAGCAACGGCGCTCCGGTCAACGTCGAGGCCGAGCAAGGCATCGAGTGGCTGCAGGAGAAGCAGGAATACGTCGCCCGCGGCAACGCCAAGGCGGTCCGCGGCGATGTCACGGTTTACGGCCAGACGCTGACCGCCTATTATCGCAAGACGCCGTCGGGCGGCTCCGACATCTGGCGCCTCGATGCGGATGACGACGTCAAGATCACCACGCCGACCGACACGGCAGTGGGAGACAAGGGAGTCTACGACGTCGACAACGCGGTCTTCGTGTTGACCGGCAAGAAGCTCGAGCTCGATACGCCCAAAGGGGTGATCACGGCGCGCGACTCGCTCGAGTACTACAAGCTCAAGCTATACGCGGTCGCGCGCGGCAACGCCAAGGCGGTGCGCCAGGACAAGACGGTGACCAGCGACATCATGGAGGCGCACTTCAAGCCCGACGAGAAGGGCCAGCTGGCGATGAGCTTCATCGAGGCCTTCAACAACGTGACGGTCACGACCGCGAGCTCGGTCGCACACGCCATCTACGGCAATTATAATCTCGATACCGGTATCGCCGACCTCAAGGGATCGGTTAAGATCACCCGTGGCTCCGACCAGCTCGACGGCGAGTGCGCGACGATGAACATGAACAGCGGTATCAGCCGACTCTATGCCTGCGGCAAGGAGAAGCAGGTGCGCGGTCTGCTCGTCCCGAGGCAGGGCGAGGCGACGGGGCTCCCGAGCGCGGGCGGGGTGGCACCCGGCGCCAAGCCCGCAGCCGGCAGCGAGCACAAATGAGGAGGTGGGGCGCGTGAGCGAGCGGCGCGGTGACGGCCCGGCGGCGCTGGAGGCGGAAGCCGAGTTGCGCGGGCCGCGGCTTGTCGCGGACAATCCCGGTCTCTTCGCCAAGAATCTCGGCAAGCGCTTCAAGAAGCGCCCGGTCTTGCGCAACGTCAGCATCTCGGTCCAGCGCGGCGAGGCCGTAGGTCTGCTCGGGCCCAACGGGGCCGGCAAGACCACCTGCTTCTACATCATCACCGGTCTCATCTCGGCGGATTACGGCAGCATCCTGCTCGACAACCTCGACATCACGGATCTGCCGATGTACCGCCGCGCGCGGCTCGGCATCGGCTATCTGCCGCAGGAGCCGTCGATCTTCCGCGGCATGAATGTCGAGCAGAACATCCGTGCGGTGCTCGAAGTGGTCGAGTCGGACCGCGACAAGCGCCAGACCATGCTCGACGACCTCCTCGCCGAATTCTCGATCACGCATCTGCGCCGCGCGCCGGCCCTCGCGCTTTCGGGGGGGGAGCGGCGCCGGGTCGAGATCTCGCGCGCGCTTGCCTCCCAACCGCATTTCATGCTCCTCGACGAGCCGCTCGCCGGCATCGATCCGATCGCCTTGAGCGATATCCGCGACCTCGTCTCCCATCTCAAGGATCGCGGCATCGGCGTGCTCATCACCGACCATAACGTGCGCGAGACGCTCGAGATCGTCGACCGCGCCTATATCATCCACAACGGCCAGGTGCTGATGGAGGGCAAGCCGGACGAGATCGTGGCGCACGAGGACGTGCGCCGCGTCTATCTCGGCGAGCGGTTCAGCCTGTAGCCGGGAGACCGTCTCTGGCCATGGCGATCACGACACGCCTCGATCTCCGACAGACGCAGTCGCTGGTGATGACGCCGCAGCTGCAGCAGGCGATCAAGCTGCTGCAGATGTCGAACCTCGAGCTCACCGCCTTCGTCGAGCGCGAGCTCGAGCAGAACCCGCTCCTCGAGCGCTCGGAGACGCCCGAGGGCGAGGCGGCGGAGGGCTCGACCGAGGAGCGCGGGACGGGCGAGACGGGCGAGGGCGAGGCTTCCGCCGACGGGGCGGCAGAGACCCCGGAGACGGGCGAGGGCGACATCGCCGATCTCACGCGCGAGCCGCGGATGGAGGCGGCTGCCGAGGCCCCGCTCGACACCGAGTACGATAACCTCTGGGACGGTGCGGAACCCTCGGAGCGCCCGAATCCGGCCCCGGACGCCTTCGCGAACTGGAGCTCCGGTCGGGGCGGGAGCTTCGAGGAGCGCGCCTTCGATCTCGAGGACACGCTCTCCGACACGGTGACCTTGCGCGACCATCTGGTCGAGCAGCTCAACATGGATCTCGCCGATCCGGTCGACCGCGTCATCGGCGTCCATCTCGTCGATCTCCTCGACGAGGCGGGCTATCTCACGGTCGAGCTCGCGGCGGTGGCGCAGCAGCTCGGCTGCGAGGTCGCGCGCGTGGAGGCGACCTTGGCACGGCTGCAGCAGCTCGACCCACCCGGCATCTTCGCGCGCAACCTCAAGGAGTGCCTGGCCCTCCAGCTGCGCGACCGGGGCCGTCTCGACCCCTGCATGGAGCGCCTGCTCGACCATCTCGACCTCTTGGCGCGGCGCGATTTCGCCGCCTTGCGCCGACTGTGCGAGGCGAGCCAGGAGGACCTCCTCGACATGATGGCCGAGATCAAGGCGCTCAACCCGAAGCCGGGATTGGCCTTCGAGCAGGGGGTCGCGCAATCGTTGACCCCCGACGTGCTCATGCGCCCGCACGCCGACGGCGGCTGGCACATCGAGCTCAACAACGACACCCTGCCGCGCGTGCTGGTGAACCAGCAGTACTATGCGCGCGTGAGCCGCGAGGTGAAGGACAAGGGCGGGCGCGAGTACCTCTCCGAGCGCTATCAATCCGCCAACTGGCTGGTGAAGTCGCTGCACCAGCGCGCCACCACCATTCTCAAGGTGGCAAGCGAGATCGTGCGCCAGCAGGACGCCTTCTTCGCCCATGGCGTGCAGCACCTGAAGCCGCTCGTGCTGCGCGACATCGCCGTCGCCATCGACATGCACGAGAGCACCGTGAGCCGCGTCACCACCAACAAATACATGGCGACCCCGCGCGGCATGTTCGAGCTCAAGTATTTCTTCACCTCCGCGATCGCCAGCTCCGAGGGCGGCGAGGCGCATTCGGCCGAGGCCGTGCGCCATCGCATCAAGGCGCTCGTCGACGGCGAGGGGGCCGCGGACGTGCTTTCGGACGACCGCATCGTCGACATCCTCAATAAGGAAGGCATCGATATCGCCCGGCGCACGGTCGCCAAGTACCGGGAGGCGCTCCGCATCCCCTCCTCGGTGCAGCGCCGCCGGCTGAAATCGGTGGAATTATAGGGCCCTTGCCGGCCCCCGGCGGGTGCGCTTGACTTAGGCCCCTCGGCTCACTATCGTCCGGCCCCTCCGACGTGGGCTCCCCTTGCGGACAGGCCGGCTTGAGACAAGCTTTCCCCGGCCGGCAGCGCCGCCAAGAGACACGGCTACGGACAGGCTAGGGACACGCTTCGGCAGACCGATCAGCCATGAAGGTTTCCGTATCAGGCAAGCAGCTCGACGTGGGAGAGGCCCTGCGCACCCATATCGAGCACACCCTCCTGGCCGTGGTCGACAAATACTTCGGCAAAGCCCTCGACGCCCATGCCGTGCTGTCGCGCCAGGCCCATCTCTACCGCGCCGATGTCGCCGTCCACGCCGGACGCAACATCGTCGTGCAGGGCCACGCCGAGGCGGACGCGCCCTACCCTGCCTTCGATGCGGCGGCCGAGCACATCGGCAAGCGCTTGAGGCGCTACAAGCGCCGCCTGCGCGACCACCACAAGCAGCAGAGCCAGCACGCGGCATCGCTCGAGGCGCTGCAGTACGTCCTCGCCGCCCCGACCGAGCACAGCGAGGACGCGGCCGCCGCCGGCGACAAGCCCGTGATCGTCGCCGAGCTCAAGACGGCGATCGACAGCATGACGGTCGGCGAGGCCGTCATGCGCCTCGATCTCGCCGAGCTGCCCGCCATGCTCTTCCGCAACAGCGCGCATGGCGAGCTCAACATGATCTACCGCCGGCCCGACGGCAACATCGGCTGGGTCGATCCCCGCGGCGGCACGGCTTAGGCGAGGGCGGGCCTACGCCAGGGATAAAAGCATGGAAATGGAAGATCTGATCACGCTCGAAAGTGTGCTCCCGCATTTGCGGGTGACCAGCAAGAAGCAGGCGCTTCAGGAGCTGGCACGGCGCGCGGCCGAGCTCACCGGCGTCTCCGACAAGCAGATCTACGAGGTGCTGTTCGAGCGCGAGCGGCTGGGTACCACCGGGGTGGGGAACGGCATCGCCATCCCCCACGGCAAGCTCGCAAGCCTCAAGCGGCTCTACGGCGTCTTCGCGCGGCTCGAGACTCCGATCAATTTCGAGGCGATCGACGAGCAGCCGGTCGACCTCATCTTCCTCCTCCTCGCCCCCGAGCAAGCAGGTGCCGACCATTTGAAGGCCCTCGCGCGCATCTCGCGCCTGTTGCGCGACCGCACCATTTGCGAAAAGCTGCGCGGCTCGGACACTGCCGAAGCACTCTACGCGCTGCTCACCGATTCGACCGCCAGCCGCGCGGCATAGGGCGATCTACAATCTGACTGGGACCGGCGCGTCTCAGCCTGAAATAGCCGTCATTGCGAGCGCAGCGAAGCAATCCAGCGGGCTTGACGCAAGACGCGCGCTGGATTGCTTCGGCGCCCTTCGGGC
This sequence comes from Alphaproteobacteria bacterium, assembly GCA_035516655.1. Lineage (GTDB taxonomy): Bacteria > Pseudomonadota > Alphaproteobacteria > JACZXZ01 > JACZXZ01 > DASPPM01. The sequence goes on along the minus strand of DATJAC010000091.1, from coordinate 8,116 downwards.
ACCTCGCAATGACGAACTTTTTCTGCTCTTGTGGGTTTCCGACCCACCAACCTCAGTGCGCGCTCATCGGCTCGAGGTCGTGCTGCTTGAGGGCGGCGAAGGCGAGCTCGCGCGTGGCCATGATGCCGAGCGGGGTGCCGTCGGCGGCGAAGACGCCATAGGCATCCGCGCCCTCCTGCGACACGCGCTTGACGTAGGCGAGCTCCTGCACGCCGAGGGCGTAAAGCTCGCGCGAGGTGATGCTGCGCAGACTATCCGTGACGTTGATCATCGCATTTGCTCCTCACATCCCTGCGGGTGCCGCTCCTCTGAGCCGGCGCCCTCAGGATTGACCCTTGCCGGACACGAGCTCGATGGTGTCCGCCTTGCGTGCGCTGCGCTTCGGCGTCGCGTCGATCTTGATCGCGCGCACGCGATTGGCGGCCGGCGGCCGCCGCAGCTCGATGTGGAGAAGGCCGTTGTCGAGAAAGGCGCGTATCACCTCGATGCCGTCGGCGAGAACGAAGCTGCGCTGGAACTGGCGTGCTGCGATGCCGCGGTGGAGATAGACGCGCTCGCCGTCCTCCTCGGCCTGCTTGCCGCGGATGACGAGCTGGTTGTCCTCGAGCTGGACGGCGAGGTCGCCTTCGGAAAAGCCGGCGACTGCAAGCGTGATCCTGAGCCCGTCGCCGCCCGTCTGCTCGATGTTGTAGGGCGGATAGCCGTCGGCGGCCGCCTTGGTCACCCGCTCGAGCGCCTGCTCGAAGTGGTCGAAGCCAAGGAGCAACGGACTGTTGAAAAGCGTCAACCGTGACATCCAGCAATCTCCTCTCACATGAGCGAGTCGCCCGCTTCGGGTCCGTTTCCGGCACCCTGGAAGGCGGCAGCCCCGCCGGGGCACTGCCGCACGTGGTCTATGTGGGGCGGCGGGAACGTGCGATCAAGAGGAGCGGAAAAACGCGGCGGCTCAAGGGGTTGGCTCTGGGCCGGCCGAGCCCGCGGCGGCCCTTCAGAAGTGGCGCACGGCGGGGATGCCGCATCTCACATTGACGAGCGCCTGGCGCTTCTCGACCGTGACCGCGTAGAGGGCCCGCGCCAAGGCCGGGGCCAGCTCGGCCTCGCTCTCGACCTGCTCGCCGTGACCGCCCGAGGCCGCGATCACCTGCTCGAAGGCGGGCGAGGGCTCGAGGGTGGCGAGCGGCATGCGGTTCATGCGCCGGCTCCGTCCCTCCGGATACATGGCCTCGGTCGCCTTGCGCACGGCGGCCCAGCCGGCGTTGTTGAAAACCACGAAGAGCACGGGAAGCCCATGGGCGTGGGCCACGTAGTGGGCGGGGGTGGGATTGCCGAACATGTAGGAGCCGTCGCCGACCGCCGCGATCACCAGGCGCGAGGGTGCCGCGAGCTTGGCACCGAGGGCTGCCCCCAGGCCCCAGCCGAGCCCACCTGCGGGACTCGCGGCGAAGTAGGTGCCCGGTTTCTTGAAGCTCATCACCTCGATGGCGCAACCGAGCTCGTTCACCACGATGGCGTCATCGCCCTTGATGCGGTCGAGGGCGCGCGAGACCACCATGGGATGGAGCGGCCGCTCGTGACGCACGCGCTCGTAAAGCGCTTCGATCGCGTTCTGCCGCATGGCCCGCTCGCCCGCGAGCCGCTCGCGCCGCAAGGCGATGCGCGCGGCCATGCGCTGCTTTTCCTCGGCGAGGGCCGCCTCGAGCAGGCGCAAGCCCGCGGCGACTTCGCCGGCAATGGCGAGATCGGCGGGGAAGCCGCGCATGGGATAACGGCCGAAGAGGGGATCGACGGCAAGGTGGATCACCTTGGCCCCGGGCCGCGGGCCGGTCAGGGCCGGCACCCACGGCACGTCGCACTCGAGCACGAGGACGACGTCCGCGGCCTCGAGGAAGGGGGCCGGATCGAAGCCCTGGTGCATGGCGTGGTCGCTCGGCAGGCAGAGCGACTTGGGAATGTGACTGACGACCGGGAACGCCCAGGCATCGGCCAGGGCAGCCAAGGCGGCGACCGCGGCCGGGTCGCGGCCCAGGCTCGAGGTGATGACGAGTGGGCGTTCCGCCCGGGCCAGGAGCTGGGCCGCCTCGGCGATCGCCGCGGGATCGGGCATGCCGGCGCGCGTGGCGGCGGCGGCGTTCCGGGGCACGCCATTGGCGGGGGCTGCGGCGGCGAGCACCTCGCGCGGAAGCGTGAGATAGACCGGGCCGCGCGGCTCGCTCATCGCCAGCGAGAGCGCCCGGTCGACGGCCGACGCGATCTGGTCGGGCAGCTTGAGCTCGTAGTCCCACTTGACGATCTCGCGCAGCATCGCGCCCTGATCGAACATCTCCTGCGCCCAATGGATGAAGAGGCTGCGCGAGCCGGCACGGCCCGCTTCGCTGAAAGGCGTGCGTCCGGCCGCCACCAGCATCGGGATGCGCTCGCGCGCGGCATTGAGCAGGCCGCAGATGGCATTCGCCGTGCCGACGTTCACATGCAGCATCACCGCCTGCGGCCGACCCGAGACCATGGTGTGGCCGTACGCCATGGCGACGGCGAGATTCTCATGGGGAACGGCGAGCGCCTTGGGGACCGGAGTGGCCTCCTCGGCCGCACGCGCGAAAGCTTCGATGATGGGGGGAAAATCGGTGCCGGCGTTGGCGAAGAAATAATCGACGCCGCGCTCGGCCAGCGCGCGCAGGTAGGTGTCGGCCGCGGTCGGCCCGTCGCACTCGTCCGCTGTCACTTGGCTCCTTGCTCCACCGCTGCCGTCAAAGGCCTTGCCGTGCTGCCCAGAGCGCTTCTTTAGGGCACCCCGGCGGCCCTCGGCAAGGGCAATCCCCGAGGCCGGCGTCACCACCGCCCTTCGTTCGCTATAGCATTGAAAGTGCAGTGAAAAATCGCAACCGGCGGGACCGGGGCGGACGGCCCGCGCGTCCACGTGAGACCGCCCGGCTCCAGCCCTGCGAGAGGCGCGTTGACGCCACCACCGCGACGGGTGGAAGCTATGGCCGGAGAGCATCGGGCCGCTGCCTTGGAATGAGGAGGGGTGAGGTGAGCCGCGCCTTCGTCAAGGAGGACGACGAGGAGAAGCTGACCGACGAGGAGCTCAACCTCCCCGCGATCGAGGGTCCCGTGCTTTTGACCCCGGCCGGCTTCGAGCGTCTCAAAGCGGAGCTCGCGCAGGCGCATGCCGAGGTCACGCGCTTGCGCGGCGCGACCTCGCCTGACGACAAGCTCGCACTCACGCGCGCCATGCGTGAGATGCGCATCCTCGAGCTGCGCCGGGCGGCGGCCGTCGTGGTCGATCCCCATGCCCACGGCGAGCACACCGACACGGTCGCCTTCGGCGCCCGCGTCACGGTCACCGACGAGGACGGCAGCGAGCGCAGCTACACCCTCGTCGGGGCGACCGAGGCGGACCCCAAGCGCGGCCTGATCAACGTGAAGTCGCCCCTTGCCGAGTCGCTGCTCGGCCACCGAGTCGGCGACAGCGTCATCTGGAGCCGCCCCGCCGGCGAGACCACCCTCACGATCACCAAGATCGCCTATCCCGAGAGCTAGCGCCCGCGCCCGCCGGCTGGCGCGGGCCCGCCCAGGCGCAAGCGCGGGTGCCGCCGGCCGGGGGCCGCTGCCGGTGCCGCGACGGCCAATGCCGTGCGCCGATGGCATCGCCGCCGCCGGTCGCGGCCGCCAATTTGCGTCACTAGCGTCCTGTTTTGCATGGTGATTTCGGCACCCGTGCCGTGCCCCACCGGGGCCCGCCGCGGCGCGCAAGGGGCGGCATTGACGCGTCAATTCGGCACGGCTCTTGCTCTTTTGCTCGCGCGCGCCGCTCGACGGGTGGGGCGGCGGAGGCCGCGTCGGGCGCTGCCGAGCCCAGCGACCGCGCGCGCCTTCGCCTCACCAAGGGCTGAGCAGTTGGCTCGAACTATTTGTTAAAGTTGATAAAAATTTATCCTGGCCTAGAATAGGGCGGGCGTCGCGTGAGCTTGGGCAGCGATCCGAAGAGGGCGACTGGGTTGCGACGGATTGGGCTATTCACCATGCGGGGAGCACCCTGGATCATCGCGGTGATCGGCATCGCTTTGTCGCTCTTCGCCGTGGAGGAGCTGCGCCGCTTCGACGACGCCCGCGTGCACACGGCCCTTGATCTGCGCACCGACCTGCGCGCGCGCGAGATCCAACGCAACATCGATCGCCTCGCCGTCCCCTTGGGCGAGCTCGCGGTGCTGATGGCGAGCCAGCGCGAAATGACGCGCGACGATTTCCAGCGCTTCGCCCTCGGCGCGCGCCAAGACGGCGTGCCGATCAATCGCCTGAGCTGGATGCCGCGGGTCACGCGCGACGAGCAGGCGGGGTTCGAGACGCAGCAGCGCACGAATGGAGGGGCGGACTTCCGCATCGTCGAGCGCAGGGGCAACGAGCTCGTGCCGGTCGAGGAGCGCACGGAATATTTCCCGGTCGTCTACGACGTCTCCTTCGACGACACGGTGAGCGAGCGCGGTCTCGACGCCGCCTCCGATCCCTCGCGCCGCGACGCCATGATGCAGGCGGTGGACGCGGGCGAGCCGGTCGCGACCGAGCCGCTCCGCTCCGGTTTGGCGAGCGAGCCGCAGCCGAGCTACGTCGTCTTCGCGCCGGTCTACCGCAGCGGCGCGGTGCCGAGCTCCGTCGGCGAGCGCCGCGCCAAGCTCATCGGCTTCGTCGCGGGCGCGTTGCGTTTCGCCTCGGCCTTCGATGCCGCCATGCGCGCGGCCCCGCTCGCGGGCGAGACGCTGCGCGTCTACATGGGCCACCTTGCCGCCGCCGCCCAGAACGAGCCGCCGGTCGTCGTCTATCTGCCCACTTTGAAGCGCTTCGTCGCCGGCACCGGCGAAGCCGCCCTTGCCGCCCCCGACAGCCGGATCGTCGTGAGCTCCTTCAGGGAATTCGGCCAGCCGTGGACGCTGGCACTCGAGGTGCCGGCGAGCATTGTCGCCGGAATGCGCTCGCCCGTCACCGTGGCGCTCCCTGCGGCCCTGCTCGTCATGACCCTCCTGCTCGTCGCCTACTGCCTCGTCGAGCAGCGCCGCAAGCGCGCGGCCGAGCGCGAGGTCGTTCAGCGCACCGGCGAGGTCTCGCGCTCGAAGGAGGCGCTGCGCCGCGAGGCGCAGGAGCGCGAGAGTGCCGAGAACGAGCTCGCGCGCACGAGCACCATCCTCGAGCGCATCGTCGAGGCCTCGCCGATGGCGATCATCTGCGTCACACCCAACCGCAACGTCGTCATCTGGAATCGCGCGGCCGAGAAGACCTTCGGCTACAGCGCCGAGGAGGTGATCGGCCGGCCTTATTCGCTCGTTCCTCCCGAAGCGCGCGACGAGTTCGACCGCCTCTTCGTCGAAGCCCTCAGCGGCGAGGTGCAGCAAGGCATCGAGATGCAGCATCGCCGCAAGGACGGCAAGCTCATCGACGTCCTCTTCTCGGGCGCCGCGGTCTACGACGAGACGGATGCGCTGCGCGGCGTGATCTACGAGCTCGAGGACGTGACCGAGCGCAAGCGCGTCGAGGAGCGCCTGACCCAGGCGGAGAAGATGGAAAGCGTGGGCCAGCTCACCGGCGGACTGGCGCACGACTTCAACAACATCCTCGGTGCCGTGATCGGCAACCTCGATCTCCTCGAGGAGCGCCTAGGGGAAGACAAAGTCGCCGCCGGCTATGCCAAGGCCTCGCTCGACGCAGCACTCGCGGGCGCCGAGCTCGTCAAGCGCCTGCTCGCCTTCTCGCGCCGCCAGCCGCTCAAGCCCGCACGCACCGACCTGCGCACCGCGATCCGGGATTTCCTGCCGCTCCTCAGGCGCACGCTCGGCGAGCAGGTCCGCATCGAGAGCCGGATCGCGAGCGACTGTTGGCCGGTCATGACGGACGCGGTGCAGCTCGAAAGCGCGGTCTTGAATCTCGCCGTCAACGCACGCGACGCCATGCCCTACGGGGGCACGGCCAAGATCGAGTGCCGCAACGTCGTCATCGACGAGGGCCAGGCCCAAGCGGAGAGCGACCTCGTGGCCGGCGACTACGTCGTCCTCTCCGTCGCCGACAGCGGCACCGGCATGACGCCCGAGGTGATGGCGCACGCCTTCGAGCCCTTCTTCACGACGAAGGCCCAGGGAGCGGGGACCGGGCTCGGCCTCAGCATGATCTTCGGCTACGCCAAGCAGTCCGGCGGCACGGTCAAGCTCACGAGCGAGCAGGGCAAGGGCACCACCGTGCGGCTCTACCTGCCGCGCGCCGCCGACGACGGAGAGGCCGACGCGCGCGGCGAAGCGGGGGCCCTCGCCGAGCCGACCGGGACGGAGCGCATCCTCTACGTCGAGGACAATCCCCAGATCCGCCGGGTCGGCGAGGCCATGCTGCGGAAGCTCGGCTACAGCGTGACGGTCGCCCCCACCGCGGATGCGGCCCTCGACCTCTTCATGCGCGACGGCGACTACGATCTTCTCTTCAGCGACGTCGTCATGCCGGGCCGGCTCAACGGCGCCGGGCTCGGCCGCGAGCTGCGCGCGCGCAATCCCAACATCAAGCTCCTCTTTGCCAGCGGCTTCGCGAGCCCGGGCGTGGGACGCGACAAGCTCGAGGCCATGGGGGCGCATCTCATCACCAAGCCTTATCGCCGGGGAGAGCTTGCGAGGACTTTGCGCGAGATATTGGACAAGGCATAAAGCGGGGAGAGCCTGAATGCATTTGCTGGTGCTCGACGACGAGGAGCGCTTCGCCTCGTTCATCGTCGCCGTCGCCGAAGGGGCCGGCTGGACGGCGGCGGCCGCGATGGACGAGACCGTCTTCCAGGCGTCGTTCCGCCGGGCGGCACCCGACCTCGTCATGCTCGACCTGCAGCTCGGCAGTTCGGACGGCGTGGAGCAGCTGCGCTTTCTCCATCGCGAGGCCTATCGCGGCGACGTGGTGCTGGTAAGCGGCTTCGACCGCAGGGTCCTCGCCGCCGCCGAGCAGCTCGGGACCTCCCTCGGCCTCGCGGTCTCGGGCGTCTTGCAAAAGCCGACACGGGCGGCGGAGGTGCGCACGTTCCTCGGCAACGTGGCGCGGAGCAATCTCCAAGGGGAGAGCGCGCCCGAATCCGCGGCAGGCACCGCCGCACTCGCGGGACGGATTTCGCCGGCCGACGTCGGGCGGGCGCTCGGTGCCGGCGAGATGGAGCTCTTCCTGCAGCCGGTCGTCACCTCCGGTACGGGCGACATCAACAAGTTCGAAGCCTTGATCCGGTGGCCGCACCCGGAGTTCGGCATGCTGCTGCCCGAGCGCTTCATCCCGCTCGCCGAGCTCGACGACACCGTGATCGACGAGCTGACGATGTGGGTCGTGCGCGAGGCGATCTCCCACCAGAGCCGGTTCGCCAACGGCCATTCGACCCTCCCCATCGCGATCAACATCTCGAGTGCGAACTTGCGCCGCCTCGATTTCCCGGACCGGGTCGCGACCCTCGTCGTCGAGAGCGGCTCGAAGATTTCCTCCTTTTCCTTCGAAGTGACGGAGAGTGTCGCGATGAAGGATCCGCGCGCGACCGTCGATATCCTGACGCGGCTGCGCCTCAAGGGCTTCCGCCTGGCGATCGACGACTTCGGGACCGGATACTCCTCGCTCAAGGCGCTGCGCGAGATGCCGTTCTCTGAGCTCAAGATCGACAAGTCCTTCATCCTCGACGTCGCGGACTCGCGCGATTCCTATGCGATCGTGAAGTCGGTCGTCGATCTCGCGCGCAATCTCGGGCTCGAGAGCGTCGCCGAAGGGGTCGAGACCGCCGTCCTTGCCCGCGTGCTCTCGGCCTTGGGCGTGCCCTCGCTGCAGGGCTATTATTTCGCGCGCCCGATGCCGCTCGAGCAGGCGCTCGCCTGGATGAACCGGCGGGAACACTCGCGCGCCCCGCTCAACTGAGACGATCCTCGCGCCGAGGCGGGTGCGGCAAGGACTGCAGGGCCGGCCTACTGAAATTTTCGCGCGTCCGGCCCGATATAGAGCGTCAGCGCCATGCCGATCTGATCGCCTATGATTTCCGCGGGCGGCGCTCCGAAGGGCGCGCTGAGCTCGACCGCGTTCCTCCCCGCCTGATCGAGCACGTCCGCCCCCGAGGAGTGCAGCAGGCGCACCCCGA
>DATJAC010000090.1:0-3451 GCA_035516655.1 Alphaproteobacteria bacterium | reverse complement strand
CTTCGGCATCGGCACGGGGATCACCGCGATCGCCGGCGGGCTCGTCGGGACCTTCAATCCCTTCCAGCCCTATATCGGGCTCGACTTCGTCATCATCATGTACGCGGGCGTGGTGATGGGCGGCATGGGCAGCATCCTGGGCGCCTTCTGGGGCGGGCTAACCATCGGCCTCGTGCAGCAGCTCTCGACCCTCGTGCTGCCGGCGCAGCTGCAGAATGCGGCCATCTTCGCGGTCTTCCTCCTCGTCGTCCTCATGCGGCCGCAGGGGCTCTTCGGCCGTGCCGCGGAGCGCGTCTGAGTGGGCGGCCGCGGCGGCATCGCGCTCCCGCTCGCGGTCATGGCACTCGTCGCCCTCGGCTGGCTCGCCCTCGGCTTCGCGGTCGACAACTCCTACTACCAGCTCATGATGACCTTGGTGCCGATCTGGGCGGTGATGGGGCTCTCCTGGAACATCCTGAGCGGCTATACCGGCCTCGTCTCCTTCGGCCACGCCGCCTTCTTCGGCCTCGGGGCCTACACCGTCACCATCCTCTTCGTCCGCTTCGACCTGACGCCCTGGTTGGGCGTCCCGCTCGGCATGGTGACGGGGGTCGTCGCGGCCCTCGTCATCGGCTATCCCACTTTCCGCCTGCGCGGGCATTATTTCGCACTCGCCATGCTGGCCTATCCCTTGGCCCTCCTCTACGTCTTCGAGTGGCTCGGCTACCAGGAAGTGACCTTGCCGATGAAGCGCGCCGACCCCGCTGCCTACATGCAGTTCAGCGACTACCGCGTCTATATCGCCCTCGCGCTCGGCCTGCTCGTGGCGGCTCTCCTCGTCTCGCTCGCGGTCGAGCGCTCGCGCTTCGGCCGCTCGCTCCTCGCCATCAAGCAGAACGAGCCGGCCGCGGAGGCGGCGGGCATCGACACGCTCGCCTGGAAGATGCGCGCGATCACGCTCTCAGGTGCGATCGCGTCGGCCGCCGGCGGCTTCTACGCGGTCGTCCTCCTCGTGGTGACGCCGGAGAGCGTCTTCGGCGTGCTCACCTCGGCCCAGGCCCTCGTGGTGACCCTCTTCGGCGGCAGCGGCACCCTCTGGGGGCCGGTGATCGGTGCCGTGATCCTCATCCCCTTGAGCGAGACGCTCCAGGCCCAGCTCGGCGACGTGATTCCGGGCATCCAAGGTGTGGTCTACGGCCTCGCCATCATCCTCGTCATCCTCCTGGCCCCCGAGGGCATCTTTTGGCGCGTGAGCGATCGGCTCGGCCGCACGCGCGCGGGAGAGAGCGCCCGCGATAGGGCCGGCCGCGGCCTGCCGGCTGCGGCGGCGGACGTCCGCACCCCTCTCCCGCCCTTGGGCCAGCCGCTTCTCGAGGTGCGCGAGCTCTCGCGGTCCTTCGGCGGGCTGCGCGCGGTCGATCAGGTCAGCTTCGCGGTCGAGGAAGGGGCCATTCTCGGCATCATCGGCCCCAACGGCGCGGGCAAGACGACTCTCTTCAATCTCTTGAACGGCTTCCTCAAACCCGACAGCGGCGAGGTCGTCTTCGCAGGTTCCGCCCTCGGCGGACGCAAGCCCAACCGCATCTGCCGCCTGGGCGTGGGGCGCACCTTCCAGGTCGTGCGGGCCTTTCAGCGCATGTCGGTCCTGCACAACGTCGTCGTCGGCGCCCATGTCCGCACCTCGACCGAGGACGAGGCCTTCGCCGCGGCACACGATGCCTTGGCAAGGGTAGGATTGGCCGAGCGCGCGGCCGCCCGCGCCGGCAGCCTCTCGAACAAGGAGCTCCGCCTGATGGAGTTGGCACGGGCCCTCGCCGGGCGGCCGCGGCTCCTGCTCATGGACGAGCCCCTTGCCGGCCTCGCCGCGGGCGAGATCGAGGAGATGCTCGCCGTGGTCAAGTCGCTCCCGCCCGCCGGGACCACGGTCGTGATCATCGAGCATACGATGCGCGCGATGATGCGCCTTGCCGAGCGCTTCGTCGTGCTCAACCACGGCCGCGTGCTCGCGGTCGGCCGGCCGAGCGAGGTGACGGCGGACAGACGCGTGGTCGAGGCCTATCTCGGCAGCAAATGGACGGCCCTCCATGCTCGCGGTTGAGGATCTCACCGTCGCCTACGGCGGCTTGCGCGCACTCTCGGGCGTGTCGCTCGCCGTCGGCGAGGGCCAGTTCGTCACCATCGTCGGCCCCAACGGCGCCGGCAAGACGACGCTCTTCAAGGCGATCTCCGGCACGGTCCCAGCACGTTCGGGCAGCATCCGTTACGAAGGAGCCGAGCTCCTTGCCGTCCCAGCCGCCCGGCGCGCGCACCTCGGCATTGCCCACGTCCCGGAAGGCCGGCAGGTCTTCCCCTCGATGACCGTCCTGGAGAATCTCGAGATGGGTGCTCATCCTGCCGCGGGACGGCGCCATTGGCGGAAGAACCTCGCGCGCATCTACGCGCTCTTTCCCGTCCTCGCCGAGCGCCGCGAGCAGCTTGCCGGCACGCTCTCGGGCGGGGAGCAGCAGATGCTGGCGATCGGCCGCGGCCTCGCCTCGGCACCCCGGCTCCTCATGCTCGACGAACCCTCGATGGGACTGGCACCCGCGGTCGCCGATCTCATCTTCGAGCGCATCGGCGAGTTGCATCGCGAGGACCGGCTGACTATCCTGCTCGTCGAGCAGCGCGTGGCCGAAGCGGTGCAATCCTGCGATTACGGCTACGTGCTCGAGACGGGTGGAGTCGTGCTCGCCGGCAGCGGCGAAGCACTCCTGAAAGACGACCGCATCAGAACGGTCTATCTCGGCATGTAATCGGGCAGTCGCCCGGGGAGGAAGGAAGATGGCTCGCACGAACGGACTTCTGTCGCGCGCGGCGTTGGCACTCGTCGCGACAGCACTTGCTGCCGCACTCCTGCCGGCTTTACCCGCCGCGGCCAAGGACGTGGACGTGGCCCTCATCGTGCCGCTCTCGGGACCCTGGGCGCGCCAGGGGCTGCTCGAGCGCATGGGTGCCGAGATGGCGATCGACGACATCAACGCCGCGGGCGGGATCAAGGCGCTCGGCGGGGCGAAGCTGAAGCTCATCGTCGCCGACACCGGCGACACGCCGGAGAAGGCCAAGAACGCCGCTCAGCGCGTGCTCGCGCAGAACCCGGATCTCGCGGGCGGGGTCGGCGCCTGGCTCAGCTCCTTCACGCTCGCGGTCACGGAGGTGACCGAGCGCGCCGAGCTGCCGTGGCTGACGCTCTCCTATTCCGACCAGATCACCAGCCGCGGCTTCCATTACGTGTTCCAGACCTCGGCGACGGGCGACCGCCAGGCTGAGCTGGCCCTGCCGACCATCGTGGCGCTGGCGGAGAGTGCGACCGGCAAGAAGCCGACCACGACCGGCATCATCTCGGACAACACGGCGGCACCCGTCAGCTTCACCAAGCCCATGCGCGAGGGCGGGCTCGCGAAGTACGGGCTCAAGCTCCTCGTCGACGAGACCT
>DATJAC010000089.1:0-4967 GCA_035516655.1 Alphaproteobacteria bacterium | reverse complement strand
CCGTCAATATCGGCCAGGAAGCGGCGCGCATCCCGCGCCGCTGGCGGGAGTGCCATGTAGGGCGGAGCCCTCCCTCACCTTTTACGCTTGGCAGGCGTCAAACGTTCTCGCTCGCCACCCTCTCCCGCAAGCGGGAGAGGGAAGGGGCCCGTCGCGCGAGCGACGGGAAGGGTGAGGGACAGCCCGATGTCGCCTATTCCGCCGCCACCTTGGGCAGCTCGGCAAGCGCGCTTGAGAGGGCGGCCGCGTCGTAGTCGCGGTCCTCGAGCTTGCCGGCGAAATAGTCGATGTAGGCCTGCATGTCGAAATGGCCGTGGCCGCACAGGTTGAAGAGTATGGTGCGGCGCTTGCCTTCCTTCTTGCAGACGAGGGCCTCGTCGACCACCGCGCGCACCGCGTGATTGGCCTCGGGGGCCGGGAGCACGCCCTCGCTGCGCGCGAAAGCGACCCCGGCCTCGAAGCACGGCCCCTGGTGGTAGGCGCGCGACTCGATGAGGCCGAGCTCCTGGATGAGGCTCACGAGCGGGGCCATGCCGTGATAGCGCAAGCCGCCCGCGTGGAAGCCCGGCGGCACGAAGGCGGAGCCGAGCGTGTGCATCTTGACGAGCGGGGTCAGATGTCCGGTGTCGCCGAAGTCGTAGGCGTATTTGCCGCGCGTGAGCGTGGGGCAGGCGGAGGGCTCGACCGCGATCACGCGCACCTTCTTTCCGCCGCGCAATTGGACGCCGAGGAAGGGGAAGACGATGCCGGCGAAATTGCTGCCTCCGCCCGTGCAGCCGATGATGATGTCGGGATAGTCGTCCGCCATCTCGAGCTGCAGCATCGCCTCCTGCCCGATCACGGTCTGGTGCAGCAGCACGTGGTTGAGCACGCTGCCGAGCGCGTATTTGGTATCGGCGCGCTGGGCGGCGACCTCGACCGCCTCGCTGATGGCGATGCCGAGGCTGCCGGTCGAGTTCGGATGCTCGGCGAGGACCTTGCGCCCGGCCGCGGTCTCGCTCGACGGGCTCGCCACGCATGTGGCCCCCCATGCCTCCATGAGCGCCTTGCGGTAGGGCTTCTGCTCGAAGCTCACCTTGACCATGTAGACCTTGACCTCGAGGCCGAAGAGGGCGGCTGCGAAGGCAAGGGCCGAGCCCCATTGGCCGGCTCCCGTCTCGGTGGTGAGGCGCTTGACCCCGGCCTCCTTGTTGTAGAAGGCCTGGGCGACCGAGGTATTCGGCTTGTGGCTGCCGGCCGGGCTGACGCCTTCGTACTTGTAATAGATGCGCGCAGGGGTGCCCAACGCCGCCTCGAGGCGGCGCGCGCGGTAAAGCGGGGAGGGCCGCCACTGGCGATAGATGTCGCGCACCGGCTCGGGAATCTCGATTGAGCGCTCGGCCGAGACCTCCTGCTGGATGAGGGCCATGGGGAAGAGTGGGGCGAGGTCGGCGGGCCCGATCGGCTGCAAGGTGCCGGGATGGAGCGGGGGCGCCGGCGGGCGCGGCAGGTCCGCCACGATATTGTACCAGGTCTTGGGAATGCGGCTCTCGTCGAGCACGTATTTGACCGCTTCGGACATCGTCTCCCCCCGAGATATGCCGCTCTACGGCGGCGGCCGAAGTCTAGAGATAAAGCGCTGGGGCGGCAACGGGAACGGCCCTCTGCACGGCGGCGTGGTTGCCGCGCTCGACACTCCGCTCCCGGTCCCGGCTTCATTGCACAAGGCAATTGATTCGGTTAGCTTTGCCGTCGTTCGCACGCATGGATTTCCGGGCCCTTTGATGACGACTCCCGATCGCCCACGCATCTTGCTCGTCGAGGACACGGCCTCGCTCGCCCGCGTCTATGTCGAGTATCTGCGCAAGGAGCCCTACGAGACCGTCCATGTGGAGACGGGGGCAGCAGGCCTCGCTGAGATCGAGCGGCAGATGCCGGAAGCGGTCCTCCTCGACTTGGCCCTGCCGGACATGAACGGGATCGAGATCCTGAAGCGCGTGCACTCCCAGGCGTTGCCGGTCGCGGTCATCGTCATCACCGCGCACGGCTCGATCACGACTGCGGTCGAGGCGATGCGCGAAGGGGCCTACGACTTCCTGGTCAAGCCTTTCAGCGCCGATCGCCTCCTCATTACCCTGCGCAACGCGCTCGAGCGCCAGCGCTTGGCCCGCATGGTCGAGACGCTCAAGGAGGATTTCGGGCGCGACGAGTACATGGGCTTCATCGGCTCCTCGCTCCCCATGCAGGGCGTCTACCGCATCATCGACAGCGCCGCCGCCAGCAAGGCGACGATTTTCATCACCGGCGAGAGCGGAACCGGCAAGGAGGTCTGCGCGCAGGCGATCCACCAGCGCAGCCCGCGGGCGCGCCAGCCCTTCGTGGCGCTCAATTGTGCCGCCATCCCGCACGATCTTATCGAGAGCGAGATTTTCGGGCACGTGAAGGGTGCCTTCACCGGTGCCGTCGCCGAGCGCGAGGGTGCCGCCGCGCGGGCCAAAGGCGGTACTTTCTTCCTCGACGAGATCTGCGAGATGAACCTCGATCTGCAATCGAAGCTGCTGCGCTTCGTGCAGACGGGAAGCTTCGTCAAGGTGGGCGGGCGCGTGACGGAGAAGGCCGACGTGCGCTTCATCTGTGCGAGCAACAAGGACCCGCTCAAGGAGGTCGAGGCCGGCCGTTTCCGCGAGGACCTCTACTACCGCCTCCACGTCATCCCCGTCCATCTCCCGCCCTTGCGCGAGCGCGACGACGACGTGTTGGCGCTTGCCCGTCATTTCCTGACGCTCTTCGCTAAGGAGGAGGGCAAGCGCTTCACCGGCTTCGCGCCCGAAGTCGAGGCGGTGCTGCGGAGCTACCCTTGGCCGGGCAACGTGCGTCAGCTGCAGAACGTGCTGCGCAACGTCGTCGTGCTGAAGGACGCCGAGACGGTGACGCTCGACATGCTCCCGCCCCCGCTCGACCATGTGGAGGCGAGCAGTGCTGCGCTGCCCGCGGCCAGGGGGCGCGAAGAGGCGGTGGCCAGGCAGGCGACCGCCCCAGGCCAGGCAACTGCCGACGGCATCCGCCCGCTCTGGCAGATCGAGAAGGACGCGATCGAGGACGCCATCCGCCTCTGCCAGGGCAATATTCCCAAGGCCGCCACCCACCTCGGCATCAGCGCCTCCACCATCTACCGCAAGCGCATGAGCTGGCAGACCGGTGGGGAAGGCTAGGGGCGGCGCTTCGTTCGCCTCGGTGCGTTTTCGATCTAGAGTGCGGGTTCTGAAATTCACCACATCAGGAAAACTCGTCATTGCGAGGCGCCCGATGGGGGCCGAAGCAATCGAGGGCGGGTCTTGCGCCTAGCGTGCTGGATTGCTTCGCTGCGCTCGCAATGACGGTTTTCTCAGGATCAAACGAATTTCCGAATCGGGACTCCCTCAGCGCGCGTCCTCGAAATGCCGCGTCATCGCCGCGGTCGCCGCGGCGACGAGCGCGCGGAGCGGGGCGACCAGCATGAGCGCGCGATCGCGCGAGCCGTCCCGGCAGGCGAGCTCGAGGGCCTTGGCGTGCTCCTGGAGGGCCAATGCTCCGAAGGTGCCGGAGCTGCTCTTGAGCGAGTGGGCCTCGCGCTCGAGCGTGGTGAAGTCGCGCTTGTCCGCGGCGTGGGCGATGTGGTCGAGCCGCGCTACCGTCTCGTGCACGAAGGTCCTGACCAGCTCTTGGGCGATCCCCGGATCGGTGTCCGCCGCGAGCTGGTCGAGGGTCGCGCGATCGAGCACGGCAAGGCCGGCCTCGCGCTCCGCCGTGCGGGCAGGGGCCGGCTCCTGGGCCCGGGCCTTCCCGCCGCCGAGCCAGCGCGTGACGGCCTCGATGAGGCTCGCGCGGTCGATCGGCTTGGTCACGTAATCATCCATCCCCGCCGCGAGGCAGCGCTGGCGGTCGCTCTCGAGCGCATGGGCCGAGATTGCGATGATGGGGACGGCGCCCTTGGGTGGCGGCAGGGCGCGGATCCTGCGCGTCGCCTCGAGCCCGTCCATCTCGGGCATGGCGACGTCCATGAGGATGAGGTCGTAGTCCTTGGCCGCGATCGCCGCCAAGGCCTCGAGGCCGTTGTTCGCGATATCGACGGTACGCACGATCTTGGCGAGCATGGCGGTCGCCACGATCTGATTGATCGCGCTGTCCTCGACGAGGAGCAGGTTGGCATCCGCGACCGCCGACGGCGGGGCGGCAGCACGCCCGCGGGCGGGAAGAGCCTCTGCCTCGCCGCGCCCGGGTGCCGCTGCGGATGCCGCCGTGGCCCCGGGCTCGGCAAGCTGCGTCAGGCATTTGGCGAGGATCGTCTGGTGCACGGGCTTGTTGAGCACCGCTGCGAAGACGTCGGGTCCGGCCCCGCCCGTCTCGCTGCGTCCGCCGAGCGGAACGAGCAGGACCAGCCGGATCGCCTTGAGTGCCGGCTTGCGCTTGATCTCCTTGGCAAGCGCTATCCCGCTTCCTTCACCGAGCTGCTGGTCGATGAGGGCGAATGCGAAGCCGGTGCCGGAGCGCGTGCTGCGCTCGAGGGCCGCGCGTGCCGCCTCCGCGTCGCCCGCCACGGCGACCGAAAACCCTTCCGCTCCGAGCTGGCGCTCGAGCATGGCGCTGGCGACCGGATTGTCGTCGACGACGAGGACGCGGGCGGGGGCAGCGCCGTGCGGCGGCACCGCGGCATCCGCTTCGCCTTCCGCGCACTCGAGATCGAGGGCGAACCAGAACGTGCTGCCGGCACCGTGCGTGCTGACGAAGCCGATCGTGCCGCCCATCAGCTCGGTGAGCTTCTTGGAGATGGCGAGGCCGAGACCGGTGCCGCCGTAGCGGCGCGTGTAGGAGGGGTCGACCTGGGAGAATTGGGCGAAGAGGCCGTCTTGCAGCGTCTCGGGAATGCCGATGCCCGTGTCGACGATCTCGAACTTGACGCGTGCGCTTGCGCTCGTGCGCTCGACCAGCGAGACCAGGACCGACACCCC
>DATJAC010000088.1:0-2320 GCA_035516655.1 Alphaproteobacteria bacterium | reverse complement strand
ACCCCTGCGGCGGCCGCACTCGATTTCGCCCTTCTGCCGGGGGCTGCAACTCCATATCGCCAGATCGTGGAGGCGTGCTTCGCCGAGCGCATCGGTCCGCATGGCCTCACGCGCGCGGAATACGAGGGCAGCCTTGCGGCGACGGCACCGGTCTTGCTGCGTCTCAGGGCCGCTCACGCGGATGGCTCGCTCCCGCTCCTGCGGCTGCCCGAGACGCGCGCCGACCTCGCCGCCATCGAGCACCATGCCGCGCGCATGCGGCAGAGCTTCCGCGACCTCGTCGTACTCGGTACCGGCGGCTCGAGCCTCGGCGGCCAGGCTCTCGTCGCCCTCCTCGACCAGGACTTCGGGCCGCGCCCGGATGCGCCGCGTCTGCGCTTTCTCGACAACATCGACCCCGAGCGCTTCGAGACCCTCTTCCATGCCGTCGATCTGCGGCACACGGGTTTTCTCGCCATTTCGAAATCCGGTGCCACGCCCGAGACGATCGCCCAGCTCCTGGTGAGCTTTGCCGCCGTGCGCGCGGCCGTGGGCGAGAGTGCCGCCCGCCGCCACTTCACCATGATCACCGCGCCCGGCGACAGCCCCATGCGCCGCTTTGCCGAGCGCTTCGGCATCTCGGTGCTCGACCATGACCCGGAGATCGGCGGGCGCTTCTCCGTCCTCACCCTCGTCGGCCTCTTGCCCGCGTGCGTGGCGGGCGCGGACATCGCGGCCCTGCGCGAGGGTGCCGGCAGCGTGAGTGCGGTCCTCCTGGCAGGCGCCGAGCCCGCGGCGCTGGCTCCCGCCGTCGGTGCGGCGATCGCGGTGGCGCTGCAATCCCATCATGCCATGGCCGGCAATGTGATCATGCCCTACGTCGATCGCCTGGCCGCCTTCGGCATGTGGTTCCGTCAGCTCTGGGCGGAAAGCCTGGGCAAGGGCGGCAAGGGCTCGACCCCGGCGCGGGCACTCGGCACCGTCGATCAGCACAGCCAGCTCCAGCTCTACCTCGACGGTCCTGCCGACAAGATGTTCACCCTCGTGCTCGCGGCACAGGAGCGCAAGGGCCGCGCCCTTCCCGCCGATCTCGCGAGCGAGCCCGGGCTCGGCTATCTCGCTGGCGCCACCATGGGCGATCTTCTCGCCGCCGAGCAGCGCGCCACCTACGACACCCTCGTCGCCGCCGGCCGGCCGGTGCGGCTCCTCGCCGTCGAGCGCGTGGACGAGCGCACGCTCGGAGCACTTCTCATGCATTACATGCTCGAGGTGATCATCGCCGCCGATCTTCTCGGCGTCGATCCCTTCGACCAGCCGGCGGTGGAGGACGGCAAGCGCCGCGCGCGCGCCTATCTCGCAGAGAGCCGCGCGCGATGAGCATCCGCGTCCTCTCCTCCAATCTGGTCAACCAGATCGCGGCCGGCGAGGTGGTGGAGCGCCCGGCGGCCGCCCTCAAGGAGCTCATCGAGAACGCGCTCGACGCGGGGGCCACGCGCGTCACGGCACTGTTGCAGGAAGGCGGGCGCACGCTCATCGCCGTGACCGACGACGGTCACGGCATGAGTGCGGACGAGCTCGCCTTGGCCGTCGAGCGCCACGCCACCTCCAAGCTCCCCGACGACGACCTGACGCGCATCGCGACCTTGGGCTTTCGCGGGGAGGCGCTGCCATCGATCGGGGCGGTGAGCCGGCTCACGCTGACGAGCCGCCTGCGCGGGGCGAGCGAGGCATGGAGCCTCGCCGTCGAAGCCGGGGCCAAGGGACGGGTGCAGCCGGCGGCACACCCGCCCGGGACGCGGGTCGAGGTGCGCGATCTCTTCTTCGCCACCCCTGCGCGCCTCAAATTCATGAAATCGGAGCGCAGCGAGCTCCAAGCGGCGGTCGACGTGGTCAACCGCCTCGCCATGGCGCATCCGGCCGTGGCTTTCGTCTTGGCCGACGGTGCGCGCACGCTCGTCAAGCTCCAGGCGGCCGACGGCGATCTGCTCGATGCGCGCCTCGGCCGGCTCGCCGCGATCATGGGCCGCGACTTCGCCGACAATGCGCTGGCGCTTGCCGCCGAGCGCGAAGGGGTGCGGCTCTCGGGCTACGCCGCCGTGCCGACGCTCAACCGGGCGACCGCACAGCATCAGTATCTCTTCGTCAATGATCGGCCGGTGCGCGACAAGCTCCTGATCGGTGCCGTGCGCGGGGCCTATCAGGATTTCCTCGCGCGCGACCGCCACCCCATGCTGGCCCTCTTCCTCGAGCTCCCCTCCGAGCTCGTCGATGTGAACGTGCATCCGAGCAAGGCCGAGGTGCGCTTCCGCGATGCCGGCCTCGTGCGCGGGCTCATCGTGAG
>DATJAC010000087.1:0-7327 GCA_035516655.1 Alphaproteobacteria bacterium | reverse complement strand
AGCATGAGCGCCCGCGCGATCGCGAGCATCTGCTGCTCCCCGCCCGAGAGCGTCCCCGCCTGCTGCCGGCGCCGCTCGGCAAGGCGCGGGAAATACTCCCACATGCGCTCGACGTCCTGGGCCACGCGGGCGCGCCCGCGGCGGACGTAGGCGCCGATCCTCAGGTTCTCCTCGACCGAGAGGTTGACGAAGGTGCCGCGCCCTTCGGGCACGTGGGCGACCCCCAGGCGCACGATGTCCTCGGTCGCCTTGCGATCGACCCGCTCGCCCATGAGGCGGATCTCGCCCGAGCGCGCGACCGTGCCGCACACCGCGCGCAAGGTCGTCGTCTTGCCCGCCCCGTTGGCGCCGAGCAGCGCCGTAATACCGCCCTCGGCAAGCGCGAAGTCGACGCCGTGCAGCACCTCGGTCGGCCCATAGGCGGCCTTGAGGCCGCTCACCTCGAGGATGGGCGCCGTCACCGCACCCGCCCGAGATAGGCCTCGATCACGGCCTCGTCGGCCTGCACCGCGGCCGGAGCGCCTTGGGCGATGACCCTGCCGAAGTCGAGGGCCACCACTTTGTCCGAGACCGACATCACGAAGCTCATATGATGCTCGACGAGCAGCATCGTGAGGCCGAGGGCGGCACGGATGCGGCGCAAGACCGCCCCGAGCTCGGCGACTTCCTCGTGATTGAGCCCGCCCGCGGGCTCGTCGAGGAGGAGAAGTTTGGGCGCGCTCGCGAGTGCCCGCGCGATCTCCGCGCGCTTCTGCGTGCCGAAGGGCAGGCTCGCGATCGGGCGCTCGGCCGCCTCCTCGAGGCCGAGGAGCTCGAGCATGCGGCGCGCCTCGCTGCCGAGCCGGCGCTCCTCCCGGCGTACGGCCGGAAGGCCGAGCGCGTTGCCGAGGAAGCTGCTCGCTCCCGTCGCGTGGGCGCCGACCATGACGTTCTCGAGCACGGTCATGGAGCGGAAGAGAGCCAGGTTCTGGAACGTCCGCCCGATCCCCGCCGCGGCGATCGCGTGGGGGGAAAGGGTGAGGAGGGAGGCGCCGTCGAAGCGGATGTCCCCCGCGGCGGGCCGGTAAAGACGCGAGAGGACGTTGAAGAGCGTGGTCTTGCCCGCCCCGTTCGGCCCGATCAAGCCGACGATCTCGCCCGCCTCGACCGTGAAGGAGACCTGATCGAGGGCGAGGATGCCGCCGAAGCGCAACGAGAGCCCGCGCACCTCGAGCAGAGGCTCGTCGCGCGCGGCACCCGCCTGCCGCTCACCGTGTGCCGCGAGCGGGCCGAGGGCTGCCGTCACAACGGGCCCGCGCCGCAGCCGACGCCGAGCCATCCGTGCGCCCGTCGGTGCGGCACGCCAAGCTTCCACGGACCCCGCAGCCAGTCGGGCCGATCCACCACGCAAGCGCCTCCCGTTGCCCGCGCTTTATCGTTGCGGCCCGAGCTCAGGCCGGCCGTACGGAGAGGGCGGAGGCCTTGACGCGCAGGCCGTCCCGCCCGCCCTGCATTACCCGCGGGCGTTGCGGCCACTTTTGCACAGGGCCCCGAGCCGGTCAACGCAAGTGCAAGTCAATTCCGCGTTATGGCGCTCGCCCCTGCCGCGAGGGCAGCTCACGAATAGGCGGTGTTCCGCTTGAGTTCCAGGCGCGCGATCTGGGCCGCGTGCACCTCGTCGGGGCCGTCCGCCAGGCGCAAGGTGCGGGCCTGCGCCCAGGCGTAGGCCAGGCCGAAATCCTCCGAGACCCCGCCCCCGCCATGGAGCTGGATGGCGCGATCGATGACGTCGAGCGCCATGTTGGGAGCGATCACCTTGATCATGGCGATCTCGCTGCGTGCCGCCTTGTTGCCGACCGTATCCATCATGTAGGCGGCCTTGAGC
Source organism: Alphaproteobacteria bacterium (assembly GCA_035516655.1). Taxonomy (GTDB): domain Bacteria; phylum Pseudomonadota; class Alphaproteobacteria; order JACZXZ01; family JACZXZ01; genus DASPPM01. The sequence goes on along the minus strand of DATJAC010000087.1, from coordinate 5,463 downwards.
ACGAGCAGGCGCGCCTGCTCGATCTCCATGCGCGAGCGCGCGATCATGTCGCCCACCACCCCTTGCTCGGCGAGCGGCTTGCCGAAGGCGACGCGCGAGCGCGCGCGCGCACACATCGCCTCGAGCGAGCGCTCGGCCATGCCGATGAGGCGCATGCAGTGGTGGATGCGACCCGGCCCCAGGCGCCCTTGCGCAATCTCGAAGCCGCGCCCCTCGCCGAGCAGCATGTTGGCCGCGGGCACGCGCACGTTGGTGAACGTGATCTCCCAATGACCGTGGGGGGCGTGGTCGTAACCGAAGACCGCGAGGGGACGAATGATTTCGACCCCGGGCGTGGCACGGGGCACGAGGACCATCGACTGCTGCTTGTGGCGCACCGCCCCCGGATCGGTCTTGCCCATGAAAATGAGGATCTCGCAATCCTTGTTGCCGGCCCCCGAGCACCACCACTTGTGGCCGTTCAGCACATAGTCCCCGCCGTCGCGCTCGATGCGCGCGGAGATGTTGGTGGCATCCGAGGAGGCGACGTGCGGCTCGGTCATGGCAAAGGCCGAGCGGATGCGGCCGTCGAGCAGCGGTACGAGCCAGCGCTCCTGCTGCGCGCGCGTACCGTAGCGCGCGAGCACCTCCATGTTGCCGGTGTCGGGAGCGGAGCAGTTGAACACCTCGGAGGCGATGGGCGAGCGGCCCATGATCTCGGCGAGCGGGGCGTATTCGAGATTGCTCAAGCCCGCACCCCATTCGGGCTCGGGGAGGAAGAGGTTCCACAAGCCCGCCGCCCGCGCCTCCCGCTTCATCGCAGCCATGATGGGGGGAGTCGTCCAGCGCTCGGCCCCGGCCTCGAGCTCCTCGAAGAAGCGGCGCTCGTTGGGATAGACCACCTGGTCCATGAAGGCGGCGAGCTCCGTCCGCAGGCGCTCGACCTTCGCTGAGTGGGAAAAATCCATGACTCCGCACTCCTCCTGGCACCCGGGCTGCGGCGCGGCGGCGTCCATTCTTGGCCTCGACTGTGGCACGGCCACCCGAGCACCGTCAACGCGAGCGCGCCTCAGGGCGGCGACAGCCGGCATATTCCAATTGACGGAAATCACCCAATTGGCGCTAACCTATGTGCTCGCGGCCTCGGCACTCGGGCGCTTGGGAGAATGCCGCCGTTCGCAAATGGGGGGATCATGAAGAGGAACAGAATCGCGATGATCGCGGTCGTCGCCGTCTTGGCGCTGTGGTGCGGCCGTGCGTCCGCGCAGGACCTGACCGGCGTGTGGTCGGCAAGCGACGGGGGGATCTATTACATCCGCCAGGTCAACTCCGCGGTCTGGTGGTTCGGCGACGGCGGTAGCGGCTTCAGCAATGTCGCCCATGGCCACTTCGAGGGCGACCACATCCGCCTCACCTGGGTCGATGTACCCAAAGGCGGCACGCGCAGCCAAGGCGAGCTCGTGCTCGTCATGGAGAACCCCGGCCGCTTGGTGGCGCGGCGGGCGACGGGCGGCTTCGGCGGACGGGTGTGGACGCGACAATAGCGTTACACGACGGGAGAGATCGATGGCGCGCCTGACCCAGCCGACCGAGGCCGAGCTTCTCGCGAAGGCGGCCAAATACAGCTTTCGCGCGCGCATGGACAAGAAGACGACCGAGGGCCCGGTCTTCGCCTCGGCCCTCGGCTCGACCGTGACCGACGTGAACGGCAAGACCTATCTCGATTTCAATTCGGGCCAGATGTGCGCCGCCCTCGGCCACAATCACCCGCGGATCACGGCGGCCGTCAAGGCGGCCTGCGACACCATGATCCATGCGCACAGCAGCCATTACAACGTGAACGAGATCGAGCTCTCCTATCGCCTCGGCCGCATCATGCCCGCACCGCTCGAGAAGAGCCTGTTCGGCGAATCGGGCTCCGATGCCAACGAGCTCGCCGTCGGCATCGCGCGCAAATTCACGGGCGGCTACGAGGTCGCCAGCCCGCATTTGAGCTTCCACGGCCTCTCCGATGCGACGCGGGCACTCACCTTTGCCGGTTGGCACAAGGACCACGGCGCCCTCATGCCGGGTGCTTACGCCATCGTGGCCCCCTATTGCTACCGCTGCCCGCTGGCGCAGACCTATCCGGCCTGCGGCTTCGCCTGCCTGAAGACGAGCTTCGAGCTCCTCGACGCCCAAACGACCGGCCGGCCGGCGGCCGTGATCACCGAGCCGCTCTTCAGCGCCGGCGGAGTGATCGAGCCGCCCGCGGGTTGGCTCAAGACGCTCCAGGAAATGTGCCGCGCGCGCGGCATGCTGCTCATCCTCGACGAGGAGCAGACCGGCCTCGGCAAGCTCGGCACCCTCTTCGGTTTCGAGCGCGAGGGCATCGTCCCCGACGTCGTGACCCTGGCCAAGCATTTCGGCGGCGGGGTCGGCATCAGCGCCGTCGTCACCTCGGCCGGGATCGAGGAGACCGTGATCGAGCGCGGCTTCGTGGCCACGCACTCCCACAGCAACGATCCGCTCATCTGCGCGGCGGGAATCGCCAGTCTCGACGTCATCGAGGAGGAGGACGTGCCGGCCAAGGCACGCGCCATCGGAGCCGCGATGAGCCGGCATCTCGAGGCCCTCAGCCAGCGCTACGAGCTCATCGGGGACGTGCGCGGGCGCGGCCAGCTCCTCGGCATCGAGCTCGTGCGCGACCGGCAGAGCAAGGAGCCGGCAACGGAAGAGGGCCGACGCATCCACAGGATCTGCTTCGAGCGCGGCCTCATCTTCAGCCTGAGGCGCGGCGGCTCGGTGCTTCGCTTCGTGCCGCCGGCCACGACGACGGACGGGCAGATCGACCGCGCGATGGAGATTCTCGGCGACGCCCTCGAGATTGCGAGTGCCGAAGCCCGGAAAGGCGCCTAGAGTCGTCCCGCAGTTTGCGCTAGCCTAGCGCTCAGGTAGGCATCGACCCGCGCCGGCCGTGCCAATAAGAGAGAAACTTTCGGGAGTGGGACATGAGCAGATTTTTGACGAAAGCGATGCTTTTCGCAGTTGCGGTAAGCTTCGGGCTTGGCCTCGCCATGGCCAAGGCCGACGAGCTCGGCGACATCAAGAAGCGCGGCACCCTCATCGTCGGCACCAAGGCCGACTACAAGCCCTACGGCTTCCGCGACCCCTCGGGCAATATCGTGGGGCTCGAGCCCGACCTCGCCGCCGACGTGGCGAAGCGGCTGGGCGTCAAGCTCGAGCTGGTGCCGGTCGTGGCCTCGAACCGCATGCAGTTCCTCGACCAGGGCAAGATCGACCTGATGATCGCGACCATGACCGACACGCCCGAGCGGCGCAAGGCCGTCGACATCGCCGATCCCGACTACTACGCCTCGGGCACCAACCTCTTGGCGCCCAAGTCGGCACACCTCAAGGACTGGACGGAGCTCAAGGGCAAGCCCGTCTGCCTCATCCAGGGCTCCTTCTACAACAAGGAGCTGCAGGAGAAGTACGGGATCGAGCCGGTGGCCTTCAAGGGCACGAGCGAGGCGTACGCCGCACTCAAGTCGGGCAACTGCGTGGGCGTGGCCTACGACGACACGGCCCTCTTCGGCCAGCTCCTCGATCCCGAGTGGAAGGACTACGAGGTGCCGCTCAAGTCGATCCTGGTCGAGCCCTGGGGCTTAGCTGTCAAGCTCGGCGAGAGCGGCTTCGCGAAATTCATGCACGACACCATCATCGACTGGCACAAGACCGGTTTCATTCTCGGGCTCGAGAAGAAATGGGGTCTGCCCAACTCGCAATACGCCGAGGAGATGCACGCGAAATACAAGTGAGCGCTCCCTCGCCCTCCCATTCCTTTGGCATGGGAGGTCGAGGGCATAGCGTCGGGGGGAGGCCGCCGCATGCAGGCGTTCTGGCAGTGGTTTGCCTGGCTGCACGAGCGCACCGGCATCAACCTGACCATCTTCTACGATGCCTTCGACCGGCACCGCTTCATCGCCGGCTTTTGGGTGACGGTCGAGCTCTCGATCGTCTGCGTCGTGCTCAGCCTCGTCATCGGCGTTCTCGGCGCCTGGCTCCAGGGCTCGAAGCTCAAGCTCCTGCGCTTCGTGGTGCACTGGTATATCCAGTTCTTCCGCAATACCCCGCCGCTGGTGCAGCTCTATTTCTTCTATTTCGGCATCGGGGCCATCCTGCGCGTGCCCGGCCCCAACGGCATCGCCCAGCCGCTCGTCAGCAACGTCGCCTGGGCCATCCTCTCGCTCTCGTTCTACGCGGGCGCTTTCAACGTGGAGATCTTCCGCGCCGGCATCGAGGCCGTACCCCGCGCCACCGTCGAGGCAGCCGAATCGCTCGGCTACGGCCGGCTCGCCGCCTACCTCCACGTGATCCTGCCGCTCGCCTTCCGCATCACCCTACCTGCGCTCAACAACAACCTCGTCAACCTCGTCAAGACGACCACCCTCGCCTACGCCATCTCCGTCCCTGAGATGCTGTGGGTGTCGAGCCAGATCTGGTCGGACGAGGTCAATGTCCCTGAGATGATGAACGTGCTGCTGATCTGCTACGTCGGGCTCGTGGGCCTGCTCGTGCTGGTGATGAACCGATGGGAGCGTGTCTTGCGCGTCCCCGGCTTCGGCATCACCGCGCGGGGGGTCGCATGAGCAGCGCCCGGCAAGGGATCGCAGCCGCGGTGGCGCGCGGGAGCGATCTGCCGGTGTTGCTGCCGGCGGCGGAGCGGCTCGCGCGCCGCACGGCTGACGAGCGCGCGTTCGGCTTGCCTCTGCTCCGGCTCACGCCCGGCCACGGCGTCGTCATCCTCTTGCTCTTCGTCCTCGCGACGGGAGCGGCCGAGGCCGAAACGGCACCCGTCCATGCCTCCGTCATCGTCACGCTCTTGAAATGGACCCCGCTCCTCTTGAAGGGCTTTGCCTTCAACATCGCGATCAGCTTTTTCGCGATGGCGATCGGGACCGTGGCAGGCACCGGGCTCGGGCTCGCGCAGATCTCGCTCCTCCCGCCGGTGCGGCGGACGGCGACTTTCACGATGCATTTCTTCCGCAACGCGCCGTGGCTGGTGGTGCTTTTCTATTGCATGTTCCTCCTGCCCTTCCAGGTCCACATCTTCGGCGTCGTCGTGCCGTTGCCCGACTGGATCAAGGCGACATTCGGGCTGGGCTTGCCGGTGATGGCGAACGTGGCGGAGATCGTGCGCGGGGCGGTGCAGTCGATCCCGAGCGGGCAGTGGGAGTCGGCCAACTCGCTCGCCTTCAGCCGGCGCCAGACGATCTGGATGATCATCCTGCCGCAGTGCGTGAAGCGCATGCTGCCGCCCTGGATGAACCTCTACGCCATCCTCGCCATGTCGACCGTGCTCGCCTCGGTGGTCGGCGTGAGCGAGGTCATGACGCTCACGGGCGACGTGCTCGCGGCCGAGAACCGGCCCGAGCTGCTCCTGCCCTTCTACAGCTACATCCTCGTCTGGTTCTTCCTCTACTGCTATCCCATCGCGCGCTG
>DATJAC010000086.1:0-10038 GCA_035516655.1 Alphaproteobacteria bacterium | reverse complement strand
ATCCGATCAAGTAGAACATCTCTTTCGTCACCCCGGCGAAAGCCGGGGTCCAGGGGCAACGGCCCGTCACCTGGTCCTGGGTTCCCGCTTTCGCGGGAACGACGATGTGGATTGATTCCACTTGATCGGACCGCGCTCTAGGGCTGCCAAGGCGTCTGGGGCCGGGTGCGTCGGGTCCTTCGAGACGCTCGCTACGCTCGCTCCTCAGAATGAGGTCGAGCGTTTCTGCCACACGCAGTTTTGCCTCATCTTGAGGAGCGCCCCGAAGGGGCGCGTCTCGAAGGACGACTCTGCGCTCAATGGGGCGGCGGGGGGCGGCTCCAGAGGAGCTTGCGCCCTTCGGGCGAGAAGTTCGCGACGGCGTCGAGGATGATGGACTGCATCTCCTCGCCGACGGCGGCGTGCTTGGCGCGCGCATCGGCCAAGGCGGCGGCCAAGGCGGCGCGATCGAAGGGGTCGGCCACGAGCTTCGCCCGCACCTCGCGCCGGGCCGCTTGCTGCTCCGCGGTCAGGGTCTGCATCTTGGCCTGATGGGCCTTCCACGCGGCGAGCAGCGCTTCCTTGTCCTTGGGCGGGAGCGGCTCCGAGAGCCGCTCGATCACCGTCATCGGCCCGGTGGGGAGGGGCTGCGGCCGGGGATGCCGCAAGAGATGGGCCGCAAAAAATCCGGCTATGAACAAGTTGATCGCGAGCGAGGCGAAGAGGACGACTTGCAGCACCAGGCCCTTAGTGCCGCCATTGCTCATAGACCGGCGACCTCGAAGGGCGAATCATCGGCATGGAGCTGCGCCATGTCGAGTGCGGGTGCCGCACTCTGCGGGCTCTCGAGCGCGATCGATCCCGTCACGATGCCGAGCACGGCGACGGCGGCAAGCACGGCCGCACGCGACCACAGCGACCTGGCACCCGCACCCAAGCCGAAGCGGCCGGAGGTCCCCGCCGCCACCCGCGTTGCCAGGGCGAGCGTGTGCGCCTCGACGCGCGTCTTGCTTGCCCTATCGGGGACGAGCTCGAGCCGATCGAGCAAGGCGTCGAGCCGTGCCGTCTCCGCGCGTGCCGCGACCGCGGCCGGCGAGGCGGCAAGGAACGCCTGCGCCGTCTCGCGCAGCTCGCGCGGCCAGCGCTGGAACGAGGCCCCATAGGCCTCGAGATAGTACATGAATTCTTCGAAGGTCATTCCCCCTCCTTGGGGCCGAGGGCCCCCAGTGCGGCGAGCTTCGTGCGCAGCGTCCGACGCGCGCGCACGAGCAGCGCTTCGAGTGCGGAGACCGAGACCGAAAGCGCGTCGGCGGCCTCGAAATTGCTCATCTCCTCGTAGTAGCATAACGCCAAAGCCGCCCGCTGGCGCTCCGGCAACTCGCGGACGGCGACCGCGATCGTCCGGCTCAGCTCGTCCTGGTAAATCTTCTCGACCGCACCGCGTTTCGGATCCGCCGGCTCGCCGGCACTCTCGAGGGAGAGCATGTCCGGCCGCCGCTTGCGATCGAGGCAAAGGTTGACGAGGATGCGGAAGAACCAGGTCGAGAAGCGGCCGCGTCCGGACTGCCAGGTATCCGCCTTGGTCCAGAGCCGCAAGAAGGCTTCCTGAACCAGCTCCTCGGCGTCGCTCGCGTTGCCCGAGATGCGCTGTGCCAACCGCAGGCTGCGCTGCGTGTGACGCACGACCAACGTCTGGAAGGCCGCCCGGTCGCCTAAGGCGGTACGCGCGATCAAATCCTCGTCCGAATCCTGGTCCATGCCGGCAATCACCTGGGCTATGACGAGCACCCGCGGCGCTTGCCGACGGCCTGCGCCCCATCCGCGGTCCCCGGTCCCCATGACGCGCTCAGCCGCGCCGAAAACGGGGCCGGCATCGGGCAGCCGCAGCCTTGCACTGATCATCGCCCATCCGATCGTAAAGCGGTTGCCGGGCTGCCGTAAAGGCCGCCAGGACTGCCGCACGATGAAATTGCCTCATTCCTCGCCCGCCCAAATATCCGCCCGGGGGGGCGGGGCCGTCCGAGCCCTCGGGCAGGTCGCACCCTGCCCTTCCGGCTCGCCCTGAATATACGGGAGAGGGCTGCCAACCCTGCGGCGCGAGGCCGCCCGGCCGGGTGCCGCAGGAGCGGCCCGGGTCCTTTTATTCCGCCGCCTCGGAGGCGGCCGTCGGCGGGCGCCAGCGCAAGACCGGATGGCGCGCCGCCGCCGTCTCGTCGAGCCGCCGGCGAGGCGTGAAATAGGGCGCGCCCTGGAAGGCAGCCGCCGCCCCCGGCTCCTTGGCCCTGAGTGCTAAGCCGCGCACCACCGCGATGAACTGGTCGAGCCCCTCCTTGCTCTCGGTCTCGGTCGGCTCCATGAGAAGCGCGCCATGCACCACGAGGGGGAAATACATCGTCATGGGATGGAAGCCCTCGTCGATCATCGCCTTGGCAAAATCGAGGGTGGTGACCCCGCTCTCCTTGAGGAAGCGGTCGTCGAAGAGGGCCTCGTGCATGCACGGGCCCGCGAAGGCGGGAGTGAGCACGTCGCCGAGCCGGGCCAGGAGATAATTGGCATTGAGCACCGCATCCGCCGCCACCTGGGCGAGGCCGTCGGCGCCGTGGCTCATCATGTAGGCGAGGGCTCGGATGAACATCCCCATCTGGCCGTGGAAGCCCTTGAGGCGGCCGAAGGGCGCGTTCCCCGCCCCCGCCGTCTCGCTCGCTTCGGCGAGGCGGAAGCCCTCCGGTCCATGCAGGATCGCGGGCAGCGGGGCGAAGGGTGCCAGGGCCGCGGAGAGCACCACCGGCCCGCTCCCCGGCCCGCCGCCGCCGTGCGGGGTCGAGAAGGTCTTGTGCAGGTTGATGTGCATGCAGTCGATGCCGAGGTCGCCCGGCCGCACCCGCCCGACGATGGCGTTGAAGTTGGCCCCGTCGCAGTAGAAATAAGCCCCGCCGGCGTGGAGGGCATCGGCGAGCTCGAGCATGTCGGGCTCGAAGAGGCCGCAGGTATTGGGATTGGTCACCATGAGGGCGGCCACGTCCGAGCCGAGCTTCGCCTTGAAGGCGGCGAGATCGACCCTGCCGCGCGCGTTCGCCGGGATGGGGTCGATGGCGAAGCCGCACTCGGCGGCCGTCGCCGGATTGGTGCCGTGGGCGGACTCAGGCACAAGCACGCGCCGCCTGGCGCCGTCTCCGCGCGCCTCGAGGGCGGCGCGGATCGCGAGCATGCCGCAGAGCTCGCCATGCGCACCCGCCCCCGGCGACATCGCCACCGCCGGCATGCCGGTCAGCGTCTTCAGCCAATGGGCCAAGCGATCGATGAGGGCAAGTGCCCCCTGCACCGTGCTCACGGGCTGGAGCGGGTGGAGGTCCGCCAGCCCCGGCATGCGCGCCACTTTCTCGTTGAGGCGCGGGTTGTGCTTCATGGTGCAGGAGCCGAGCGGGTAGAGCCCGCTGTCGATGCCGTAGTTCTTCTGGCTGAGGCGCGTGAAGTGACGCACCACCTGGGGCTCGGAGAGGCCGGGCAGCCCGATCCGGCCGGCGCGCTTCATGGCGCCGAGCCGCTCGGCATGGGGGCGGACAGGCGGCAGATCGACCCCCGTGCGGCCCTCCTGGCCCTGCTCGAAGATGAGCGGCTCCTCGATCATGAGGCCCCGGTTGCCGCTGAGGGTCGGTGGCGTGGTGCCGGAGCCGGCGGCCGCCGGCGGGCCCTTGCGATCCTGCGAGCGGTCCATCACAGCACCTCCTCAAGTGCTGCGGCCAGGGCAGCGATCTCGGCCTCCGTGTTCATCTCGCTCGCCGCTACCAGCATGAGATCGGCAAGCGCCGGGGCCTTCGGATAGAAGCGCGAGACGGGGACCCCGCCCAGGATGCGGCGTGCCGCGAGGGCTTCGACCACCTCCGCCGCGGGCTTCCCCAGCTTGAGCGTGAACTCGTTGAAGAAGGATTGGTTGAGGACCTCGATCCCCTTGATCGCACCCAGGCGCTCGGCCAGCTCGACCGCACGGGCATGGTTCAAGGCCGCCAGCCGGGCGAAGCCGGCCTCGCCGAGGAGGGTCAAGTGGATGGTGAAGGCGAGCGCGCAGAGGCTCGAGTTGGTGCAGATGTTGCTCGTCGCCCGCTCGCGCCGGATGTGCTGCTCGCGCGTCGAGAGGGTCAGGACCCAGCCGCGCTTGCCCTCGAGATCGACGGTCTCGCCGCAGAGCCGGCCCGGCATCTGGCGCACGAACTTCTCGCGCGCGGCGAAGAGGCCGAGGTAGGGTCCGCCGAAGGAGAGCGGGATGCCGAGCGACTGGCCCTCGGCCACCACGATGTCGGCCCCCATCTCGCCCGGCGGCTTGACCAGGCCGAGCGAGACGACCTCGGTGACCGCGACGACGAGGAGGGCCCCCTTGGCGTGGCAGGCGTTGGCCAGGGCGGAATAGTCGCGAAGATGGCCGAAGAAGCTCGGGCTCCCGACCACGACGCAACTGGTCTTGTCGTCGATTGCGCCGGCGAGGTCCTCGCGTGCCAGCGCATCGGGCTCGGCCGCGACCGCCTCCCAGCCGGCCCAACGCGCGCGCGTGGCGCAGATCTCGCGATAGTGCGGATGGAGGCCGCCCGAGAGGATCGCCTTGGTGCGACCCGTGAGCCGGTTCGCCATGGCGACGGCCTCCGCACAGGCGGAAGCGCCGTCGTACATCGAGGCGTTCGCCACCTCCATGCCGGTGATGAGGGCAACTTGCGTCTGGAACTCGAAGAGATACTGCAAGGTGCCCTGCGACACCTCCGGCTGGTAGGGCGTGTAGGAGGTGAGGAACTCGCCGCGCTGGATGAGGTGATCGACGCTCGCGGGGATGTGATGGCGATAGGCCCCCGCCCCCAGGAAGGCGGGCACGGAAGAGGTACCCAGGTTCGCCGCGGCATAGGCCTGGAACTCGCGCTCGACCTCGAGCTCGCCGAGATGGTGCGGGAGCTCGACCGGCGCCTTGAGGCGCACTGCCGCCGGCACGTCGCGATAGAGGCTGTCGATGGAGGGGACCCCGATCGCCTGCAGCATGGCGCGGCGATCCGTCTCGGTAAGCGGAAGATAGCGCATCAGTGGAGCCCTTCGCAGAATTTGCCGTAAGCGGCCTCGTCCATCAGCCCGTCGAGCTCGCCCTTGTCCTTGAGTGCTAGCTTGAAGAACCAGCCCGCGGCCATGGGCGAGGCATTGACGAGGGCGGGCTCGCCCGCGAGCTTGTCGTTGACCGCGGCCACCTTGCCGCTCGCGGGGGCGTAGACCTCGCTCGCCGCCTTCACGGACTCGACGACCGCGGCGTCGCCGCCCTTGGTCACCTCCTTGCCCACGGCCGGGAGCTCGACGTAGACGACGTCGCCAAGCTGCTCCTGCGCGAACTGCGTGATGCCCACGGTGGCGCTGCCGTCGGCCTCGAGGCGGATCCATTCATGGTCCTTGGTGAATTTCAGCACGAGCGTTCCTCCCTGACCTATCCCCGGTAATAGCGCTGCGGCACGAAGGGCAGCTTCGCCACCTTGGCCGGACGCGGCAGCTCGCGCACGACGAGCTGGAGGGCTGTACCCGCCGCCGCGAAGGCGCTCTCGACATAGCCGAGTGCGATCGGACCGCCGATGCTCGGCCCGAAGCCGCCCGAGGTGATGATGCCGATCCGGCGGCCGCTCGCATCGGTCGCGATGCTGCCCTCGCGCGCAGGCGCCTTGCCGTCGGGCAGGATGCCGACGCGCTTGCGCGACGTGCCCTTGGCGAGCTGGGCGAGGATCACGTCCGCTCCCGGAAAGCCGCCTTGCTCGCGGCGACGCCGGCCGATCGACCAGGTGAGCCCCGCCTCGACCGGGGTCGTCGTGGGATCGATGTCGTGGCCGTAAAGGCAGAGCCCCGCCTCGAGGCGCAAGGAGTCGCGCGCGCCGAGCCCGATCGGCTTGACCTCGGGCTCCGCCAGAAGGCGGCGGGCCAGGCGCTCCGCGGCCTCCGCCGGCAGCGAGAGCTCGAAGCCGTCCTCTCCGGTGTAGCCCGAGCGCGTGACGAGGGCGGCAACGCCTTCGAGGCTATAGCGCGCGAGGGTCATGAATTTCTGCGCGCGGCAGGCGGGAGCGAGGCGCGCCAGGACGTCCGCGGCGGCCGGACCCTGGAGGGCCAAGAGGGCGCGCTCCGCGAGCGGCTCCACCCGCGCCCGGCCGTCGAGGCCTTTTTCCATATGGGCGATGTCGTCGGCCTTGCAGGCGGCGTTCACCACGACGAAGAGCCCGTCCTCGAGGCGCGTCGCCATGAGGTCGTCGAGGATGCCGCCCTCGGCGTTGGTGAATTGCGTGTAGCGCTGCTGCAAGGGGGCGAGGCCCAGGATGTCGCCGGGGACTAAGCACTCGAAGGCGGCGGCGGCGCCCGGGCCATGGATGCGCACCTGGCCCATGTGGGAGACGTCGAAGAGGCCCGCGGCCGCGCGCGTATGGAGATGCTCGGCGAGAATGCCGCTCGGATACTGCACCGGCATCTCGTAGCCCGCGAAGGGCACCATCTTGGCGCCGAGCGAGCGATGCAGCTCGTAAAGCGGGGTGCGTTGCAAGGGTGCGGGCGAAGGGGCGCTCACCAGGTCCTCCCGAGGCGTTGCGGCGTGACCCGCGACCCCGCACGATCCTCGCGGACCGCACTCGTCGCCGAATCAGCCCCCTCTGTCCTCGGACCTGAAAGAATCGCCCGGCAGCGCCGCCGGGTTTACCCCTTCGGTGAGCCGCCTCGCCCCATCGCGGGTGCGGCGGCCGCTTTCCAGAGTGCCTTCCCTCGCGGTCCCTTTTGCCTGAGAGTTTCCGGGGCGGTTGCTCCTTCGGCGCCGGCCCGGCACGCGTGCCCGTCTCCGGTCCCGCATGCTCGCCGATCTCTCCCGCGAGGGTCGATGGCAGAGCCAGCCTAGCCCCCTGGCGGGGAATGTCAACGGCGGCGGTGGCGTCTTAATTTGACTCGGTGCGGAGCTTTAGGCTGACGCAGGGGGAAGTTGGGATTTGATGGGAGGCGACCAGATTCTCTCCGTAATGAGAGGCCCGGACAATTGGGTCCGACTAAAATAGCAGCTGTGGTCGTCAGTCGCCGAGGTGCCCGACATAGGAACACTCGAACATGGATCAGCCGAATTTTGCCGAAACCTCAGCTACATATCTTCATTTCGCTAACCACGAGGCCCACGGACGCTCGTCGCTTTACGAGGAGCTGGCACGGGGCGTCGCAGGGGATCGGGAAATTCTCGGCTTCTTGTCGACGCTTCCGAGGGAGAAGCGGCAACCAAATCTCCTGTTTTCCGTCGTGCGCCATTTGTCTTGCACCCCGGCCGATTGGACCGAGTTTCATCGGAAACTCGCGGAAAATCTCGATGCCGTCCGCTCACTCATGTTGGAACGCTCTACGCAAACCAACGAGCCTGCAAGATGCGCTACCATGCTGCCTGTTCTCGCTCGCCTGCCGCAACCGTTGGCTCTCATCGAAATTGGTGCTTCCGCCGGATTGTGTCTCCTGCCCGATCTCTATGGCTATGACTATGGGAGCAGGTTCATTCGGCCCGAGGCGACGGAAGTGGAGCCCCCTATCTTTTCATGCGCGGTCACCGAGGGGACACCGTTGCCGACGGCAATGCCGCATATCGTATGGCGTGCGGGGCTGGACCTAGATCCCCTTGACGTTTCGGATCCGTCCCATGTCGCTTGGCTCGAGACATTGGTTTGGCCCGGACAGACGCACCGTCTCGACAACCTGCGCGCGGCAATCAAGGTCGCGACAGCCTTCAAACCTCGGGTGATCAAGGGCGACTTGCGAGACGATCTTGCGCAGCTTGCCCGAGAGGCCCCAAAGGAAGCCACGCTTGTCATCTTTCATACGGCGGTTCTGTACTATGTCATGCCGCAGGCGGAAAGGCAGATTTTTGCGACGCAGGTAAAGTCTCTCGGCCCGTATTGGATCGCAAACGAGTCGCCGAGTGTGTTTCCCGATATTGCGAAGAGAGCCGGGACAGGAGGGACGCCTGGCCGCTTCCTGCTATCTGTGAACGACACTCCAGTGGCTTGGACCGACCCACACGGAGCCTCGCTCGAATGGATCACAGGCACCGCGTAGCGGGCTCGCCGTGGGAGGGTGAGCGCGCGCAGTCCTGTCGTCGATTTCTTTCTAACTGGAGACATGGGTGGGGGAAGATATTTGACTGCAGTTCTCGTCCTGTGGTCGCGCGTGGCACAAAGCAGACTCCGACAAGCTGAGGCGCTGCTCAACGGAAGCTCAAGGCAATTGCGTGGCGCGAGCGTCCGTCAGCGTCGGAGGTAGCGCGCGGGCGTGACAATCTCGATGCCGCGGAACGGATGAAGTGCCAAAAGATCGGCATCTCCGGTCACGATCACGCCCGCCTCGCCGTTGACCGCAAGCTCGAGGTATTTGTCGTCCTTCGGGTCGCGGCAAGCGCGGATGGCGTGAAGGATGGGGACGCGCCGGGCGATGCGGCCGAGGAGACGGAGGAACTCCTGGCGCTCCTCGATCGTGACGTAGGGATCGAATTTCGCGCGCGCGAGGACCTCGGCCAGCTCGATCATAGTCGCGTCGGAGACGAGGAGCTGGCCCTCGGCAACGGCCTTGCGGATCGCCGCCGCAGGAACGGACGTCGGAAGGAGGAGCCGGCTGATCAGCGCATTCGTGTCGACGACGATGCGCTCTCTAGCCCTCATCGGCGAGGAGCTCGGCGAACTTCGCCTCGGTCAACCCGCGCGCGGCGGCGCGCTCCGCGATGCGGTCGCAGAAGCGCTCGAACTCGCGCACATTAAGGGCGCAAAGGCGCTCGTATTCTTGCGCCGACAGGATCACCGCGACGTCGCGCTTCTGCCGGCGGATGACAACAGGCTCGCGCTGGGCGGCATCGAGCAGAGCTGCCAGCCGCTGCTTGGCCTCCGTCGCGGACACATGGCGCATAAGATTTCTCCATTTCGTCTATTTTAGATAAAAAGGACTGGTTTTTCCATGCTTAAATCCCGCTTCTCTTCGCCCTTTGCCGGGGACGGCCGACATTCCGGCACGTTTCGCCTGCGCCTTCAGCCACGTGATCGCCGCGATCACGGCGGCACGGCGCGGTGCTGTTTCTACCTGCACGATCCAGGAGGCGTCGCGCACATCGACGTGCAGATCGCCGCACGGTCGCATGAGCGCGCCGGCACTGATGTCGTCTTCCGCCAAGCGACCGCGGGCAAGCGCCACGCCGAGGCCTTGGCGCGCCGCCACGGTTGCCCGCGGCCGCCGAATGCTCTATAGATCGCAGCCGAAAAAGGGGATGGAGTTCCCCAAAACCGCCCGTTCGGGCTGATGACTCCTGCCGCGTGACATTGCGGTAGGGGTGTCTTGCAGGAGACCCGCCGCAAGGGCGGGTTTTTTCGTGCCCGCCTTCGGACTCGAACCCTGGGAGAAGCGGTATGGACAATATCTGGTTGCAGGCGGGACTGTGGATCGCGCTGGCGCTGGCGGCGTCGGTGATCTCCATCTGGGTGACGATTTCGGTCGCACTGACCGAGATCGTCGTCGGCGCGATCGCCGGCAACATCATCGGGCTGCCGCTCAACGTGTGGATCAACTTTCTCGCCGGCTTCGGCGCGGTCCTGCTGACTTTCCTCGCCGGCACCGAGATCGATCCCAAGGTCGTGCGCAAGCATTTCTGGTCGAGCCTGTCGATCGGGTTGATGGGCTTCTTCGCGCCCTACCTGGGCTGCCTGGCGTTCGCGCGCTACGGCCTTGGTTGGTCGTGGCCGCAGGCGCAAATCGCCGGAATTTCGCTCTCCACCACCTCGGTCGCGGTGGTCTATGCGGTGATGGTCGAGACCGGATTCAACCGCACCGAGATCGGCAAGATCATCCTGGCAGCCTGCTTCATCAACGACATCGGCACGGTGCTGGCATTGGGCCTGGTCTTCGCCAACTACAATGGCTACCTGGCGCTGTTCGTTGCCGCGACCGTCGCCGTGCTCGCCGTGCTGCCCTGGCTCGTGCCGCCGCTCTTCAAATGGATCGGCAAGCGTGTCAGCGAGCCCGAGATCAAGTTCATCTTTCTCGTCCTCTTCGGGCTTG
>DATJAC010000085.1:0-6955 GCA_035516655.1 Alphaproteobacteria bacterium | reverse complement strand
TGCCGTGTACAGGGCGGCGGCCGCGGCGGCAACCGCAGAATCAATGCCGGTCGGCGTCTATTTTTGCAGCCACGTGAGAGATATCCGTGATAGCGGCGACGCTCGAGGACGGCGCGTCAGCGCGCGCGGCTCGGCGCGCCCGGCCGCCTGCGTCCACCGGTGCGCCGCTCCTTGCCCGCGAGATCGCGCGCACCCGCGAGAATGGCTTCGACGTGGGAGAGATGCGCCTCCATGGCGGCACGGGCACCCGCGACATCGCGCCGACGCAGGCAATCGTAGATCGCCCGGTGGTCGCGGATGGTCATTTGTTGATTGGAGGGCAGGCCGGTATGGTCGCTCAGATGGTGGAAAAGCGGCGTGGACATGCCCTCCCACAAGCCGTCGACGAGGTTCGCGAGCACGCCGTTTCGCGCCGCCTCCGCGATGCGCGCATGGAACTGACGATCGGCGGCGCGGCCGTCTCCTCCTGCCGCCATGTCGCGCTCCATTGCCTGGATCGTCGCCCTGATCCGCGCGAGGTCGCCCCGCGTCGCGAGGCGCGCCGCGCGCTCGACGACCTCGCACTCGAGCAGCCGTCGCGCATCGAGCAGATCGAAGGGGCTCGGCCCGGCGTCGAGTGCCGGTAGCGGCACCTGCGGCCCGCGCGGCAACTCGTCCGAGACGAAAATGCCGGCGCCGGCGCGGATGGCGATGACGCCTGCGATCTCGAGTGCGATCATCGCCTCCCGCACCGTCGGCCGGCTGATACCCAGACGCTTGGCGAGCTCGCGCTCGGGCGGCAGGCGATCGCCCGCCGCGTACTCGCCGGCGCGGATCAACTCGCGGATCTGGCCGGCCGCCTGCTGATAGAGCCGTTGCGAGGCCAGGGGCTGGATCGGCATCAGCGCACCTCGGCTCCCGGCGCCGGGCTGGTACCGCGCGCCTCCGCCACGGCCGGCGGCAATGTGGGCCATAGGCGCAGAAGCTCGGCGAAGCAGAGGAAGAGATGGTAGAAAACGCGCACCGGCAGGCCGCGCGAGAGCTCTCGGCCGTCGCGCGCAAGCTGGTTGCGCCAGCGCGCCCTGCGATCGACCAGATAAAAACGGAACAGCATGGCGAGGTGCGCGCGCGCCAGTGCTGCCGCAGGTCCCTCGCCCGCGAACTCCCAGCGCGCGAGGTGCGCCTGGATCGCCTCGGTCTGCGGCCACAGGAGCTTGGTCGCACTCACGATCCGCCCAGAGCTGTCGACTTCGTCGAAGGCCGCCGGCACGAAGTTCGGGTCGCGCTCCAGACCGTGCGCGCAGGCGAAGCGGTAGAGGCGCCCGGCCGGGCCGAGCACGCTCGCCTCGCCCGTAAGCCGGGCGTAATGATGGAGGAGCCACACCCATTCGAAATGATGGCCCGGCTCGCGCAGATTGCCCGACGCGCCCGCCGCCGGGCGCCAATCGCATGCGAAGAACTCGCCGAGCGTGCCGCTCTCGCGGTCGAAGAAATGCGCCTTGAAGAGCTCGACCATGGCGTCCGCGCGCAGGCGCCAGCGCTCGTCGCCGGTCGCCTCGTAAAACGCGAGGAACGCCTCGAGGAGATGCATGTGCGGATTCTGCCGCCGCGGCAGAGCCTCCGCGCTTCCCGCAAGGTGGCGCTCGCGGTAGCCGCCGAAGCGGGGATCGAGGAGAACGGCATCGAGGTAGGCGATGATCCGCTCCGCCCACTCGAGGGGCGCCCGATCGCCGCGCGCGCGATGAAGCCAGGCGCAGGCGAGGAGGGCGAAGGCGTGGTCGTAAGTGTCCTTCGCCCTGTCGCGCGGCGAACCGTCGGGGGCAAGCTCATGGTAGAAGCCGCCCTCCTGCGCATCCCAACAGCGCTCCGTGAGGAAGCGGAAGCCATGCTCGGCGGCGGCTTGTGCCGACTCGCCGAGGCGGAGGACGGCGGCATGGGCGAAGCTGTAGACGAGGCGCGCCGTGACGAGCGGGGTCTTGCCGCCCCCGCGCTCCGCTCGGCCCTCGGCCGTGAGCTGCTCGACATAGCCTTCGCCCTCCGCCGTCGCGGTCGCCGCCCACCACGGGATCACGTCCTCGGAGAGCCACTGCCGCCAGGCCTCGGTCGTGGGCGGAACTGCGAGCATCGCCGTCCCTACCAGTCGTGCATCGTGCCGTCGAGGAGACGGTTCACCGGCAAATACGCGCGTCGGTAAGGGAACTTGGCGGCCAGCGCCTCGTCGATATCGACGCCGTGGCCGGGGGCCGTGCCCGGGTGCAGGTAGCCGTCCGCGAAGGAATAGGCATGGGGAAAGACCGCGTCGGTCTCGTCCGTATGGCGCATGTACTCCTGGATGCCGAAGTTGGGCACCGAGATGTCGAAATGAAGGGCCGCCCCCATAGAGACGGGCGAGAGGTCGGTCGCACCATGGCTGCCGGTGCGGACGTTGTAGAGATCCGCAAGGGACGCGATGCGGCGCAGGTGCGTGACGCCGCCCGCATGGACGACCGTCGTGCGGATGTAGTCGATGAGCTGCTCGGTGATGAGCGTGCGGCAATCGTGGATCGAGTTGAACACCTCGCCCACCGCCAGGGGAGTCGTGGTGTGTTGGCGGATGAGGCGGAAGCTCTCCTGGTTCTCGGCCGGTACCGCGTCCTCGAGCCAGAACAGACGGTAGGGCTCGAGCGCCTTGCCGAGGCGGGCTGCCTCGATCGGCTTCAGGCGATGGTGCACGTCGTGGAGGAGATGAGGCCCGAAGCCGAAACGCGCGCGCAGCCGTTCGAAAAGCTTGGGCGCGAAGTCGAGATACTTCTCCGTCGACCACAGATTCTCGCTCGGAAGCTCGGCATCGGCCGGCTCGTAATACATCTTGTCTTTGGCGACGCCATAGGTCGAGGCGAGCCCGGGGATGCCGCATTGGGCGCGGATCGCCTTGTAGCCGAGCTCCTGGTAGCGCTCGACCTCGGCAAGGCATTCCTCGATGCCGCCGCCGTTGGCGTGGCCGTAGACGAGGACTCCGTCGCGGCTCGCCCCGCCGAGGAGCTCGTAGAGCGGCATTCCGGCGGCCTTGGCCTTGATGTCCCAGAGTGCGATATCGACCGCGGAGATCGCCGACATCGTGACCGGTCCGCGCCGCCAATAGGCGCCCTTCGCGAGGTACTGCCAGGTGTCCTCGATGCGGCGGGAGTCGCGGCCGATGAGACAGGGGATGACGTGGTCGGAGAGATAGGAGGCCACCGCCAGCTCGCGCCCGTTGAGCGTGGCATCGCCGAGGCCGTGGAGCCCCTCCTCGGTGACGAGCTTGAGCGTCACGAAATTCCGCCCGGGGCAGGTGACGATGACGCGCGCTTCCCTGATCTTCACGGCAGCACCTTCTTGGCTAAATGGTCACCGCCGACCGGCGGGGAAGACGTTCACCACGGAGACACGGAGGACACGGAGGAGGCAGCATCCGTCATTGCGAGCCGAAGGCGAAGCAATCCAGATTCCTCCTGGGTTGCTTCGTCGGTTTTGCTTCCTCGCAACGACGATAGAACTTTTCTCCGCGACCTCCCTGTCTCCGTGGTGAAAATTCCTCAAAGCGACGGCGGCGGTACTACGTCCGCGGTCTGTCCTTGACGCGGGTCACGAGCTGGGTCGGGTTGACGAAGCGGAGGGCGATGAGCAGCCAGACGAGCATCGTCACCATATAGGTGACGGCCATCGCATCGACCGATTGTCCCGCGCGCACGCCTGCTGCAAAGACCGAGTAGTAGAGGGCGACGACGAGGGTCTGGCTGTCCGGTCCCGCGGTCAGGAAGGTGAGCTCGAACAGGGCGAACGCGCGCACCAGAACGAGCAGCCCCGCCGCCAGCATGCCGGGAGCGAGCAAGGGGACGAGCACGTACGCGAAGACCCTGAAGGTGCCGGCGCCGAAGATGCGCGCCGCCTGCTCGAGGCGCGGATCGATCTGCTCGATGAAGGGCGTCATGACGAGCACCACGAACGGCACCGAAGGCACGAGATTGGCGAGGATCACGCCGCTCATGGTCCCGCCGAGCCCGAAACGGTAAAGCGCCGTCGCGAGCGGGATACCGTAGGTGAACGGCGGGACGAGGAGCGGCAGGAGGAAAAGGAGCATCACCAAGCGCTTCCCCGGAAATTCCCGGCGTGCAAGGGCATAGGCCGCCGGCACGCCGAACAGGATCGAGACGGCGACCACGATGAAGACGATCTCGAGCGTCACGGTGAGCACTTGGCCGAGCTGGAATTCCTCCCAGGCCGTGCCATACCAGCGCGTGGTGAAGCCGGGCGGCAGCCACGTGCCGAACCAGCGGGTGGCGAAGGAGTTGACGAGCACCGACGCGATGATGCCGGCGACATTGAATAAGAAGAAGGTCATGACCGCCCAGACCAGGCACGACCAGAGCATCTCGCCCCAGCTCCGCCGCTGGCTGCCGGCGGCGGGCACTTCCCTGCCAAGGGCGAGCGTGCTCATCCTTTTCCTCCGCCGGCGGGCCCGCGATAGAAGGTGCCGCGCAGGCCCAAGACCGCCGCGACGACGACGAGCTGGAATGCGCCCATGAGGATCGCGATCGCCGAAGCCATGGAATAGTCGTAGTCCTCGAAGGCGGCCTGGTAGGCGGCGATCGAGATCACGCGCGTGGGCCCGGCAGGTGCCCCGAGCAGCACCGCCGAAGGGAAGACCGAAAAGGCCTGGACGAAGGCAAGGCAGAAGGTGATGGCGAGGCCGGGTGCCAAGAGCGGCAGTTGGATATGGAGGAACTGGCGGCTCTTGCCGGCGCCGAGCGTGGAGGCCGCTTGGGCGAGGGCTGGATCGATGCCCGTCAGGTAGGAGAGGGTCAAAAGGAAGGCGAAGGGGAAACCGGTAATGATGAGGGAGAGCAGCACGCCCCAGTAATTGTGGGTGAGCCGCACCGGCGCGGAGATCAAGTGTAGATCGAGGAGCGAGCGGTTGAGCCAGCCCTGGGGGCCCATGTAATTGAGCATTCCTTCCGCGACCAGCACGGTGCCGAGCGTGATAGGCACCACCAAGAGGGTGGTGACGATGCGCTGCCCGCTGCCGGCTCCGCTCAGCTTGAAGGCGAGCGGTACCGCGAGCCCGACGTTCACGAGCGTCGCGGGGAGCGCTATCCAGAAGGTGATGCCGACGGTGCTGTAGAGGCGCGTCTCGCTGAAGAACTTCACGTAGTTCGCGAAGACGCCGCCGAGCTTGGGTGCGAAGGAGAGCGAGAGGCCGTAGAGGAAGGGATAGATGAAAAGGAGCAGCACCACGAGCGCTCCGGGAACGATGAGGAGGAGCGTGCGGTCCACACCGGCGTCCTTGAGCTCCTTGAGCGCCATGGCTCTAGTCCTCGGAACCGTGCATTGGGGAGACACCCCCCTCCCTACCCTCCCCTGCAAGGGGGGAGGGGGTGACGCGCGGATGTTCGAGAGGGGACATCACGGCCTGCCGTAGACGAGCACGCGCTCGGGCGGGACGTGGCAGCGGAATGCCTCGCCGGGATTGATCCGCGTGGCGCATCGCGCATGGAGGCGCTGCCCGCCCGCGGTAACGAAATCCACGAGGTAGTCGCGCCCGCAATATTCGACCAGCTCGGCGCGGCCTTCGATCGCATTGGGCCCCTCGCCGAGGGCGAGATCGTCCGGCCGGATCGCGGCCACGGCGTCCGCAGAGCGGAGCGCCCCCTGGGACGTGCCGACCAGGCTGAGCCCGTCCATCTCGAGCGAGACGCGCGCGCCGTCCGTCCGTGCCACGCGCGCGGAGAGCACGTTGCGGTAGCCCATGAAGAGGGCCACCTGGAGGTTGACCGGACGGCTGTAGAGTGCCTCCGGCGTGCCGATCTGCTGGGTGACGCCGTCCTTGAGGACGACGATGCGGTCGGCGAGGGAGAGCGCTTCCTCCTGGTCGTGGGTGACATAGATGGTGGCGCGGCCGAGCTCCAGGTGAATGCGCTTGATTTCCGAGCGCATCTCGAGCCTGAGCTTGGCATCGAGATTGGAGAGCGGCTCGTCCATCAGCACGACCGGCGGCTCCACCACGATCGCGCGCGCGATCGCCACGCGCTGCTGTTGCCCGCCGGAGAGCTGGCCCGGCAGCTTCTCCGCATGGGCCTCGAGCTGGACGAGGGCGAGGGCTGCATCGACGCGGCGGCGGATGTCTTCCCGCGGCCGGCGGCGCATGGCGAGGCCGAAGCCGATGTTCTTCCGCACCGTCATATGCGGAAAGAGGGCATAGTTCTGGAAGATCATGCCGAAGCCGCGCGCCTCGGGGCGGAGCGTGTCGATGCGGCGCTCGTCGAGCCAGATGCTGCCGGAGGTGAGCGGCAGCAGGCCGGCGATGCAGTTGAGCGCCGTCGACTTGCCGCAACCCGAGGGGCCGAGGAGGGCTATGAACTCCCCGCGCCGGATGGCGAGCGTCAGGCTGTCGAGCGCTAGCTGGCCGGCGAAGCGGCGGCTCACGGAGTCCAGTCTGAGCTCCGCGAAGCCGTCGCCGCCGGAGGCTTGCGCCTGTGCACCCTCCATGTCCTGCTCCCGCGCGTCAGCGTGCGACGGGCCGTCACTTCATTTTGCTGGTGCCGATCTCCTCGTCCCATTTGTGGAAGGCGACGACGAGGTCGTTGCCGAAGAGCGGCGGCACGATCGGGTATTGCTTGATGAGCCCGTCATACTCCGGCCGGCCGTACTCCTTGAGCGTGTCCTGGCTCGACTTGGGGGCGAGGGAGGGGGGCACGTCCTTCATGGCCGGGCCGGGATAGAAATAGCCTTCGTCATAGCTGAAGGCCTGCTGCGGCGGCTGCAGCACGAAGGCGATGAGCTCGAGCACCACCGCGACGCGCTCGGGTGCCACGCCCTTGGGGATCGCCATGTACTGGGCGTCCGACACCCAATGGAAGCCCTTGGGGCCGGAGAGCACCGTGACCTCGGCCGACTTCGGCACGGTGCCGAGGGCTCGGGGGTTGATGTCCCACCCGATCGTGGAGATGATCATGTCGCG
>DATJAC010000084.1:0-4306 GCA_035516655.1 Alphaproteobacteria bacterium | reverse complement strand
ATCCGATCAAGTAGAACATCTCTTTCGTCACCCCGGCGAAAGCCGGGGTCCAGGGGCAACGGCCCGTCAGCTGGTCCTGGGTTCCCGCTTTCGCGGGAACGACGATGTGGATTGATTCCACTTGATCGGACCGCGCTCTAGAGCCTGGTTCTAAACATCACGCTCTCAGGAAAACGCTCGTCATTGCGAGGCGCCCGAAGGGCGCCGAAGCAATCTAGAATCGCTCTCGCACCAAGCACGCTGGATTGCTTCGCTGCGCTCGCAATGACGGCTATTTTCAGGCGAGACGAACTTCCGAATCGTGGCTCTACGCCTCGGCGCGCTCGCCGGGCTCGAAGAGCGAGAAGCGCACGGGCAGGATCTCGCGCATGGCGAGCCTGCCGTTCGCGTCCTTGCTCACGAGGGTGAGCTGCTGGGCCTCGGCGATGCCGGCCGGGATCACCATGCGCCCGCCGGCCTTGAGCTGGGAGAGGAGCGGGGCGGGGACGAGCTCGGGGGAGGCGGTCACGATGATGCGCTCGAAGGGGCCGTGCTCGGGCCAGCCGTAATAGCCGTCCCCGCGCTTGAACTCGACGTTCTTGTAGCCGAGGCGGGCGAGCCGGGTGCGCGCCTCTTGGGCGAGCTCCTCGACGATCTCGACGGTGAAGACCTGCCGCGCCAGCTCGGCGAGGACGGCAGCCTGATAGCCGAGCCCGCTGCCGATCTCGAGCACCTTGTCTTCGCGCCCGACGTCGAGCATGTCGGTCATGAGGGCCACGATGAAGGGCTGGGAGATGGTCTTGCCGTAGCCGATCGGGAGCGGGGAGTCGACGTAAGCGTACTGGCGCAGCTCGACCGGCACGAAATCGTGGCGCGGCACGCGGCCGAGGGCCTCGATCACGGAGGGTGCGAGCGAGTCCTTGCCGATCTGCTCGCGCGCGAGCCGAGCATGCGCGAGGATCTCCCGCACCATGTTCGCTCGAAGGGCCGCGAAATCGGCGTCGCTCATAGGAGTTGCCTTGCCGCATCCGAGGGTGCCGGGTACCTCGCCGCCGAGTTTAAGACGGCTCAGCCGCGAATTGCATCAGGAAAGCGCGAATGCTTCCTCGGCAGTCGAAAAATCCCGGCGCCGGTCGCGATTGGGGCTTGAATTCTCAGCACTCCGCTTCCTACAAGAGAAGAAGGAGTGCCGCACCGTCGGCGCTCTCTTACGAGCGGCTCTGCACGATGGTACGGCAGGGCTAAGGGATGCATGGATGAGCGGTCTCAAACTGGCGTACGGCCTCACCTTCGAAGCGCTCTACACGCGCGAGGGCTGCAGCACACTCGACGGGCTTTTTTGCCGCCGGCTCGAGGCGAGCGACGTCGCCCTCTTCAATCAGCTCATGGCCGCACGCGCCGACCCCGATGCCCAGGCCGCCAAGGCCGAAGGCGATCTTGCGATCGCCCTCGCCCCGCACCTCGAGGATTTTCTCGCCGAGCTCTTCGGCATCGAGGCCGAGCTCGCTGCTCTCGAGGCCGAGCACGAGCGGCTGGCGCCACTCTACACCTGCAAGCGCCTCTTCGTGCAGCGCGAGGCGACGCGCGCCCACGGCGAAGCGGCGGCCGCGGCCTTCGACGGTGACGCCCTCGCCGGTGCCCTCGACGCCCATCTCGGGCCCGGTTGGGACGAGCTCGCCTTTGCCGCCAAGGTGATGGCCTGGCGCGAGGACGAGGCGGGGAATGCCGCCGCCCTCGATTTGGCGCGCCGCTATGCCGCCTGGGCGGTCTTCAGTGCCGTGGGCAAGGAGCGCCACCGCTCGGGCGTCGTCTTCAAGGTACCGCACAAGCTCGATCCCTACCGCCTCGTGCCGGTGGTGACGGAGAAGCGCCAAGGCTACGACGCCATGCGCGTCGACTTGGACCACGCACCGCGCCGCGAGGGCCTCGACTTGAGCGATCGCGGTGCCGATCTGACGCTCGGCCTGGACGACGCCAACTATTGCATCTGGTGCCATCATCAGGACAAGGATTCCTGCTCCAAGGGGCTCAAGGAGAAGCAGGGCCGCGCTTTCCGCAAAAGCGTCTTCGGGGTCACCCTCGCCGGCTGTCCGCTCGAGGAGAAGATCTCCGAGATGCACGTGCTCAAGGCCTCGGGCCATCCGCTCGGCGCCCTTGCCGTGATCTGCGTCGACAATCCGCTCTGCGCGCTCACCGGGCACCGGGTGTGCAACGACTGCATGAAGTCCTGCGTCTACCAGCGCCAGGAGCCCGTCAACATCCCGCGCAGCGAGACCCGCATCCTCGCGGACGTGCTCGCGTTGCCCTGGGGGGTGGAGATCTACGGCCTGCTCGGGCGCTGGAACCCGCTCGACCTGCGCCGGCCCGTGCCCAGGCCCGCGAGCGGGAGGAAGGTCCTCGTGGTCGGTCTCGGGCCCGCGGGCTGCAATCTCGCCCACCATCTCATGAACGAGGGCCACAGCGTCGCAGCGATCGACGGCCTCAAGCTCGAGCCGCTGCCGGCCGAGCTCGCG
The DNA here is from genome assembly GCA_035516655.1 of Alphaproteobacteria bacterium. Taxonomy (GTDB): domain Bacteria; phylum Pseudomonadota; class Alphaproteobacteria; order JACZXZ01; family JACZXZ01; genus DASPPM01. The sequence continues at coordinate 1,814 of DATJAC010000084.1, read as the reverse complement.
GGCGTCACGACCGAGGGTGTCGGCACCCCCTTCAAGCCGGTCGAGCGCTTCGCCGACATCCGCGAGCGGCTCGACGAGCGGATCATGGCCGGCTTCGGCGGGCTCTCGGAGTACGGCATCACCGTGCGCTGGGACAAGAACTACCTCAAGCTCGTGCGCCTTCTGCTCGAGCGCCGCGTCCAGTTTCGCGCTTTCGGTGCCGTGCGCTTCGGCGGCACGCTCGGGGTCGAGGAGGCCTGGGCGCTCGGCTTCGACCACATCGCCCTCTGTATCGGTGCCGGACAGCCCACCATGCTCGAGGTGCCGAACGGACTCGCGCGCGGCGTGCGCGCGGCGAACGATTTCCTCATGGGGCTGCAGCTGGGCGGGGCGGGGAAGAAGAACTCGCTCACCGACCTGGCCCTGCGCCTGCCCGTGGTGGTGATCGGTGCCGGGCTCACCGCCGGCGACACCGCGACCGAATCCTTGGCCTACTATCCGATCCAGGTGGAGAAATTCCTCGCCCGCTACGAAACGCTCGCCGCCGAGGCCGGCGAGGCGGCGCTGCGCGCGGGGTGGAGCGAGGAGGAACGCGAGATCGCCGAAGAGTTCCTGGCGCACGCGCGCGTCCTCCGGGCGGAGCGTGCCGCGGCCGCGGCCGAGGGGCGGCCCGCGCGTATCCGCGAGCTCGTCCAGGGCTGGGGCGGGGTCACCATCGCCTACCGCCGGCGCCTCATCGATTCGCCGAGCTACACCTTGAATCACGAGGAGGTCGAGAAGGCGCTCGAGGAGGGCGTCGGCTTCGCCGAGTGCCTGGCCCCTGCCGCCGTCGAGGTCGACAGCAATGGCCATGCCAAGGCGATCCGCATGATGCGCATGGTGGTGCGCGAGGACGGCAAGCTCGAGGAGAGCGGCGAGATCGTGACATTGCCCGCGCGCAGCATCCTCGTCGCCGCCGGGACCCGGCCCAACACCGTGCTCGCGCGCGAGGATGCCGCGCACTTCAAGCTCGACGGCCGCCATTTCCAGGCGCTCGACGAGAGCGGACATCCCGTCGAGCCGGAGCGGGTCTCGAAGCCGGAAGCAGCACAGGTGCTCGTCCACCTCGACGGCGAGGGGCGCGCCATCAGCGCCTATGGCGACCTGCACGCCTCCTTTGCCGGCAACGTGGTGAAGGCGATGGCGAGTGCGAAGCGCGCCTATCCGCTCATCTCGCGGCTGCTGGCCAAACGCCGCGGCGGTGAGCGGACGGCGGACGAAGTCTTCTTCGAGCGGTTGAACCGGGCCTTGCGGACGCGGCTCAAGGACGTGCGGCGGCTTGCTCCGGGTGTCATCGAGCTCGTGGTCGAGGCGCCGCTTGCCGCACGGGCAGCTCGGCCGGGCCAATTCTTCCGGCTGCAGAATTTCGAGAGCCTGGCGCGCTCGACCGAAGATACGGTCCTGGCGTTCGAAGGCATCGCCGCCTTTCCTTCGGCCCTCGATCGAGAGCGCGGCCTGGTCTCGCTCGTGCTGACGACCGACGGCGGCTCGAAGGCGCTCGCCGCCACCTTACGCCCGGGCGAGCCGCTCGCCCTCATGGGGCCGAACGGCGCGCCGCTCGCCTTGCCGGACTCGGGTACCGTACTCTTCGCCGGGAGCGGGTACGGTGTTGCCGCCCTGCTGCCGCTCGCGCATGCCGCCAAGCAGCAAGGCTTGGCCACCCTCGTCTTCGCCGGCTACGGCGGAAGCGGGGAGCGCTTCCTCCAGAGGGAGATCGAGGCCTTGGCAGACGTCGCGGTATGGGTTTGGGAGTGCGGCCCGGCGGCGGCGCCTCGCGCCGAGGACATGAGCTTCGC
>DATJAC010000083.1:0-10555 GCA_035516655.1 Alphaproteobacteria bacterium | reverse complement strand
GCACCCTCCCCGCTCAACACCACCTTGAGACTGCCCTTGGCCGCTTCGCCGAGGGCGTAGGTCGGCAGCGTAGCCCCGTCGGTCGTCGGATCGTCGACCGCGGCTGCCACTCTCGCGGCGTGACTCCAAAAATAGGATTCGCTCAGCTCCACCACGTGATGCTCGGCCCCGACCGAGCGCGCCACCCGCTCGGCGATCGCGCGCTCGTCCTTGCCGCCCCCGCCGGGGAAGGCGGCGGTGAAGGCGACGACCGGGCTCGCGGTGAGCCTCGTCATCATCGCGATAAGGGCCGAAGAGTCGATGCCGCTCGAGAGGAAGAGCCCGTAGGGCACATCGGAGCGCAGATGGTGGGCAACGCTTTCGGAGAGGATCTCGTCGAGGCGGTGCAGTGCCTCTTCGTGGCCCATCCTCCTGGGTGCCCCCGCGGGGATCGCGTTGCGGCGGCGGCGCTCGACGATGCGCCCCTCCTGGACGACAAGCGTCTCGCCGGGCAGCACGCGCTCGATGTCGGCGAAGATGGTCTCCCGCCCGGTGGTGAATTTGAGTTGGAGGAGCTCGGCCCGCCGCTTCGGCCTGATCCGGCGCCCCGCGAGCCCGGCTGCGATCAGCGCCTGCGGCTCGGAGGCGAAGGCGAAGCCGGCGGCGTTCTCCGCGTAATAAAGCTGCTTGATGCCGAAGGGATCGCGGGTAAGCACGAGCCGCGAGGCCGCGGGGTCGTAGAGGGCAATCGCGTACATGCCGCGCAGGTCGTCGACGAAGCCGAGACCCTTGCGGCCATAGAGCTGGAGGGGCGTTTCGCAGTCGGAGCCGGTGCGGTAGCCGCTCCCGCCGAGGGCCGCGCGCAGCTCGAGGTCGTTGTAGATCTCGCCGTTGGCGACGAGCACCGTGCCGCGCTGACCGAAGAGCGGCTGGTCGCCGGTCACGAGATCGATGATGGCGAGCCGCGTGACGGCGAGACCGACCGCACCGTCGCGATGAAAGCCGGTCCCGTCCGGGCCGCGATGGTGGATGGCCTCGGCCAGCCGCGCGAGCACGGCTTGATCCGCCTGCCGCGCCCCGCTCATCATGATTCCGGCGATGCCGCACATGCGGCTAAACTCTCGTTCCCGCCGGGCCCGCCCGCGAGCCAGCGAGCATGAAGGCAGCACCCAGCCAGAGCATCGTCAGCCACCACACATGCCAGAGATTATAGCTCAGCCCCGCGTAGACCACCGCGCCGGTCGTGAAGGCGAGGGCCAATGCGGTCTCGCCGGCATCGTCCCAACCGGCCGCAATGGCGCGAAAGAGCCCCAGCGCGAAGAGGACGCCGAGCGCCACGCCCGGAATCCCGAGATCGAGGCGTAGCTGGAGGGCGGCATCGTGGGGATGAAGCGGCAGCAGCTCCGCATTCTTGCGCAGGAGATCGTGCCCGCCCGGCATCCAGCGCGAGCTGTCGAAGCCCCACCCGAGGAGCGGGCGCTCGTCGATACGGTCGATGGTGAAGTTCCAGATGGCGAGCCGGTGCGCGAGCGAATTCTGCTTCACCTCCCTGACCGGCAGATCCGGCGGCAGGCCCCCCAGGAGCTCCGGCCGGAGAAGGAAGGGTGCGGCGACGATCCAGACGATCACGGCGGAGCCGATCGCCCAGGTGGCGAGCCGTGGGGCCAGACGCGCTCCGATGAAGACGGCGATGCCCAAGGCGTAGGCGAACACCGAGGTCAAGCTTACGCTCTCGAACACGACGCCAAAGGCGACGGCGGCAAGGGCCACCGCCGCGAGCCAACCGTAGCGCCGCCAGGCAAAGCGCGAGCACGGCCAGGCCAGAAGCACGATCAAGGTCACGGCCGGATCGAAGCCGGCCGGGAAGACGAACCGGCGCTCTGGACCGACCAGGGGTGCGAGAAGCGGCAGCCGACGCAGGTTATCGACGAAGCGCGCCTCTGTGAGCACCAGCATCATCGCCAAAAGCGCGAGGCCGACGAGGAAACCGATGGCGAGTCCGCGGTCGCAAACCTCCCGCTCGGCCGCCGTCATCCCGCGCGCGGCATCCACCACGACGAGGCCGGCCGCGAACGTGCCCAAGAGCTGGCCTGCGAGCCGGAGCGAGCCGAGCGGTTCGAGCGACCAGCTCGCACTGGCCGTGCCGTAGAGCAGCAGCAGGACGCAGATTGCCGCGAGCCAGCGGGGCGCGTGCCGCAGACGCCAGCTGCCGCATGCGAGGGCCGCAAGTGCCGAGACGACCATGACCGGCGTCACGCTCGGCCAGGAAAAGACCTCGAGCGGAGGCGCGAGCATGCCCGCGGCGCCCAGAATATGACCCATGTGCAGGCGTCTCAGCCCTGTCGTGACATGCAATTGGAAAACGTCCTTCCGCGGCGAGCGGAGCGATGCCCGAGGTCGGGTCCTGCGGACCTCCTCCCTTTGATGCAGCCCCCGCGGGGCACGCGCGAGAGCAAAGTCAGCGCAAAACTCCGTCGAGTGCCGCAGGCAGCGATCGGCCCGAATGCGACAATCCGATTGAAGCCGGTTACTCAAACCAGATCGACCCGCCGCGATCAAGCTATATTCGCGCGCCGCGGCACCTGAGCATTGTCGCAAGGCCGGAACGAATCACCGACTGCCGCGTCCATTATCGGGCGGGCGCCGCCATGACGCAGCGCTCGTCCCGCACTTGCATCGCACGCCGCGTATGTGGCTTATATGCCGTCGCAGACGGGGAGGGACCGGCATGGCAGACAATTCGCTGACGCCGCGAGAGGCACCCGTCCCGGACCGGCGCTATCGCCGCCTGTTCGAGGCCGCCCTCGACGGCTTGTTGATCCTCGACGGGGAGAGCGGTCGGGTCGTCGATGCCAATCCCTGCCTGAAGGAGCTGCTCGCCCGCCCGGGCGATGGGTTTCTCGGCAAGCACTTGTGGGAAATCGGCCTTTTCGGCGATCCGGCGCAAGGGCGGTCCGCCTTCGAGGGCGTGCGCGACAAGGGCTACCTGCATCTCGACGACCTGATGCTGGCGGCAAGAGACGGCCGGCAGCTGCAAATCGAGTTCATCGCCAACCGCTATCAGGAGAACGGCACCAGGGCCATCCAGTGCAACATCCGCGACATCACCGACCGCACGCGCGCTGCGAGAAGAAACGAGCGGCTCGCCTGGACCGACCCGCTCACGCGCCTGCCGAACCGGCGGACCTTCGATCAGCGCATCGGCGAGGCCTTCTCCTCCGCACGGCGAGACTCCCGCGGCTTCGCCGTCCTCTATCTCGACGTCGACCACTTCAAGGACATCAACGATACGCTCGGTCACGCGAAAGGCGACCTCCTGCTCAAGGAGGTGGCGGCGCGGCTCAAGGCGACCATGCGCGAGACCGACCTCGCGGCGCGCTTCGGGGGCGACGAGTTTGCCATCCTGCAGACGAACGTCGCCGCCCCCGCGGACGCGGGTGCCTTGGGCGCCAAGATCAACGCGTCGCTCGCGGCACCCTACAAGATCGACGGCAACGATATCCGCATCACGGTCAGCATCGGCATAGCGCTTTACTCCGACGACATTGCGCGCGCCGACACGATCGTCGGCCGCGCCGATCAGGCGCTCTATCGCGCCAAGGAGCAGGGGCGGAACCGATATTGCTTCCACACGGACGAGCTCGATCGCGCAGTCGTCGACCGCGTGACCCTCGGCAACGAGCTGCGCACAGCGCTCGAGCATGGCGAGCTTCAGCTCCACTATCAGCCGCAGGTCGAGCTCGCATCCGGAAGCATCACCAGGCTGGAGGCGCTCGTACGCTGGTTCAACCCCAAGCGCGGCCTGGTGCCGCCCGCGGTCTTCATCCCGGTCGCCGAGAAGACCGGGACTATCGTGCCGATCGGGAACTACGTCATCGAGCAGGCCTGCCGGCAGCTCAAAACGTGGCGCGGCGAGGGGCTGGCGGCCCCGGTCATCTCGATCAACCTCTCGGCGTCCCAGTTCAAGCTCGCGCACGACGTCGAGCGCGACATTGCGGAAAACATCGCGGCATGCGGCATCACGCCCGAGAGCGTGGAGGTCGAGCTCACCGAGTCCGTCCTGATCGAGGCCGCGCGCGAGCACGGCGACGTGCTCGAGCGCATCCGCCGCCGCGGCATCCGCGTCGCCATCGACGATTTCGGCACCGGTTACTCCTCGCTCGATTACTTGAGTGCCTTGCCCGTAAGCCGCCTCAAGATCGCCCAGCAATTCATGGCGGACGCGCCGAAGGAACCCGGCCATGTCTCGGTCATCCGCGCCACCATCGGCCTGGCCCGCGAGTTCGGACTCGACGTCGTCGCCGAGGGGGTCGAGACCCAGGACCAGGTGCGCTTTCTTCGCGCCTGCGGTTGCGCCACGGGCCAGGGCTACTACTTTTCGCGGCCCGTCACCGCCGAGCGCGCGGGGGCATTGCTGCGCCAAGGCCGGATCACGCCCGGGACCGCGCTGCCCTGAGGGCAATAGCCGGGCGGGCGAGGGCGCTTTTCGGCAGCCGCCCGAAAAGCCGCCGGAATGGCCGCTTTCGCGCGCTCTCCCCAGGTGATTTCGCCAGGCGATATCAGGTATTTCCTGAGGTTGCCGACGGACCTAAATGTTTTAGTCTCTTTGGCATCATTACCCCATCGTCAACTTTTTAGCCCCGCCTACGGCCCCCACCGGAAGCGGGGCTTTTTCTTTGTCGCGCTCGCGCGGGGGAGGCCCGCACCGACCGCGCCTCGGACCCCGCGCAGCTCGAGCGCACCCCTCGCCGCCGCGGTCTTTCCCCCGGCTCTCGAAACCGGCATCGCGCATTGTCTATACTGGCGCGCGCGAGGGCGGCCGATAAGACGGAGGCGGGCATGCGGCGGAGCCTATTGGGCGTCATCTTGGTGGCATTGCTCTGCGGCCGGGCCGCGGCGCAAACGCCCGAGCCCCAAGCCGGCTGGATCGCCGACAAGGGCGGCTGCAAGGTGTGGGACGCCTACCCTCTCCCCAACGAAACCGTGAGCTGGAGCGGGCCCTGCAAGGATGGCCTCGCCAACGGCAAAGGTGTCGTCCAGTGGTTCGCGGACGGTAAGCCGAGCGACCGCTACGAGGGCGAATACCTGAACGGGCACAGCAACGGCTACGGCGTCTACACTTGGGCCGACGGCGGCCGCTACGAGGGCGAGTTCCGGGCCGGCCTCATGACCGGGCGCGGCGTGAAGACGCAATTGAGCGGCACCCGCTACGAGGGCGAATTCAAGGATGGGGTCGAGAACGGGCACGGCGCTTATCTCTTCGCCAACGGCGACCGCTACGAGGGCGAATTCAAGGACGGGCGCCAGAGCGGGCACGGCGTCTCCGTCACCGCGGCGGGCATCCGCTACGACGGCGCCTGGCAGGACGGTCGGCAGCAGGGACAGGGTACCCTCACCTGGCCCAACGGCGACCGCTACCAAGGCGACTTCAAGGCCGGCAAGCGCGCCGGCCACGGCGTCTTCGTGTGGGCCGCGGGCGGGCGCTACGACGGCGAGTGGAAGGACGACGCGCGCAACGGCCATGGCGTGCAGAGCTGGGCCGGGGGCAGCTACGACGGCGAGTGGAAGAACGACAAGCCGGACGGCCAAGGCACGCGCCGCGATGCCGATGGCGATCTCTTCGCCGGCACCTGGGTCGCGGGCTGTTTCAAGCAGGGCACCCTCCGCGCCGCCCTCGACGTCGATCTCGCGAAATGCCCGTGAGCTGAGCGCAAGTGTACTCCCCACCCAACCCTCCCCCTCGAGGGGGAGGGTTGGGGAGGGGGGGTCGCTGCAGAACCGGCTCTATGCGTCCTCTTCGCCGACGTAGCGGCGGAAGTAGCGGCTACCGAGGCTGGTGAGGACCTCGTAGGCGATGGTGCCGGCCTGCTCCGCGAGGGCATCGATCGAATGGTGCGCGCCGATGAGCTCGACGAGGCTGCCCGGCTGAAGCTCGCCGTCTCGGAGGGCGGTCACGTCGAGCGTGATGGTGTCCATCGAGACTCCGCCCACGAGCGGGAGCGGCGTGTCGCCGAACCAGGCGGTCGCACGGTTGCTCAGGCTGCGCAGGTAGCCGTCGGCGTAGCCGGCCGCCACGGTCGCGATGCGCCGGAGCTCGGGTGCCGTCCAGCGCGCGTTGTAGCCCACGCTCGTCCCCGCCGGGATGGTGCGGAGCTGGATCACCCGGGCAGCTAAGCTCACCACCTGGGCGAGCGGGTTCGGCCGGCCGACGGTCGGGGCCACGCCGTAGAGGGCGGCCCCCGGACGGGCGAGATCGAAATGGTAGTCGGGGCCGAGGAAGACGGCGGAGGAATTGGCGAAGCTTGCGGGGGCTCTAGGCAGCGCACGGCACAGCTCGCGGAAACGAGCGAGCTGGCGTTCGTTCAAGGGATGGTCCGCCACCTCCGCACAGGCGAGATGGCTCATCACATAGCGGAGCTCGAGCCCCTCGAGCCGAGCAGGGTCGTCGATCACCGCCTTGACCTCCTCGTGAGAGAGGCCGAGCCGGGACATCCCGGTATCGAGCTGGAGGAGGGCCGGCAGCGGCCGGCCGCGGGCGCGCGCAAGGGCCGTCCAGGCATCGAGCTGGGGCAAGCTGTTGAGCACGGGAACCAAGCGGTGGGCGAGGAGCTCGGCCTCCGCACCCACGGGCGGGCCGTGCAGCACATAGAGTGCCGTGCCTTCGGGAAGATGGGAGCTGAGCGCCAGCGCCTCCTCGAGATGGGCCACGAAGAAATGGGTGCAGCCCGCTGCGGCCAGCACAGGCGCCACGCGCGCGGCCCCCAGTCCGTAAGCATCCGCCTTCACGACCGCGGCACAGCTTGCCTTGCCCAAGCGCCCCTGCAGCAGGCGGTAGTTCGCCCGGATCGCGGCAAGGTCGATGGTGAGGACGGCACCTGCGTGCTCTTGCCGCGCGCTCGGCATCTCGCCGGATGGACCCATGATGCTTGCCCTCGCTGTCAGTCTGCCGTCCGCTCCTGCAAGCGGGCTCTGAGTGCCGCCATCTCCCGATAGACCTCCTCGAGGTCCCGCATCGCGAAGCCTTCCGCAAGCGTGGGACTCACGGCACGCAGGCGCTCGTAGAGCACGCCCGTGTAATGCGCCTTGCCGTCGGCACCGGCCACGAGACCGCTTCGCTCCTCGAAGCTTCGGTTCCAGCGCACGGCCTCCTCGCGCTCGAGGCCGCGGGGAAGGTCGAGAGCGAGCGCGCCGCCGGACCACGCGACCGGGTAGCCGCCGATGAGCCCGAGCGGACCCGGCGCATGGCCGTGCCACTCCGCTCCAGCTGCGATCGCCAGCATGAGCGGCACCCCGCTCGCGCCTGAGATGTCGATGACCGGCTCGGGCGTCAACTGCACGCGTCGGAACTTGGCGTAGACGTCGGCTACCTCCTCCCCCGCGATCCAGACCCGTGCCGCGGGTCCGCCTCTAGTCGCCGCGGCCTGGCGCCAGGGCCCGATCGTCTGGTAATGGGCGAGCACCTTCACGTCTCTCCCGGCCCGCGGGCCGAGCTCGCCGGCAAAGGCGCTCGCGAGGATGGCGACGTTGCCGATCCCGCAAGTGACCGTAAGCCCGGCCGAGGCGAGGAGCGCATTGACCGCGTCGGCGAAGCAGCAATTGATGAAGGGGCAGTGCGGGGAGAGCCGCGCAAGCGCTTTCGCGACGCGGGCGGAGAAGAGGGCCTGAAACACGGCCGTGACGCTCAAGCCCCCTTCCGCCACCAGCCGGCTCCAGCCGTCGCCCTGTCCGCTGATGACGGAGGCGGCCTGGGGCGAAGCGGCCTGGACGACGAGCTTCGGTGCCAACTCGGCGAGTACCGCCTCGGCGGCATCGGGACGGGCGAGATCGACGGTGCGCGTGACGAAGGTGGCGGGGCGCTCGAAGATAGCCGCGCGCGCGTTGGCCGCGGTCCTGAGCCAGTCGAGCCGGGCGACATTGCGCCCCGCGATCGCAACCGCGACCGGCACTCGCGCCGTGGCGGCGATGTCGAGGAGGATGCGCGCTGCGAAGCTCCCCGTGCCGAAGACGACGATGTCCGCACGCGCCGCCATGTCAGCACTCCCCCCCTTTTCGTTTGTCACGCACCGGTGCTGCCGATAGTTTGTAGCGGAGTGGAGGACGATTTCCTACCGGATCGGGAGCGAGGTGAACCGCATGGCCAAATTCATTCGCCGCGAGCGTCGGGGTACCGCCGCCGTCATCACCTTGGACCGCCAGGACCTGCTCAACGCCTGGGATGCAGCCATGCGCGACGAGCTGGTCGAGGCCCTCGAGCACGCCGATCGCGACGCTGCCGTCCGCGCCATCGTGCTCACGGGTGCCGGCGAGCGCGCCTTCAGCGCCGGGCAGGACCTGAACGAGACGATGAGCTTCGATCCCGACCGCGCCGAGCAGTGGGTGCGCGAGTGGGAGCGGCTCTACGGCGTCATCCGCGGGCTCTCGAAGCCGCTCATCGCGGCCTTGAACGGCGTCGCCGCGGGCTCCGCCTTCCAGGTCGCCCTCCTCTGCGACTTCCGCATCGGCCATCCCGGCGTGCGCATGGGCCAGCCCGAGATCAACTCGGGCATCGCCAGCACCACGGGGCCCTGGATCATGCGGGAGATCCTGGGCCTCGCGCGCACCATCGAGCTCACGCTCACGGGCAATCTCCTGGGTGCGGAAGAATGCGCGCGGCTCGGCATCTTGAACAAAGTCGTCCCGCGCGAGCGCGTGCTGAGCGAGGCCTTGACGCTTGCCGAGGAGCTGGCGGCGAAACCGCCCGTGGCCATGCGCCTCAACAAGCAGCGCTTCCGCGAGATGACCGAGGCGGGCTTTCAGGATTGCCTTGCGGCCGGTATCCGCATCCAGCGCGAATCCTACGCGACCGGCGAGCCCGGGCGCATGATGGAACAGTTCCTCGCCAAAGGGAGTGCCGGCAAGCGCGCATGACCGCCGGCGACGAGGGCTTCATCCATCTCCTCGCGGCCGAGGCCGAGTGCGGCACGTCGCGCGACTTCGCCCGCGTCGGCGGCGCCCCGCTCGGCTTCGGCGAGCTCGCGGCTGCTGCAGCAAGCTGTGCCGCCGGCCTGAGCGAGCTCGGTGTCGCGCGCGGCGACCGGGTCGCGGTGATGATGCGCAACGGCCGCGCGACGCTCGCGACCCTCTTCGGCCTCGCCCGCGCCGGTATCGTGTGGGTGCCGGTCAACGCCCAGCTCCGCGGCGAGGGCCTGCGCTACATCCTCGAGCATTGCGAGCCGCGCCTGGTGATCGCCGACGAAGAGTTCGTGCCGACCATCGCCGCCTGCGGTGCCGAGGTGCGAAAAGACAGCCTCGTCATATGCGGCGGAGAGCGCGCGGCGCCGCGGCTCGAGACCCTGCTCGACGGCGCGGCCAATTTCGCCGAGCCCCTCCCCGCGGCCGGCGATCCCTTCGCCATCATGTATACCTCGGGGACGACGGGGAAACCCAAGGGGGTCATCGTCACCCACGGCATGCTGCGTCTGGCCGGCGAGGCGGCGGCCCTGGTCTCGGCGGCGAAGAGCGGGGACGTGCTGCTGATGTGGGAGCCGCTCTACCATATCGGCGGCGCCCAGCTCCTCGTCCTCCCCCTCCTCCGCGAGGTGACCCTCGCCATGATCCCGCGTTTCAGCGCGCGCCGCTATTGGCATGAGGCGCGCGAGCACGGCGCCACGCATATCCATTATCTGGGCGGCATCCTCCAGATCCTGCTCAAGCAGCCACCGAGCCCGCTCGACCGCGGCCACGGCGTGCGCATCGCCTGGGGCGGGGGCTGTCCCCGCGACGTCTGGCGCCCCTTCAGCGAGCGTTTCGGCGTGGAGATCCGGGAGTGCTACGGCATGACCGAAGCCTGCAGCATCACCACCTACAACGATGGTGGCGTGGTCGGAGCGGTCGGCCGGCCCGTGCCCTGGTTCACGGTCGAGCTGCGCCAGGCGGACGGCCGTGCCGTGCCCGCGGGCGGGCGCGGCGAGATCGTGGTGCGCACGAGCCGGCCGGGTGCGCTCTTCCCCGGCTATTTCCGCAATCCCGAGGCCACGGCCGCGGCCCTCCGCGAGGGCGCTCTTTTTACGGGCGATGTCGGCTCCTTCGATGCCGAGGGCAACCTCTTCTTCCACGGGCGCTCGAGCGACAACGTGCGCGTGAAGGGCGAGAACGTCTCCGCCTGGGAAGTCGAGCACGTCGCCGCCGCACATCCGGGAATCGAGGACTGCGCCATGATCGGGGTCGCGAGCGAGGTCGGCGAGGCCGACATCAAGCTCTTCGTCAAACTCAAACCCGGCACGGAGCTCGATCTCGCGGCCCTCTCGGTCTGGCTCGGCGCCCGCCTCGCCGCCTTTCAGAACCCGCGCTACCTCGCCCTCGTAACGGAATTCGAGCGCACGCCGAGCCAGCGCATCATGAAGCACAGGCTCTCGCGCGATACGCGCGGCTGCTTCGATCGGCTGGCGCAAAGAAACTAGAGCGCGGTCCGATCAAGTGGAATCAATCCACATCGTCGTTCCCGCGAAAGCGGGAACCCAGGACCAGCTGACGGGCCGTTGCCCCTGGACCCCGGCTTTCGCCGGGGTGACGAAAGAGATGTTCTACTTGATCGGAT
>DATJAC010000082.1:0-2768 GCA_035516655.1 Alphaproteobacteria bacterium | reverse complement strand
CCGCGTCTCGCCGATGCCGATGAGGAGGCCCGAGGTAAAGGGGACTGCGGCCTCGCCCGCAAGGCGGATGGTCTCGAGCCGGAGGGCAGGGTGCTTGTCCGGCGAGCCGAAGTGCGGGCCGCCGCGCTCAGAGAGCCGCTCCGCACTCGTCTCCAGCATCAGGCCCTGCGACACCGTGACGGCGCGCAGCGCCGCGATGTCCGGTGCTGTGAGCAGCCCCGGATTGGCATGAGGCAGGAGCCCGGTCTCGGCGAAGACGTGTGCTGCCGTCTCGACGAGATAGGAGATCGTGCTGGCATGGCCGAGGGCGTCGAGCTCCTCCCGCGCCGCCGCGTAGCGCAGCTCGGGCTTGTCGCCGAGGGTGAAGAGGGCTTCCTTGCAGCCCGCCGCCACACCCGCGCGGGCGATCGCCAGCACCTCCTCGCGCGTGAGAAAGGTGCTTCTCCCCCGCTGCGGCGCTTGTGCAAACGTGCAGTAGTGGCAGACGTCTCGGCAAAGCCGCGTCAGCGGGATGAACACCTTGCGCGAATAGGAGACGATGCGTCCGTGGCCGCGGTCCCTGAGTGCCGCCGCGGCCGCCATGAGAGCCGGCAAGGCGGCACCCTCGGCCAGCGCGAACGCCTCCTCTGCAGCGAGCCGGCGTCCGGCCAGGATGTCCTCGAGCAGGCGGGCTTCAGCCTCGGCCATCGTCAACCTCTCCTGTCGCGGCTCTGCCCCGCGTCGCGCGCACCGGGCGGGCCCATCCGGCGCAGGCGCTCGATGATGCCGCACCCGGCGAGATAGGCATAGCTCCGCGTTGCCGACGGCTGCGCCATGAAGGCCGCCACGTCCTCGGGCCGGTCGATATCGAGGCCGAGGCCGGAAAGCCGCAAGATGCGGGGCTCGATGCCGCGCGCCAAAGCCAGCTCCTGGTGGCGGAAGAAGCTCTGCGGGCCGAAGTGCGGCGGAATCGCATCGGGCGGCCAAAGGGCGATGGCGTTGGTCCCCATGTCGGCTAGGGCAGGCACCAGGGCGACGGCGGGGGCAGCCCCGCCCACCGCGAGGATCTCCGCAATCTCACCCGATGTCGCCAGGGGCACGTCGGCGGGGACCGCGAGCATGCCGGCGGCCCCCTCGGCCGCGAGCCGCGAAGCCGCAAGGGCTATGGCTCCCGTCGGTCCCTCGTGGCGCAGGTCGCTCACGAGGCCGGCACCGGCTGCGCGCGCGAGGGCCGCGAGCTCGGCATCGCGCGTCACCACGAGGATGCCGGCAAGCGCTGGCACCTCGGCCAGGGTCTTGAGCAGGTCCTCGAGCATGGCCCGCGCGAGGCCGCGGCGCTCTTCCGAGCTGAGGAGCCCGGCGAGGCGCTCCTTCGCCCGCCCGAGGTCCTTGGCGGGGACCACCGCGTAAATGCGCGCCGCCGTCACCTGCCGGCTCCGCTTGCAGCGGCCGCGGCACTCGGCGCTCCGCCGGCGAGCCGCTTGCCGAAGGCGAGCACCCGGCGGGCGAGCGCCTCGCGATCCTCGAGGCTCACCATGCGCGTGGCCGTGATCTCGAGCGGGAGGCTCACGTCCCCCGCCTCGCCGGCATCCGCCTCGTCGATTACGAGGCCGTCGATCAGGCCCTCGTAATGCCGCGCGATCGCCGCTTGCGTGCGCGGCACGCCGAGCTCGGCCATGATCTTGGCGGTGGGGCCCTTGACGGCCGCCCCGCCGATGATGGGCGAGACCGCGACGACGGGTACCTGCGCGCGAGCGAGGGCCGCGCGCAAGCCCGGAAGGGCAAGGATCGGATCGACGCTCAAGTAGGGATTGGAGGGACAGATCACCACGAGCTCGAGCTCGGGGGCCGCCAGGGCCGCGAGCAAGGCCGGGCTGGGACGCGCCCGCTCGGCACCCTCGAAGCTGATGCCGCGGGCGGCCGGCTCGGCGCGCAGGCGCACGAAATAATGCTGGAACGGCAGCACCCCATCGGCGGTGTGGATGAGCGTGCGCACCGGGTCGTCGCTCATCGGCAGGAGTCTCGCATGGATGCCGAGGCGTTGGGCGAAGTCGGCACAGACCGCCGTGAGGCTCTCGCCCGCGGCGAGGCGCCGGGTGCGCTCGACGTGGGTCGCGAGATCGCCGTCGCCCAGGCGGAACCAGCTCTCGCCCCCGAGCGCCTCGAGGGCAGCCATGAAGCCCCAGCTCTCGTGGCACCGGCCCCAGCCGGTCTCGGGATTGTCGAGGCCGGCAAGCGTATACATCACGGTATCGAGGTCGGGCGAGACGTGGAGCCCGAGGTGCGCGAAATCGTCGCCCGTGTTGACGGCGACGATGAGCCGGCCGGGGGCGAGCACGCGGTAGAGGCCGAGGGCGAGCTTGGCCCCGCCCACGCCACCGCAAAGGGCGACGACCGTGCTCATGGGGCCGCCCCCTTCCCGCAACCCTCCCCCTTGACGCTACGAGACTCACGCATGTTCTCGAGGCGCTGGGTGCGTAAATCCCCTCGCCCGCTTGCGGGAGAGGGAGGGACCCGCGGCCGCAAGGCCGTGGGAGGGTGAGGGACGGCACCGACGTCCGGCATTCCCTCACCCTTCCCATCGCTTCGCGATGGGCCCCTTCCCTCTCCCGCAAGCGGGCGAGGGATTAATCGCAACCGGCGGTGGCGCAAAGATGTGTGCATCCGGTAGCCCTCGAGGGGGGAGGGTTGGGGAGGGGGTGCAAATCCTGTGATACCAAAAGTTGGCATCGCGCACCTCACCGGAACAGATCCAATTTCTTGGGGCGGATCAGCGCCTTGGCAGGGAG
>DATJAC010000081.1:0-2334 GCA_035516655.1 Alphaproteobacteria bacterium | reverse complement strand
GGACCATGTGCCGCGCCGCCGCCTGGGCGAGGACGAAGCAGGCATCGAGATTGGTCGCGAGCACGCGGCGCCAGTCGGCCATCTGCCACTCCCCGAGCGTGCGGCGATGCTGCACGCCGGCGTTGCTCACGAGGATGTCGAGGCGGCCATGGCGCTCGGCGATGCGATCGACCGCCGCGCGCGCGCCCGCTTCATCCAGGACATCGAACGCCGCGGCCTCGGCGCGGAGGCCGAGCCGCTCGAGCTCGGCCACGCCGGCCGAGAGCCTCGCCTCGTCGCGGCCGTTGAGGACGGCCACGGCTCCCGCCTCGGCCAACGCCTTCGCCATCTCCCAGCCGAGCCCTTGCGAGCTTCCGGTGATGAGCGCAACCTTGCCGGTGAGGGCGAAAAGATCCTGCGACATGCGACGGCCTCGCTTGCGTGCGGGGTGCGGGGCGCACCGAGGGCCGATCATATCCCCCGCCCGCCCGCTTGGCGACGCTGCGACGAAGCCGCGACCGGAGCCTAACCGTGCCATGAAAATCACTGCGATCGAGCCGATCCTCATCCGCGTTCCCTACCGCCATGGCGGCCCCGGCCACAGCATCGGCGGCATCAGCTGGACCACGATGGACACGCTCCTCGTCCGCGTCGCGACCGACGAGGGGCTCGTGGGCTGGGGCGAGGCCTTCGGCTACAACGCGATCCCGGCCACCAAGGCGGCCCTCGAGACGGCCGTCGTCCCGCATTGCATCGGACGCGAGTGCGGCGCACCGGCGGCCCTCGCGGCCGAGCTGCAGCAAAAGCTGCACAACTTCGGCCGCGGCGGCGCCATGGTCTTCGCCCTCTCGGGCCTCGACATTGCACTTTGGGACATCGCCGGCCAGGCCGCGGGGGTACCGCTTCACCGCCTGCTCGGCTCCGCCGGCAAGGCGCAGGTGCCCGCCTATGCCAGCCTGCTGCGCTACGGCGAGCCCGCCCTGGTGGCGCGCAATGCCGCGGAGGCGGTCGAGCGCGGCTACCGCCACGTCAAGCTCCACGAGACGAACGAGGCAGCCCTCAAGGCCGCGCGCAGTGCGATCGGCGACAAGGTGGCCTTGATCGTCGATACCAACTGCCCGTGGCCGTTCGCGGAGGCCCTCGCCATGGCCAGGCGCTTTGCGGTCTACGATCTCATGTGGCTCGAGGAGCCGCTGTGGCCGCCCGAGGATTTCGCCGGCCTCGCGCGCATCCAGGCCGAGAGTGGCGTGCCGCTCGCCGCCGGCGAGAACGCCAACGCCAATGCCGATTTCGCGCGCATGATCGAGGCGCGCGCGGTGACCTACCTGCAGCCGAGCGTCACCAAGATCGGCGGGCTCACGGAACTCTCGCGGATCGTGGCTTTGGCGCGCGAGCGTAAGTCCGCCGTGATCCCCCACTCGCCTTATTTCGGCCCCGGCCTCATCGCGACCTTGCACGTGATCGCAGCCCTCGAGGAGGAAATCCCCTGCGAGCGCTTCTACTGCGACCTCGAGGCGAGCCCGTTCGGCGACGCGGTCGTGGCCCGGCACGGCTTCATGGCGGTACCCCAAGGCCCGGGCCTAGGCGTTGAGGTGGACGAGGCGGTGATCGCGCGCTATCGCAGCGACTGAGCGCGCGGGCACAGAAGATCGGGAGCCGACGCCATGCCAGAGCAAGCAAGCCGGACCTCGCCCAGGCCCGTCCTCACGGCCGCCGAGCCCCAGTTGTTCGTCGTCGACATAAAAAAATCATGCGACTTCTTCACCCGGAAGCTCGGCTTCACGATCGCATTCGTCTATGGCGAGCCGCCCTTCTATGGCCAGGTGAAAAGAGACGGGGCGCGGCTCAACCTCCGTTGCGTCGCTGCTCCGGTGATCGACGGCCGGGTCAGGGAGCGCGAGAGCCTGCTGTCGGCTGCCGTCACGGTCGATAGCGCCGCCGAGGTCGAGCAGCTCTTCCGGGAGTTTCAAGCGGCCGACGTTGCCTTCCATCAGACGCTCAAGCACGAACCGTGGGATGCTATCGACTTCATCGTCAAAGACCCGGACGGAAATCTGCTTCTCTTCGCCGGCCCCGCGACGTGAGGCATTTCGGCGCATCGGCCGGCGGGAGGGGCATGCAAGCTGGAGGGATCAGATGAAAGATGGCCTCGAAGGCGGCTGTGCCTGCGGAAAAGTGCGCTATCGCCTCGCCTCGGCACCGATGTTCGTGCACTGCTGCCACTGCCGCGAATGCCAGCGCCAGACGGGAAGCGCCTTCGTCATCAACGCGCTCATCGAGACCGACAGGATCGCTCTCCTCGCGGGCGCGCCCACGGCGGTGGCGGTCCCCGCCGAGAGCGGCCGCCCGCAGGAA
>DATJAC010000080.1:0-17166 GCA_035516655.1 Alphaproteobacteria bacterium | reverse complement strand
GACCGCACCATGATGCGGCTCTTGGACCGCGGCTTTGCCGCGCGGCCCGTCATCCGCGAGGCCAGCAACACCCTGCCCGCCCAAGCGGTCCCGGTGCAAGCAATTGCCGTGGCGGCACCCGCCGCCGCAGCCCCCGCGGTCGCGCCAGCCCCGGCAGCCGCCGCGGCGCCAGTCCCCGCAGCGGTGCCGGTCCCGGCGGCGGAGCCGGCCGCAGCGGCGGCAGCAGTCTCCGCAGCCGACCCGGCGCGGCAATTTCTTCCCGCGGGCCCGATTGTCGCCGTGACCACGGCACCGCTCGATGACGGCTCCGGCCAGGGCGACCGAAGCGAGGCCCCCATCGTGCATCCGCGCACGGCGCCGGCCCTCGCGATGGTCGAGAGCGACGACGCCAACGAGGTGCATGCGGTGCACACGAACCGATGGGGCATTCAGGTGGGGGCCTACGCCCACCACGCCCAGGCCCAGGCAGCGGCCTTGCGCATCAAGCGCGCGACCGTCGGATTGCGCCGGGCCACCATCTCGATTGCCGAGAGCCGGGCCGGGCGCAGCACGGTTTATCGCGCCCGTCTCCTCGGCTTGAGCGCCGGCGAGGCCCGTGCCGTCTGCAGCAAGATCCATCGCAAGCGGGGCGAGTGCGTCATCCTCAACCCCGGCAATGAGCGCGCCCTCGCCGCCCTCCGGCAATAGCTCCCTGTCTCACGCGCGCGCGGCCCAGCGCTTGACCCAGCGCACGCGGCAGCATGTCTCGTAAGCGGCCGGACGGTAGGCCGCGAGCCAGAGGGCTGCGAGCTTGAGATAGGCCCGCTTGGAGCGGCGCTGCCATGCGTCAAGGCGCCAGGGCGTGCGGCCGAGCGGGGTGGGGCGGGCACCCACATAGACGATCGCCTCGGCCGCGCCGGCGCCGGCGAGTCGTATCGCGCAGGGCATCCGGCGATAATTGCGCCCTTCGTAATGCAGGAGCCGTCCCGTTTGCCGCCGGTCGAGCCCGCGGACGAGGAGCCCCGCGACCGAGGCGCCGGGGCGCGGGACGAGCACGGGGACACTCGAGCTGTGCTTCGCCATCCGCCGGTAGCCCCAAAGTTTCCCCGGCAGCAGCGTCAAGTGCTCCGCGTCCGGCCCAAAGACCAGGCGCCGCACGTCGGCGTCCAAGAGCGTGCCGTAGAAGAAGTAGTCGGTGACTGCCTTTTGCGGCGAAATGCGGCCCATGGTCAGCCTGCCGGCAGCTCGACCCCGCTCGCCGCGAGTGCCTTGCCGAGAGCCGACTTGAGCCGGGCGAGGGCCGGCTCGCTTGCCCCCTCGCAGCGGGCGACGAGAACCGCCTGGGTGTTCGAGGCGCGCAGCAGCCACCAGCCGTCGGCAGTCTTTACCCGCACGCCGTCGATGGCACTGAGCTCGGCATTCTCCCGCTCGAGCAGCCCCTTGACCTCTGCGATCACGTCGAACTTGCGCTCGTCGCCGCAGGGGATGCGCAGCTCGGGGGTATTGACCACGCGCGGCAGCCGGTCGGCGAGGTCGGCGAGACTATCCGGCGTCCCCGCCACCACGTTCAAGAGGCGCACCGCCGCGTAGAGGGCGTCGTCGTAGCCGTAGTAGCGATCGGCGAAAAAGATGTGCCCGCTCATCTCGCCCGCGAGCAGGGCGCCGGTCTCGGCCATCTTGGCCTTGATCAGCGAATGGCCGGAGCGCCACATCAGCGGCCGGCCTCCCATGCGCGCGATCTCGTCGAACAGCACCTGGCTCGCCTTGACGTCGGCGATGACGGTCGTCCCCGGGTGCGTGCGGAGGACGTCGCGGGCGAGGAAGACGAGAAACTGGTCGCCCCACAGGATGCGCCCCTTGCCGTCGAGCACGCCGATGCGATCGCCGTCACCGTCGAAGGCGATGCCGAGATCGCAAGCGTGCGCGAGCACGGCCGTGCGCAACTCCACGAGGTTCTCCGGCACGGTCGGATCGGGATGGTGCGAGGGGAAGGTGCCGTCGATCCGCTCGTTGAGGAGGATATGCTCGCCGGGCAGGTGCTGGACGAGGAGCGCCTTGGCCTCGCCCGCGGCCCCGTTCCCCGCATCCCACGCCACCTTGAGCGGCCGGGCGAGGGCGGCGTCGGCGGCGAGCCGCGCCACGTAATCCTCGAGCACGGGGCGGTCGCCGAAGCGGCCGCGGCCCGCCACGAAATCGCCCTTGGCCGCGAGTGCTCCGAGGCGGCGAATGTCCTCGCCGTAGACGGCGGCCCCGCGGAGCACCATCTTGAAGCCGTTGTGGTCGGGCGGATTGTGCGAGCCCGTCACCATCACCGCCCCGTCGCAGCCGAGGTGCTTGCCCGCGAAGTAGGGCATGGGCGTGGGGCCGAGGCCGACGCGGACGACCTCGAGGCCGGTGGACGCCAGCCCCTCGCCGAGTGCCGTGGCGAGCTCGGGCGAGCTCAGCCGTCCGTCGCGGCCGAGGGCACAGCGCTTCCCGCCGGCGCGTGCCAAGGTCGAGCCGAAGGCGCATCCCAAGGCGCGCGCGTCCTCGGCCCCAAGCGTCTCGCCGACGATGCCGCGGATGTCGTACTCGCGCAGAATGCTCGGTTCGAATGCGTGGCCCTTCATGCCCGGCAATCCTCGCTTGTGCGGCGGTCGCAACCCGCGGTCGCCCGAGTCGTCGCGCTTATCCGCCTCGCCCTTCGAGACGCGCGCTTTGCGCGCTCCTCAGGTTGAGGCGGCCGGCAAATACTGCCTATGTCCTCGTCCTGAGGAGGGCCGCAGGCCCGTCTCGAAGGACGAGGACACATCACGCGGGCTCGACCGAGGGCCGGCCGAGGGAGCTGTAGCGGAAGCCCGCGGCCGCCATCTCCTCGGGGCGGTAGATGTTGCGATAGTCGACCACGATCGGCGTCTTGAGGAGCGTCTTCACGCGCTGGAGGTCGAGGGCGCGGAACTCGTTCCATTCGGTCAGGATGGCGAGCGCGTCGGCACCTTCCATGGCTTCGTAAGCGCTCGAGCACCAGACCACGTCGTGGAGATGCTTCTTGGCCTCGGCCATGCCCTCGGGATCGAAGGCGCGGACGACGGCCCCCGCACGCGCGAGGGCCGGCACCACCTCGAGGCTCGCGGACTCGCGCATGTCGTCGGTGTTGGGCTTGAAGGTGAGGCCGAGCACGGCGATCGTCTTGCCGGCGAGCGAGCCGCCGCAAGCGGCGATCACTTTCTCCGCCATGCGGGCCTTGCGCGCGGAGTTGACCTCGACGACCGTCTCGACGATGCGCAGGCGCATGCCCGCCTCCTGTGCGGTGCGCACGAGGGCCACGGTATCCTTGGGAAAGCAGGAGCCGCCGTAGCCGGGACCGGGATGAAGGAACTTGCGCCCGATGCGCCCATCGAGCCCGATGCCGCGCGCCACGTCGTGCACGTCGGTGCCGAGCCTCTCGGAGAGATCGGCGATCTCGTTGATGAAGCTGACCTTGAGTGCCAGAAAGCTGTTGGCCGCATATTTGATGAGCTCCGCAGTCTCGAGCCCGGTGAAGATGATCGGCGTCTCGTTGAGGTAGAGCGGGCGATAGACGCCCTGCATGAGCTCGCGCGCGCGGCTGCCCTCGGCGCCGATGACGACCCGGTCCGGGCGCATGAAGTCGCCGATCGCCGAGCCTTCGCGCAGGAACTCCGGGTTCGAGGCCATGTCGAAATCGGCGTCGGGCCTGAGCTCGCGGATGATGCGCTCGACCTCGCGCCCGGTGCCGACGGGGACGGTCGACTTGGTGACGACGACCGTATAGCCCGAAAGCGCCGCCGCGATCTCGCGCGCCGCGGCATAGACGTAGCTCAGGTCGGCATGGCCGTCGCCGCGCCGGCTCGGCGTGCCGACCGCGATGAAGACGGCGTCGGCCTCGCCCACCGCGGCCGCGAGCTCGGTCGTGAAAGAGAGCCGGCCGTCCTTGGCGTTGCTCGCGATGAGAGCCTCGAGGCCCGGCTCGAAGATGGGGATCTCGCCGCGCCTGAGGCGCGCGATCTTGCCCGCGTCCTTGTCGACGCACACCACCTCGATGCCGAACTCCGAGAAGCAGGCGCCGGAGACGAGGCCGACATAGCCGCTCCCGACCATGGCGATGCGCATGAGGGGCCTCCTCGGCTGGCTTCGCGCGCCGTGCTGCGCTCAGCGCGCCAGCCTGGCCCGCGGGCTGAGGTGCTCGGCGTAGCGCTCGATCACCTCGCGCACCGCCGGGCCGAGGTCGTCGCGCTGCATGGCGAAGGCGATGTTGGCCTCGAAGAAGCCGATCTTGTCGCCGCAGTCGAAGCGCCGGCCCTCGAAGCGCAGGCCGTGGAAGGGGCCGTGGCCGAGGGAGCGCGCGAGCGCGTCGGTGAGCTGGATCTCCCCGCCCGCGCCGCGCTCGCGGCGATCGAGGTGCTCCATCACCTCGGGCTGGAGGATATAGCGGCCGATGATGGTGAGGGTGGAGGGCGCCTTCTCGGGCTGCGGCTTCTCGACCAGGCCCTTGACCTCGACGAGCCTGCCGTGCTCGCGCGCCACGTCGAGCACGCCGTAGCGGTTGGTCTGCGCGCGCGGCACCTCCATGACGGCGACCATGTTGCCGCCGACCTCGGTGTGGGCGTCGACCATCTGCTTGAGGCAAGGGACGTCCGAGAGCACGAGGTCGTCCGCCAGGAGCACGGCGAAGGGCTCGTCGTCGATGAGATGGCGTGCGCACCACACCGCATGGCCGAGGCCGAGCGGCTCCTGCTGGCGCGTGTAGGCGACATGGCCGGGCTTGGGCAGCCAGCGGCGCAACTCCTCGATCTCCTGCGTCTTGCCGCGCTCGCCGAGCACGCGCTCGAGCTCGTAGGAATGGTCGAAATGGTCCTCGATCGCGGTCTTGCCGCGCCCGGTCACGAAAATGAAATCCTCGATGCCGGCCGCCGCGGCCTCCTCGACGGCATATTGGATGAGCGGCTTGTCGACGACCGGCAGCATCTCCTTGGGCATCGCCTTGGTCGCGGGCAGAAAGCGGGTGCCGAGACCGCCGACCGGGAAGATGGCCTTGCGTACGCGCTGGTTCATGAGCTCCGTCCGGCGCTCGTGCGCTCTCTTCGCTCTCGTTTCGGGGCTCGCGCCGATCTCTCTCGTTCCGGGGCAAGCGGCCCGGGGCGCGGAGCGGGCTGCTTTGTGCCATAGCGAAGCGGGGATGGCAACGGGAACCCCTTAGCCGCCCAGGAGGACGTCCTTGGCCTGGTTGAGCTTGGCGGCCAAGTAGCCCGAGCCGCCGTGATCGGGATGAAGCTTGAGCATGAGCCGGCGGTAGGCCTCCTTGATCTCCTCGCTGTCGACTCCCTCGGCGAGCCCGAGGATCTGCAGCGCCTCCTCGCGGCTCATGAAGTTCGACGAGCGTGGCCGCCCGCGCGCGGAGCTGCGCTCGCCATCGCCGCTCCCACCCGCCCGGCCGGCCTCCGCCTCCTCGCGCCAATCGGCGCCGAAGCGGCGCTCGAGGTAGCTCTCGAGGAGCGGGACCGAGGGCGGATCGCGGCTCTCGCATTCCGCGAGAAGGGAGGCGAGCTCGGCGCGGGTCAGGCTCTCGAGCTCCCGTCCGGCCGCGGTGCCGGCGAGCACGCTGCCGGTCATGGCCCCGCTGTCATGATCGAGGGTCATGCGCAGCATGGCGGTCACGACCTCCGAGCGTTGACCCGGGCGCGGGCCGGCCGCGGCCTTCGCACGGTTCCACACCGCGCGCCAGCGCAGCACGAACGGCAGGACCGAGCTGACCGCAGCGATGGCCAAGGGCCAGCGGCCGGAGACGACGAGATAGAGCGCAAGCCCCGCCGCGGCGGCACCGCCGCCGTAGCGCACGCCTTTGACGAGGGCACCCGGATCGGCGGCGGCCGCCCAGCGCGCGAGCAGGAGGAGGCTCATGAGAAAGGCGGTGCCGAGGAGGAGATAGGCGAGCATCCCCGCCCCTAGCCGAGCTGATGGGTGAGCTGGAGCACCACCCCGCCCTTGCTCTTGCCGTAGTGTGCCAACGCCTTGCGCCCGCCGGCGGCGTAGACGGCGACGGCACTCAAGAGGTCCTTGAGCTGCTGGGCACTCGCCGCGTCGAAGGCGCAATAGGCGCCGTGGGAGAGCCGGGCGATCTCCTTGAAGGCGCGCCCTGCTATGGGATCGGCGCCCTCGTGGAACATGAAGCAGGGCACGCCCAGGAGCCCGAGCACGCCGCCGAGCTGGGCGAGCTCGTCGACGTTCTCCTCCATGCAGTCGCCCACGAAGACGAGCGCGTTGACCTTGCGCACTTTGGTCTCGACGAGGGCGTGGCGCAGCACCTTGGCGATCTGGGTCTGGCCGGCGAGGCAGAAGACCGCCGTCATGCTGCGCACGAGGGCGCCGGCGTCGGAGACCCAAGGGCTCGTCTTGCATTCGCCGAAGCCGCGGTAGAAGACGAGCTGCACGTCGAGCCCGCCCAAGCCCTCGGTCGCCTTGAACATCTCGCCTTGGATTTTGCACGCGCGGTCCCAGGTCGGCTCGCGGCTCGCGGTCGCGTCCATGGCGAAGATGAGCCGTCCCCGGCCCTCCGCCGGCCGGGGTGCCGGCGTGCGCGCCACCTCAGCGAGGAATTCGGCGATCCCCGCCGTCCTTGCCGCGCCATCAGGTAGCTTGCCGCTGTCTTTCCCCATCGCCGGACTCTCGCGCTCGAGCCGCCGCGCTCCTCGGGATGAGATAGTGTGCGCCCGAGGGTGCCGCCAGTTCAAGCGGGAGCGGTGCCGGGATGGGCGGGTTGCCGCCTCATTCGACACGGGCGAGGAAGCTGCGCTCCTCGGCCAGGATGAAGCGCTCCTCCTCCGCGAAGCGGAAATTGGCCACCCCCTCGGGATCGACCTTGAGGCGGGCGCGATACGCCTCGTAATCGGCGAGGCTCGCGAAGGAGATGAGCCCGTAGGCAATGTCGTTCGTCCCCTCGTGGGGCAGCCAGTAGCCCACGTCCCGCCCGCCGCAGCGCGGGATGATGGCGAGCCAACGACGCGCATATTCCGCGAAGGCCGAGCGCTTGAAGGGATCGAGCCGGTAGCGGATGAAGACGGTGATGGTCACGGGGTGCCCTCCTTGCTCCTGCGCCGGTGCCAAGATAGCCGCTTGCGCGGCACTCATAGTTCGATTACCATCGAACGATGAAGAATGATCTTCCTATGAAGGCCGGGCCGCAGATCGCTGGCTTGGCCGCCCTCGTGGGCGACCCCGCGCGCGCCAACATGCTCACGGCCCTCCTGAGCGGGGCTGCCCTCACCGCAAGCGAGCTCGCGGCGGAGGCCGGGGTCGGCTTGCCCACGGCAAGCTCCCATCTCGCCAAGCTCGCGGCGGGCGGCCTGCTCGCGGTCGAGAAGCAGGGCCGACACCGCTATTTCCGCCTGACGGGCTCGGATGTCGCCGCGGTACTCGAGGGGTTGATGGGACTCGCCGCGCGCACCGGCCAGCTGCGCACCCGCCCGGGGCCCAAGGACCCGGCGTTGCGGCACGCGCGCGTCTGCTACGACCATCTCGCAGGCGAGCTCGGTGTGGCGCTCTTCGACAGCCTGGCACGCCGCCGGCTGCTCGAGCTCGGCGAGGGCGAGTTGCGTCTGACGCCGAAGGGGCGGCACTTCGTGGCCGATTTCGGCATTGCCCTCGCGCCCATTGCGGTGCTGCAGCGCCCGCTCTGCCGGAGCTGCCTCGATTGGAGTGCGCGACGCAGCCATCTCGCGGGTGCGCTCGGTGCTGCCCTCCTGGCGCGGATCTACGAGCTCAAATGGGCGCGCCGCGAGCCGGGCACGCGGATCGTGCGCTTCAGCCCGCGCGGCGAGGAGCAGTTCCGCCATCTGCTCGCCGCCTGAGCCCCACCCCGCCGCGGCGAATTTTGCGCCAAGTGTACGCAAGGCCGGCCGCCCCGGGTCGTATGTCGTCCATGCTCATCTCCCGGCGGTCCGCCCGGCAGCTTGGCCGCATATTCCTCTCCCTCTTGGCCGTCCTGTCCGCCCTGACCCTTTCGGCGGCGGCGGCTCCGGCCGCCGAGGAGACCGTCTCGCTCGCCGGCCTCACGGTCACGGTCTGGCCGCCCGAGCGGACCGAGGGCGGCAAGGCGCCGCTCATTCTCTTCTCCCACGGCTATAACGGCTGTGCCGCCCAATCGGGCTTTCTCATGAGCGCCTTCGCGCGGGCCGGCTACGCCGTCTTCGCACCGAGCCATCGCGACAACCTGTGCGTGGCGGGTACCAAGGCCCCGCCGCCGGAAGCGCCCTTCGGCAAGCCGGAGATGTGGAGCGAGGCCACCTACCGCGACCGGGCGGACGACCTCCGCCATCTCCTCGCGGCCCTCGAGACCGACGCGCGCTGGCGCGACCGCCTCGATTTCACCGAGCTCGCCCTTGCCGGCCATTCGCTCGGCGGCTTCACCGTCCTCGGCCTCGCCGGCGCCTGGCCCGGCTGGAAGCTTCCGGATGTGAAGGCCGTCCTGGCCTTCGCCGCCTACAGCCGGCCCTTCCTCTGGTATCGCGCGCTCGAGCGCCTGAGCGTCCCCGTCATGTACCAGGCGGGCGCGCTCGATCGCATGACCGCCGCACTCAGCGCCCCGCTCGGCGCCTACGACCAGACGCCCGCACCCAAATACTATGTCGAGTTCAAGGGTGCGGACCATTCCGCCTGGTCCATCAACGGGGCCGCGTTCCGACGCACGATCGCGGCCTACAGCCTCGCGTTCCTCGACCATTACGTCAAAGGCGCACCCGCCGACCCGCTCCTCACGGAGAAGGCCGACCGTGTGGCGACCTTGCGCTATCAGTCCGAGCTGGGGGTGGGAGAATAGCGGCGCGGCCGCGGCCTCGGGGGCCGGCTAAGGTGCCTCGAGGAGATCGCGATTGACGCGGAGGAGATAGCGATAGGGATCGCTCGTCATCACCGCCCCGCCCGAAACCAAAAGGACGGCACCGGACACCCAGGCCGCCTCGTCGGAGGCGAAATAGACCGCGGCGGCCGCCACGTCCGCCGGCTGGCCGACGCGGCGCAGCGGGTAGAAGGCGGCGCGCTCGTTCCGCTCGGCCGTCGTCTTGAGCCAGGGGGCCGTGAGCGGAGTCTCGACGATGGCAGGTGCCAAGGCGTTCACGCGGATGCCGTATTGGCCGAGCTCGATCGCCATGGATTGGACGATGCTGTTGAGGGCCGCCTTGCAGGCCGCGTAGATGCCCTCTCCACCGGGGGCGGCATAGAGGCTGTCGATCGAGCTCAGGAAGAGAATGACCCCGCCCCGGCCGGAGGCGCGCATCGCGCGCGCGGCGGCCTGGGCGCCGAAGACCTGAGCGGTCAGGTTGAGCCGGATCATGGCCTCCCAGCCGCTCTCGGTGACGTCGAGCCATTCGCTCATGCCGCCGGGATCGGCCACAAAGCCGCCCGCGTTGTTGACCCAGGCATCGATACGGCCGAAGGCCGCGAGTGCCTTGTCGGCAAGCGCCTGAAGCTGGCCGAGGTCGGTCACGTCGGTCTCTTGCACGAGTGCGCGGCGTCCCTTGGCCTCGATCTCCCGCGCGAGCGCCTCGAGGTCATCGCGGCTCCGCGCTGCGGCGACCACGTCGGCCCCCTGCTCGGCGAAGGCGAGCGCCATCGCGCGGCCCAATCCGCGACTGGCACCGGTGACGACGCAGATCTTTCCAGCGAGCGAGAACATCGCGCGACCTCATCATGGAGAGGTGTGAGCTCGGGCCCGAGACCGCCCAACGCGCGATCCTAGCCGCCGCCAGCGCCGGCGTCGACCGTTCCTTGGCGACGCGCGCCCGCGCCCCGATGGCCTTGTCGCAGGCGGCGAAAGCAGGCATCCTCGGCTCGCCATGATCAAGCATTTCCACGTTCTCTACGTCGGCCAGATCGAGCTCGACAACGTCGGCCTCGCGGGCACGCCGGCGAACGAGCGGCGCTATGCGAGCGAGCGCCTGCGCGAGGCCTTCGCGACCGCGCGCGACATAGCCAGGACCATGGACCGGCTCGGCTACGACGTGCTGTGGACGGCCGAGCATCATTTCCAACGCGAGGGCTACGAGTGCCTGCCCAACCTGATCCAGCTCGGCTTGTGGCTCGCCACCCAGACCAAGCGCCTGAAGCTCGGCTGCGCCTTCAACGTGCTGCCGATGTGGCACCCGATCCGCCTCGCCGAAGATTACGCCATGGCCGACATCGTGACCGACGGGCGCATCGTCATGGGCATCGGGCGCGGCTATCATAC
This sequence comes from Alphaproteobacteria bacterium, assembly GCA_035516655.1. GTDB lineage: Bacteria > Pseudomonadota > Alphaproteobacteria > JACZXZ01 > JACZXZ01 > DASPPM01. The sequence continues at coordinate 6,968 of DATJAC010000080.1, read as the reverse complement.
GCGGGAGGTGGAGACCTTCGGCGCCCCGCTCCTCGACGCGGAGGCCAATCGCGCCTATTTCGAGGAAGGGCTCCAGCTTCTCCTTAAATGCTTCAACGAGGAGGCCTTCCACCACAAGGGCAAGTACTTCGAGTGCCCCCCGCCGGTCGACTACCGCGGCTATCGCCTCGAGGAGATCACCGTCATCCCGCGGCCCAAACACCTGCCGGTCGAGATCTGGATGCCGATCGCGAGCGGGAAGTCGATCGCGATGATGGCGAAGTACGGCTTCAAGGCGATGGTCACGCTGAACGGCGAGAAGATCCTCGACGACGTGGTCAGGCAATACCACGCCGCCTGTGCCGAGCACGGCCGGGCGAAGAAGCTCGGCGAGGACGTGATCTGGGGGGCGGGCGTCTATCTCGCCGAGAGCCGGGCGGAGGCCGTGCGCCGACTCGAACCCGCGCACGACGAGCGCTATAAATGGTTCGCCCCCTTCGGCTTCGTGCGCTACGCCGACGAAGAGGGGCGGAGCTGGGGCATGCCCGGGGCCCCCGCGCGCGTGCCCACCCTCGCCGACGGGATCGAGCAGAAGGCCTGGTTCTGCGGCCCGCCGTCCCACGTCATCAAAGGCATCAAGTCGATCGCCAGGAAATACCCCGGCCTCGAGCACTTCATGATCCATTGGGCCGAGGGCATCCCGCCCAAGGAGTTCAAGGAGCAGCTCCGCTGGTTCGCCAAGGACGTGATGCCGGCGCTGCGATGAGCAGTAGCGGCCCGCCGGGTGATGCGCGCGAGCGCGCGCTCAATCTCGGCTTCTGGTCCGGCCCGCTCGAGATCGAGCCGCTCAAGGGCGGCATCACCAACCGGAATTTCCTGGTGCGGCAGCGAGGCGAGCGCTACGTCGTGCGCATCGGCGGCGACATTCCGATCCACGGCGTGATGCGCTTCAACGAGCTCGCGGCCGCCGAGGCCGCCTTCCAGGCCGGCATCTCGCCCGAGATCCTCCATCACGAGCCGGGGGCGATCGTCATGCGCTTCGTCGAGGGGCGCACGCTTACGGCCGCCGAGCTGCGCGCACCCGCGATGCTCGCGCGCATCGTGCCGCTCTTGCAGCGCGTCCATACCGAGATGCCCAAGTACCTGCGCGGACCCGTGCTTGCCTTCTGGGTCTTCCACGTCCTGCGCGACTACGCCCATACGCTCTCGGCCGCCGGCAGCGCGCATGCGGCACGGCTGCCGCGGCTCATGGAGATCGCCGCTCGGCTCGAGCAGGCGGTCGGCGCCATCGAGCTCGTCTTCGCCCATAACGACCTGCTCGCCGCCAACTTCATCGACGCGGGCAAGCGGCTCTGGCTTGTCGATTGGGACTACGCCGGCTTCAACTCGGCCCTCTTCGATCTCGCCAATCTCGCCTCGAACGCCGATCTCGCTCCAGCCGACGAGCTCCGGATGCTCGAGGCGTACTATGGCCGTCCGGCCGACGCCACACGCCGCCGCCGTTTCCAGGCGATGAAATGCGCCTCGCTCCTGCGCGAGGCAATGTGGAGCATGGTCTCGGAGATTTGCTCCGCGATCGACTTCGACTACGCCGCCTATACCGCGGAGAACCTGGCGCGGTTCGAGCGCATCTATGCCGCATTCGAGCGCCCGAGCGTGCGGCCGTGAGCGATTTTCCCATGACGGCGCGGGCGGTCATCATCGGCGGCGGCATCATCGGCTGCAGCACCGCCTATCATCTCGCCAAGCTCGGCTGGCGCGACGTGGTGCTGCTCGAGCGGCACAAGCTCGCGAGCGGCTCGAGCTTCCATGCAGCTGGCCTCGTCGGCCAGCTGCGCACCTCGGCCAACGTCACCCAGCTCCTCAAATACTCGGTCGAGCTCTACGAACGGCTCGAAGCCGAAACCGGCCAGGCGACCGGCTGGAAGCGCCACGGCGGCTTGCGCCTCGCCTGCAACGAGGCGCGCATGATCGAGATCAGGCGACAGGCGACCACCGCCAAGAGCTTCGGGCTGGAGATGCATCTGCTCACGCCACGGGAGGCGCAGTCGCTCTGGCCGATCATGGACAGTGCCGACCTCGTGGGGGCCGCCTTCCTGCCGACCGATGGCCAGGTCAATCCCGCGGACCTCACGGCGGCCCTCGCGCGGGGTGCGCGCCAGGGCGGGGTGCGCATCCTCGAGGATTGCCCCGTGACCGGCGTGCTCGTCGAGAAGGGCCGTGCCGCGGGGGTCGCGACCGCGCGCGGCCGGATCAGGTGCGAAATCGTGGTCAATTGCGCCGGCCAATGGGCCAAGGAGGTCGGCCGCATGGCGGGTGCCGCCGTGCCGCTCCAGTCGCTCCAGCACCAATACATGATCACCGAGCCGATCGCGGGCGTGCCGCGCAACCTGCCTACGCTGCGCGACCCCGACCGCCTGATCTACTTCAAGGAGGAAGTCGGCGGCCTCGTCATGGGCGGCTACGAGCCCGACCCCAAGCCATGGGCCGAGCGCGGCATCCCGGAGGGCTTCCACTTCGCCCTTCTCCAACCCGACTGGGACCATTTCGAGCAGCACATGACCCAAGCACTCGCGCGCGTCCCAGCCCTCGCGACCGCGGGCGTCAAAGAGCTCATCAACGGCCCGGAATCCTTCACCCCTGACGGCAACTTCATCCTGGGCGAGGCGCCGGAGGTGAAGGGCTTCTATGTCGGCGCCGGCTTCAATGCTTTCGGCATCGCCTCCGGCGGCGGGGCCGGCCGCGCGCTCGCCGAATGGATCGCGGGCGGCGAGCCGCCCATGGATCTATGGCCCGTCGACATCCGCCGCTTCGGCGCCCCTCACCGGGACGAGCGCTGGGTGCTCGCGCGCACGCGCGAGGCCTACGGCAAGCATTACGCCATGGCCTGGCCGCACGAGGAATACGCGAGCGGCCGGCCGTTGCGCGTCTCGCCGCTCTACGAGCGGCTCAAGGAGGCGGGTGCTGTTTTAGGCTCGAAGCTCGGCTGGGAGCGGCCGAACTGGTTTGCCCGTGCCGGCGAAGCGCCCGCGGACGTCTACGGCTTCGGCCGGCAGAACTGGTTCGAAGCCGTGGGCGAGGAGCACCGTGCCGCGCGCGAGGCGGTCGCCCTCTTCGACCAATCTTCCTTCGCCAAGTTCCTCCTCGTCGGCCGCGACGCAGAGCGGGCGCTCGGCTGGCTTTGCGCGAACGACGTGGCGAAGCCGCCGGGCAGGCTCGTCTACACCCAGATGCTCAACCGGCGTGGCGGCATCGAGTGCGACCTCACCGTCACCCGGCTCGCCGAGGACAGCTACTATCTCGTCACCGGGACGGGCTTCGCCACCCACGATGCGGCGTGGATCGCGGCGAATGTTCCGGCCAACGCGGCGGCGAGCCTCGTCGACGTGAGCTCGGCTTACGCGACGTTGGCACTCATGGGCCCGCGCGCGCGGGCAGTACTTGCCAAGCTCAGCAACGCCGACCTCTCCAATGCTACCTTCCCCTTCGCGCACGCCCGCGAGATCATGGTCGCGAGTGCGCCCGTCCGCGCGCTTCGCGTCACGTACGTGGGCGAGCTCGGCTGGGAGCTCCATGTGCCGACGGAATATGCGCTTCACGTCTACCAGGCACTCATGGAGGCGGGTGCCGAGCACGGCATCGTCAATGCCGGCTACCGCGCGATCGAGTCGCTGCGCCTCGAGAAGGGCTACCGCGCCTGGGGGGCCGACATCGGACCCGATGCGACCCCGCTCGAGGCCGGGCTCGGCTGGGCCGTCAAGCTCGCGACCTCGCAAGCCTTCCTCGGCAAGGAGGCGCTCGCAGCGCAGGCGCCGAAGCCGCTTGCCAAGCGCCTCGCTTGCTTCACGGTCGCGGACCCGGCGGCGACCCTGCTCGGCCGCGAATCGATCTATCGCGATGGTGCCCTCGTCGGCTGGCTCACGAGCGGGGGCTGGGGCTACACGCTCGGCAAGGGCATCGGCTACGGCTACGTGCGCAACGCGGCCGGAGTCTCGGACGATTATCTCTTGAGCGGCAGCTACGAGCTCGAGGTCGCGAGCGAGCGCGTTCCGGCCGAGCTCCACCTGGCGCCGCTTTACGACCCCGAGGCGAGGCGGCCGAGGACGTAGCGGGCACGGCCACGCCGGCTGGAGCATGATCCGGCCAAGTGAGGGCGCTTTGCTTTCCGTCACCCCCGCGCACGCGGGGTCCATGGATGCCCGCTTCCGCGGGCATGACGAATAAAGAACGGACAGGCGATTGAACTTGGTCGAATTCCGCTCTCGTGCCGCCTCGGCTTGACCCGGGCGGCGGGCGAGACCTATGCTGCCGCAGTCGAGGACGCCAGCGCATGTTCCCTCTCCAGACCGCGGTTCCGACGCGCCATCTGGCAATCGTCACCTGGGGCTTGATCGCGGCCAACTGCGCCGTCTTCTTCTGCGAGATCGGCATGAGTCCGGCCGAGCTCGACGCCTTCCTCGCGCGCTTCGCACTCGTCCCTGCCCGTTTCTTCATGCCTGCCGCCTACGGCGATGGCGGCCCCGCTGCGGGCGATTACCTCGCCTTCGCCACGAACATGTTCGTCCACGGCGGCTGGCTCCACCTGATCCTCAACATGTGGACGCTCTGGCTCTTCGGCCCGGCCGTCGAGGATCGGCTGGGCCCGGCGCGCTATCTCGCCTTCTATCTCGCCTGCGGCGTGCTGGCCTCGGTCACCCACGCCGTCTTCAATGCGAGCGCGGAGGTACCGGCCCTCGGCGCCTCGGGAGCGATCGCGGGCATCCTCGGCTGCTACGTCCGCCTCTTTCCGCTCTCGCGCATGATCGTGCTCGTTCTCGTCATCTTCCTGCCCTTGTTCTTCGAGGTCCCCGCCGTCGTCTTCGTCGGGCTCTGGTTCCTCTTGCAACTGTTGCAGGGCACCTCGGAGGTCCTGGCCTCTCCAGGAGGCGCTGGGATCGCCTGGTGGGCCCACGTCGGCGGTTTCGTCGCCGGCCTGGTGCTCGGCCCGCTCCTGCACCGCTCGAGACAGCGCTACCGCCCGCATTATGCCGACGAGGGCATCCTCGGCTTCACCCCCTGGGGGCATCGCTGATCGGCCGCACGCGATGGGAGACATCATGACGTTCGTGAACATTCTGTGGATTTTCTTCATCATCGCGGCACTCCAGCCCGTGCTGCGGCAGCGCATGCTCGATGCCATGCGCAAGCGCAAGATCGCGCAGCTCGAGAGCAAGCGCAGCTCGCGGGTCATCCTGCTCGTGCACCGCCAGGAAACGATGAGCTTCCTCGGCTTTCCGCTCATGCGCTACATCGACGTGCAGGATTCGGAGGAGGTGCTGCGCGCGATCCATATGACCGACGACGACGTGCCGCTCGACATCGTGCTGCATACCCCGGGCGGCCTCGTCCTCGCGGCCCTGCAGATCGCGCGCGCGATGCGCGATCGCAAGGCGAAGGTCACCGTCTTCGTGCCCCATTACGCGATGTCGGGGGGTACCCTCATCGCCCTCGCGGCCGACGAGATCGTCATGTGCAAGCATTCGGTGCTGGGCCCGATCGATCCGCAGCTCGGCAAATATCCGGCGGCCTCGCTCGTCAAGGTCCTCGCCCAGAAGCCGATCGCTGAGATCGAAGATGAGACCCTCATCCTCGCCGACGTGGCGCAGAAGGCGATGACCCAGGTCAAGGACGCGGCGCGCGGGCTGCTCGAGCGGCACCTTGCCGGCGAGCGCGCGGAGGCGCTGGCCGAAAAATTGTCGAGCGGTGCCTGGACGCACGACTACCCGATCACGGCGGCGGAGGCCAAGGAGCTCGGCCTGCCCATCACGATCGAGATGCCGAACGAGGTCTTGGAGCTCATGTCGCTCTATCCGCAGCCGGTGCGCGCCCACGGCGGCGGGGTCGAGTATTTGCCGGTACCGCGGCAGAGGGAGACGGGACGGCGGGGATAAATCGGTTGCTGCGGCCGGTAGGGATGATCCCCACTCTTAGGACCCGTTAGGAGATCGCTGCCGCACGTTCTTGCCCACTGTCGTCACACCCGCGCAAGCGGGTGTCCAGGAACGTCCGTCAAGGCACTGCTTTGACAACACTGGATACCCGTTTTCGCGGGCATGAGGACGGCAAAGCGGTTTATTTATTTTTCAGCGAACGTTACGTAACTACGGCCGTCGCCTTCCCCTGGGCCCGCGCAGCCAGCCCGATCGTGGCCAGCATCTCGCCCAGCTCGCGGCGGGCGGCGATGTGCGACATGCTGAGCTTGACGCCGGTCCCCTCCTCGCGCAGGTCGAGGAGCGTCAGGCCGGAGAGGAAAAGCTCGCGGTAGATCACGCGCTCGCTCAAACCGGGCACCAGGCGGAAGCCGACCCTCGGCGCCAGGGCCGCGAGCACATCGCCGAGGGCGCGCTTGTTGCGCGCGTCGAGGTGAGCGAGGCGGTTGCGCATGAGCACCCAATCGATGCTGCCGCCGTCGCGCTGCGCGCGCGCCTTCCGCATCTCCCACACCATGGCGCTGTAACGGCTCGGCCGCAGCACCTTGAGACTCTCGGGATCGACCAGGCCGAGTACGTCGAGATCGACGAAGCTGTCGTTGAGCGGGGTCACGAGGGTGTCGGCGAAGGAGTGCCCCAAGCGCGAGAGCAAAGATTCGCCGGCCGGCGTGTCGATCACCACGAAGCGGCAGCGTGCCGCGAGCTCGGCCAGGGCCACGCCGAAGCGCGCCTCCTCGTCCGTGCGCCGGCCCGCGGCATCTTCGGCTCCGCTCGGCGCCACTTGGCGATGGAACGGCATGGGAAGGGCCAAGCGGCACCGCTCGGCGAAGCCGGCACGGTTCTCGATGTAGCGGCTGAGCGTGCCCTGCTCGGCGTCGAGATCGAGGGTACCGACCGCGAAGCCGCCGTAGAGCAGGCCCGCCGCGAGGTGCATGGCGGTGGTCGATTTGCCCGTCCCGCCCTTCGAGTTGCCCAGCACGATGACGTGGGTGCGCGGAGAGTTACCCCCCACCCTCTCGA
>DATJAC010000079.1:0-17775 GCA_035516655.1 Alphaproteobacteria bacterium | reverse complement strand
TTGAAGAGTGCTAAAAATTTTCGCGGGCCCTCTTGCGGCTGCCGCTTGTGCCCCTATGTCGCGGTCAAGCGGTCGGCCGGGGGTTTCGCAACGAGCGGGCCGCTCATCTCGAACGCCTGCGTTTTCAATATCTTAAGGAGGACACCATGAAGTTTCGCCCGCTTCACGACCGGGTCGTGGTCCGCCGCATCGAAGGCGAAGCGAAGACCAAGGGCGGCATCATCATCCCCGACACCGCCCAGGAAAAGCCGATGGAAGGCGAAGTGATCGCCGTCGGTCCGGGTGCCAGGGGCGAGGACGGCAAGCTGCATCCCCTCGACGTCAAGAAGGGCGACCGCATCCTGTTCGGCAAATGGTCGGGCACGGAAGTGAAGCTCGACGGCGAGGAGCTGTTGATCATGAAAGAGTCCGACATCATGGGCATCATCCAGAAATAAATTCGCGAAGAAAAGGAACGCATTCAGATGGCATCGAAAGAAGTCAAATTCGCCGCCGACGCGCGCGCCCGCATGCTCCGGGGCGTCGATATCCTCGCCAACGCGGTCAAGGTCACGCTCGGCCCCAAGGGACGCAACGTCGTGCTGGAGAAATCCTACGGCGCGCCGCGCATGACCAAGGACGGCGTCACCGTCGCCAAGGAAATCGAGCTCTCGGACAAGTTCGAGAACATGGGCGCGCAGATGCTGCGCGAGGTCGCGACCAAGACCAGCGATATCGCCGGCGACGGCACCACCACGGCGACCGTGCTGGCGCAGGCGATCATCAAGGAGGGCATCAAGGCGGTGACCGCCGGGATGAACCCGATGGACCTCAAGCGCGGCATCAACCTCGCCGTCGAGGCGGTGATCGAGGACGTGAAGAAGCGCTCGAAGAAGGTCTCGGGCCACGCGGAAATCGCACAGGTCGGCACCATCTCGGCCAACGGCGAGCGCGAGATCGGGGAGATGATCGCGCGGGCGATGCAGAAGGTGGGGAACGAAGGCGTGATCACGGTCGAGGAGGCGAAGTCGCTGGCGACCGAGCTCGAGGTCGTGGAGGGCATGCAGTTCGACCGCGGCTATCTCTCGCCCTATTTCGTGACCAACGCCGACAAGATGATCTGCGAGCTCGAGAACCCCTACATCCTCATCCACGAGAAGAAGCTCGCGAACCTGCAGGCCATGCTGCCCGTCCTCGAGGCGGTGGTGCAGTCGGCCCGTCCGCTTCTGGTCATCGCCGAGGACGTGGAAGGCGAAGCCCTCGCAACCCTCGTGGTCAACAAGCTGCGCGGCGGGCTCAAAGTCTCGGCGGTCAAGGCGCCGGGCTTCGGCGACCGCCGCAAGGCCATGCTCGAGGACATCGCCATCCTCACGGGCGGAGAGGTGATCAGCGAGGAGCTCGGCATCAAGCTCGAGAGCGTCACCCTGGCCATGCTCGGCCGCGCCAAGAAGGTGGTCCTGACCAAGGACGAGAGCACGATCATCGACGGTGCCGGCAAGAAGTCGGACATCCAGGGCCGCTGCACGCAGATCCGGGCGCAGATCGAGGAGACCACCTCGGACTACGACCGCGAGAAGCTGCAGGAGCGCCTCGCCAAGCTCGCGGGCGGGGTGGCGGTGATCCGGGTCGGGGGTGCGACCGAGACCGAGGTGAAGGAGCGCAAGGACCGGGTCGAGGACGCCATGCACGCGACCCGGGCCGCGGTCGAGGAGGGGGTGGTGGCCGGCGGCGGGGCGGCCTTGCTCTACGCGGGCCGTGCGCTCGGCAAGCTCGCCTGCGAGAACGAGGACCAGCGCCACGGGGTCGAGATCGTGAAGCGCGCACTCCAGGCCCCCATCCGCCAGATCGCGGAGAATGCCGGAGTCGACGGCTCGATCGTGGTGGGCAAGCTGCTCGAGAGCAAGGACCAGGGCTTCGGCTTCGACGCCCAGGAGGACAAATACGTCGACATGTTCAAGGCGGGCATCATCGACCCGACCAAGGTGGTGCGCACGGCCTTGCAGGACGCGGCCTCGATCGCGGGTCTGCTCGTCACGACCGAGGCCATGGTGGCCGAGCGGCCGGAGAAGAAAGAAGCCGGCCACGCCCACGGCGGCATGCCCGGCGGCATGGGCGGGATGGGCGGCATGGGCGGTATGGATTTCTAACGTCGCCGACCGTTACCCAAGAGAGACATCGATCGGGGCCGCTCCCGCAAGGGGGCGGCCCCTTTCGTCATGGCGGGCGCGCAAGGTTAACCGCCGCGGCTGCCGCAGCAGCTCAGTGGCGCTGCAGGGTCGCGTGCCGCACGCGCGCCGCGCGCTCGATGGCGGCCGCCGATAGCTGGTCGATCTCGAGCCGCTCGTTCAAGAGCTCGAGCAGCCTGAGGGCTTCTTGCGAGGCCTTGCCGTCGGCCGCGATGACGTCGCAGGCGAGCGCATAGGCGGTCTCGCGCAGCTCCTTCGGCAAGGCACGCTTGATTTCGCCGAGCACGCGCTCGAGGCCCTTGGAATTGGCGAGGAGCTCCGCGCACGCGCGTGCCACGGAGGGCAGGCGCTCGCGGTTGAAATCCTTGAAGATCGGCAGATAGTTCACGATCTCGCCGATCGTCCGCAACTCCGCGTCCGTCATGTTCTGGTCGGCTGCCGAGGCCAGTACCATGGTGTAGATGAGCGCGTCGTGGTGATTGATCGCCTCGTGAGTGCTCATGGCCTTCCCCTGCATCCGCTGCGGCAGAGACTTAAGACGAGGGGTAGTGGCTCCGTCAAGGGTGGCGGCGGGCACGGGCGAGAAGGGCCGTCACGCTGAGCGAGACGAGGGCCAGGCTCGCGAAGGCGAGGGCATAGCTTCCGACCGCGCGCAGGAGGGTGGCAAAGGCGAGCGGAGCCAGGCTGTAGCCGATGAAGATGAAGAAGGTCGCACTCGCGGTCGCCGCGGCGATCTCTCCGGGTCGGGCGAGGGCGGCCACTTCGGACAGCACGATGCCGTTCCAGCTCGCCGCGAAGAAGCCGGCGAGGCCGAGGAGGGCCACGGCGGGGGCAGCACTACTCGCCGCGCTCGCGGCCGCGAGGCCGGCGAGCACGAGCGAGGAGACGAGGGCGAGGGCCGCGAGTGTCGCCTGGGCGGAGCCGGCGCGGTCGGCGATCCAGCCCATCAGGATGCGTGCCAAGATGCCCGCGGCTTGCATGAGCGTGAAGCCGAGGGCCGCGTCGCCGAGCGGGAGGCGAAAGCGCTCGACGAGGAAAGTGACGGCAAAGGCTGCGATCGAGCCCTGCACGGAGGCGAAGCCGAAGCCGCAATAACTCACGAGGACGAGACGCGGTCGGCCGGCAAGCCCTGCAAAGGGTGCTGTCAGGCTCTTTGGGGAGAAGATGCGCGCGAGCATGGGCCGGTGCCGCCGGTCGCGGCCGGCGTCGAGTCCCGCGCGCAGCGGCTGCAGCAGAAAGACGATGACGACGGCGCCAAGTACGCTTGCGCCGAGGGCTGCGTGCCAGCCGCCATGGGCCGCAAGCAGCGGCAGTGTCAGCCCGGCCGCAACTCCGCCCGCGGGTACCGCCGCCTGCTTGGCCGAGAAGATCAAGGAACGGTGCCCCTTAGGTGCCGTGCGCGCCAGGATGTCGCTGCCGGCAGGTGCCGAGGGGCCATAGCCGGCACCGATCGCGAAGGCGCCGAGGAGGACGAGGCTCCAGCTCCCCGAGGCCGCCAAGGCGAGGCCGAGTGCGCTCAGGAGGGCGCCGAGCTGCAGGCTCCTGAGCGGGCCGAAGCGCTCGAGGATCGGCCTGCCCGAGGCGAGAAACCACAGCGTCCCGAGGGCGGTCAGCGAGGAGATCGTGCCGATCGCCTCGGGCGGACGGCCGGCGGCGGCGGTCACGAGCGGCCCCAGGACGGGCATGGCCAAGGTGAGAAAGGCGACGAGCGCCTGCATCACGAAGGTGCCGGCGAAGGACGCCTTCCAGCCAGGCTCAGCCGATCCCGGTTCCCTCTTCGCTCCGTCTTCACGCATTACAATACATTGGAGGCGTGCAGAGCCGCCGCGCGCCCTTCGAGACGCGCCCCTTCGGTGCGCTCCTCAGGGTGAGGGAAAATCGTGCGTGGCAGAAAGCCTTCACTTCATCCTGAGGAGCGAGCGCGGCGGGCGTCTCGAACGACCCCTCGAGCTCCGTCCGAGGTGCTGGGCGAGCCCATAGCTCAGCCTGCCCCGGCGGGAGCCAGGAAGGCGCGCGTGAGGGCGACCGCGTCCTTGAGGCCGATGCGCTCGAGCGGGACGCCCGGCGGAAAGGCGCCCGCGAGGCGCGAGGGCATCATGGGATCGAGGAGGACGAAGACGCCGGCGTCGTCGGCCCGGCGCACCAGGCGGCCGAAGGCCTGCTTCAAGCGCAGGCGCGCGATCATGTCCTCGTAGCGCCGTCCGCCGAAGGCGGCCTTGCGCGCGCGGTGCAGGAGGTCCGGCCGCGCCCAGGGGACGCGATCGAAGACGATGAGGCGCAGTGCGCGGCCCGGCACGTCGACCCCGTCGCGCACCGCATCCGTGCCGAGCAGGCACGCATCCGCCTCGGCACGGAAGATGTCGATGAGGGTCGAGACGTCGAGCGCGTCGACGTGCTGCGCGAGGAGCGGCAGGCCCGCCTCCTCGAGCGGCAGTGCCAAGCGCTGATGGACCGCGCGCAGCCGCGAGATCGCGGTGAAGAGGCCGAGCCCGCCCCCGCCCGCCGCGAGGAAGAGCTCGCGATAGGCGGCGGCGACCTGGTCGAGCGAATCCTTGCGCACGTCCGTCACCACGACCACGCGCGTCTGCCTGGCATAGTCGAAGGGCGAGGGGACCTGGGCGCGGATCGCGGGCTTGGGCAGGTGCCGCGCCCCCGTGCGCGCTTCCGCCGCCTGCCAGTCCGCCTCGACATCCCCGCTCCCGTCGGTCAAGGTCGCGGAGGTGATGGCGAGGCCGTGGGCACGGGTCGCGACCGCGGCGATGAAGGGAAGCGTGGGGTCGACCCAATGGCGATGCATGCCCACGTCGACGTCGCGGCCGTCGAGACGGTCGATCGAGAACCAGTCGACGAACTCGGGTGGGGTGGTGCGGCCGAGCGCCTTCAGCATCTGGATCCAGCTCGCGAGCTCGCTCTCAGCACGCCGCGCCAAACCCCGGGCACTCGCCTCGATGCGCAAGCGCGTGGCGCTGTCGAGCTCCGCAGCCTCGTCGTCGAGACGCGCCGAGAGCCGGCTCGCGAGCGTGCGCATGGGGGCGAGCAGGCGCTCGAGTGCCTGCTCGAGCTCGCGGCCTCCCTCGAGGAGACCCTCCACCGGCTCGCTCGTCGCCGTCTCGAGATCGTAAGGGGTCGCGGGATCTTGCGTGCGGGCACTCACCTGCTGGTGCACGCGGGCGAGAAAGACCTCGCACGGACCGGCGGGGCGGCGTCCCTGCAGGCGCTGCAGCCAACCGTCCGACGCAAGCACGTGTGCCGCCTGCAGGATCCCGTCGAGGGCCGCCGCGGCCGCGGCATCGCCCGCGACCAGATCCTCGATGCGGCGGCGCAATCCGCGCGCGCGGCTGCGCGAGCGCCCCTCGGCGCCGAGCAGCCAGCGCCTGAGCTCGGCCGTCTCGCGTCCGGAGAGATGGGCCGAGAAGGCGCCGTCGGCGGCTGCGAAGACGTGATGGCCTTCGTCGAACACGTAGCGCGTGGGGAGATAGCTGTCGTCGATGCCGCCCAAGGCCGCCTGCACCATGACGAGCGCGTGATTGGCGACCACGACCTCGGCGCGGCGCGCGCGGCGCACGCTGCGCTCGATGAAGCATTTCTGGTAATGCGGGCAGGCGGCATAGATGCATTCGCCGCGCCGGTCGGCGAGGCCCAGGCTCTGCTCGCGTCCCACCAGATCGACGAGCCAGGCGGGGAAGTCGCCGCCGATCATGTCGCCGTCGCGCGTCTTGCCGGCCCAGCGCGCCATGAGGCCGAGGGCGACCGCGGCACGGGGATCGAGCCGGGCCGCCTCCGTCGCCTCCTCCATGTTGAGGAGGCAGAGATAGTTCTCCCGCCCTTTGCGGATCACCACCTTATGCGCCTTCTCGCCCGCACCGGGATAGACGCGCTCGAGCTCCTGGTCGATCTGATGCTGGAGGTTGCGCGTATAGGTGCTGATCCAGACCGGACCCTCGTTCTTCTGCGCCCAGAGGGTCGCCGGGGCCAGATAGCCGAGCGTCTTGCCGACACCCGTACCCGCCTCGGCGAGCAGGAAGTGCGGCACGCCGGCCTCGTCGCGCGGCTGGAAGGCGGCACTCATGGCCGAGGCATAATCGGCCTGCTGCGGGCGGTCCTCGGCGTCGGGGCCGAGGAGGGCAGCTAAGCGCTCGCGCGCCTCGGCGGGCGAGACCGCAAGGTGGCCGGCAGGCGGCTCGGGGGCGAACTCCTCGATCGCCGGCAGGCGCTTCCAGACCGCGAAGGCGGTGCTGCGCTCCCACATGTCCTCCTTGGCACCCAAAGCCGCGAGCACGGCCTGGCCCCAGCTCCAGCCACCGCGCGTCATCGCCTGGGCGAGGGCGACCGTCTCCGCGTTCCCGCCCTCGCGCGCGGCGAGCTCGGCCAGGAGCCGCTCGGCCGCTTGCAGGAGCGTCAAGGCCTCATCCTCGAGGCTCGCGGGACGCGTCAAATCCAAGGCCTCGGCCAAGCCGCGTGCGGTCGGGAGCGCGAAGCTCGCCGGTCGCACGAAGGCGTAGAGCTCGAGCAGGTCGAGGGCGGGCAGGCGATCGATACCGAGCCGCCGGGCGGCAAGCGGGCGGTGGCAGACGAGGGGCTTGGCTGCACCCGCGAGGCGCCGGCGCGCGTCGGCGAGCGCGAGGATCTCGATCTCGCCCTCCTCCGAAAGCCAAGCGGCCGAGCTCGTGCGCACCGCGAGGGCGGGTGCCGTGAGGCGGGCCGGGCTGCCGAGGGGTGCGGGAGCGGCGGTCATGGCGGAACTATACAGCACCCCGCAGCTCCTGCGTCAGGGCGGCTCGCAGCACCCTGCGCCGGTACGGAGCTTCGGCCCTTCCTACCAGGGCAGGATCGCGGGCTCGTAGCTCTCGATGCGCTCCTTGACCGCGAGGAGCGGCTCGATGCCGTAGAGCCGGCGCGCGTTCCCGCCGAGGAGCTTCTGCTGCACCGGGCCGGGGACGTCGAACTCGCTCATGTGGCGCAGCCCGTCCCACGCGTCCTCGGCGTCGTGGTGGGGATAATCGGAGGACCAGATCGCGATCTCCTCGAACTCGTCCCAGAGGCGGTAGACGAGGGTCTCGTCCGACTCGAAGCCGATGAAGCAGCGCTCGCGGAAGATCTCGGCGGGGTCGCGGATGGGGCGGTTGTCGCGTTGGAAGGCGAAGAGGTTGGAGAAGTTGCCGGCGCGGGAGAGGATGAGGGGCAGCCAGGAGGCGTTCGATTCGAGCACCGCGGTCTTGAGGCGGGGGAACTTCTCGAGCCAGCCCGTCATCGTCACCACCGTCACCCAGGTCATCGCCTCCATGACGAAGCCGAGCGCCTCCGAGGCGTCGATGCCCGGGTCCATGGCGGCGGTGATGTTGGAGACGAACTGGCCCGGCGAATAGACCACCGCCTCGTCGGTGAACATCAACCCCTGCCCCGAGGGGCCGCGGGCGGCGGCCATGCGCTGGCCCCATTCGGGGGTGAGCGCCTCGCGCGAGGGAAAGGTGTGCATGGCAAGCACCAGGCCGAGGGCCTCGAACTCGCGCCACAACGGATCGAACTCGGGCAGGGTCGGATAGCGTCCATTCCAGAAGCAGGGCCGCACGGCCGCAGCCTTGAAGCCGAGCTTGGCCACGCGGCGCAGCTCCTCGAGCGAGGCCTCGACGCTCTGGAGCGGCAGGACCGCGCAGGGGAAGAGGCGCTTCCTGTCCACGGCGCAATAATCCTCGACCCAGTCGTTGTAGGCGCGCGCGAGCACGGCCGCGGCCTTGGCATCGCGCAGGAGGGCGAGCCGCACGAACCAGGTGGGGAAGAGCATCACCTGATCGGTGCCGAGCGCGTCCATGTCCTTGAGCCGCGCGTTGGGGTCGCGGCAGCCGAGCAGACGGCCGAACTTTGCCTGCCAGGCATCCGTGCCGGGCGTCAGGCGGCCGACCTCCTTCTTGTCCCAGCGCGCCCAGCCGACCTCGGCCGCGTTCGAGCGCTCCCGCGCCGCGGGCACCACGCGGCCGTTGATCATGAGGAGATCGCCGTCGGTGTGGAAGCAGAACTGGGTCTTGACCCAGGCGCGGATCTTGGAAGGCACGTACTCGTCCCAGATGAGCGGGGGCTCGACGACGTGGCTGTCGCAGTCGAAGACGGGGAAGCTCTTGCTGGTCGCCATGATGCTGCTCCCTCGCGGCGTGCGGTGGTCGGAGCCGAGTATAGCGCGCTCCGGCGGCGCTGCCACGGCCGGCTATTCGGCGTCGCCGCCGCCGCGCACCAAGCCCGTGACCCCCGCTGCGAAGAGCGTGGTCATGAGCCAACCCAGGAAGGTGTTAAAGATCACGAGCAGGCCCGGCCCAGACCGCGGCCGTTCGCCCCACGCCCGAACGAGCGCCTGCCACCAGTTTTGCCGCGCCACCGTGGCAGCCGGCGCTGCCTCGATCACCCAGTTTTTCTTTTGGTTGAGGTCGACGAGCGGCACCAAGGTATCGGCGGCATAGACGAGGGCGTTGAAGGCAACGCTTGGAGGGTGCCACTGGTCGCGGCCCGAATTATCCCTCGTCGCCACGATCAGGCCTTCGTCGTAGGCCTCCTCGAAGATGCCGGTGCTGATGATCATCGCCACCAGCAAGAACAACAAGGGCCGGAAAGGAGAGAAGCCATAGAGCAAGACGAAGTCAAGTGTCCAGCGGCCCAGCTGCCGAAGGAGGCCGAAGTCGCTGTATCGGGTCCGATTCCGCTCGAGGTGTATGAGCACGTCGTTGGCGGCCTTCTCGTAGCCTGCTGCGCGCACCGCCCGCGCGAGTTGGATATAGGGCTGCGGCGAGAAGGACTTCATGGCGGTTCGGAGTTCGGCGTCCTCATAGTGCCGCCACGGCCACCAGCGAAGGAGTGCGCGCCCCAATGCCCGCGCGGCCACGACAAAATTCGCCACGAAGAGATCGGGAAGGGCCACGGGTCCATAGAGGGCCGCGATTTTGCGCGTCGGATCGAGCATCGTGTATTGGCGGTCGAGCTCGCCCATGCGCCAAGCGACGTCGGGGATGAGGTTCAGGATGCTCTTGTAGTCGCAGCCGGTGACGTCGAAGCGATCAAGTTTTTCCCAAGCCTCCTGCTGGTCGTCGATCGCGTCGGTCTTCGCGCCGGCAAGATGGAGCCAAAGCGGGTAGTGGCGATTGCCGGGATTGCGCTTTTCCACTCTCCGCCAGCGGAACTCGCCGCTCACTTCCGCCAAGGGCGCATAAATTCCGCAAATGCCGGCGGACCCCGGGCGTTTCAGCTCGCCCGCGGTCCGCGATCCGCGCACCCAGTCGCGGTAGCGGCCGCTCACGTCGAATATCGCGCCGTCGACGAAGAACCCCTGTGCGAAGCTCGACAGCGGAAAGCGCAGTATGCCGCTGGTAGTGGCGCCGTTATCGAGATAGGCCGTCCCGGAGACGGAAATCCCGTCTGCGTTAAGCGCATCCTCCCCTGGGAAGTCGAAGACTCCCTTCTCACAATTGAAATCACCGGCAATTTTTGCTCCGATCAAGTCGACGACGCCTCGCACGCGGAACGCTCCGGCGAATTGAATGTCGCCACCCACCTCTACGCCGCTCGCCTCGATGGCGTAGAGATATTCGTCGGATTCATCGTCGGGCGCGGGTGCCCAGTATTCCTCGAGCAGAAATGCGACGGATGTGAATTCGCCGTTCGTGAAATCCAGGTCACCGTCGATCCGCGCGCCTTCGAGGCGCAGATTGCCGTGCGAAACGAACGGAATTTGGTCGCGGTAAGTCGACCATCGCTTCGTTTCGCAGAAATAGGCGCTCCCCGAGACATGCGCGCCGGCGGCAGAAAGGCTGTAGCCTGTGGAGTTGGTTAATGTCGCGCCCGAACAGTCCAAGTTACGCCCGACCTTGCAGCCGTTGAGGCGCACCTCGCCGTTCGCGCTGAATCGGTAGCTGAGGAGGAGGTTGCCTTTGACGCTCAAGCCATCGGCAAAGAGCGGGACGCGAGCTTCGCCCGCCGGGCTTTCGCCCAGGAATATGCAGCCCCTGAAGTCGAGGTTGCCGTGAATATCGGCGCCGCAGAGCCGAATTCGCTTGGTGATCGTGGGCGGCCATTCGGCCCGGCGCTGCGGGCGGCCGGCGTCACTCTTGTCGGCTGCGCGAACCGCCAGCGAGCCCTTCGTCACGAACCGGTCGGCAAGGATTTCGACCGCCCTCCCGGCGATCATCTCGAAACCGGCGAGTTCCGCGTCGGTCAGATCGATGGTCTCTGCAAAGCAACAATTGACGAAGCGCAGTAGAATATCCGACTTCGTGCCGGCGAGATCGAGCCTCTCTGCTATCTCGGCATCCCGCAGCTCGAAATGCATGAGCGGCAGTTTGGCGGCCGGAATGGCCTCGAGGACGAACCAACGGAGGAAGGGGGCGCTGAGCGACGTCTCGGCATCATTCGCGGGGACAAAGAGGATTCTGCGGGTCCCATCGTCCGGTCGTGCACTCAACCACGCGCGCATCCTCTCCTCGAGCGGCGAGAGCGCGCTGAACGGCGGCACGGGAATGCTTTCAACCATGTCTCCCCCAGAGGACAGTGCGGCCGCAGATCGGGTTCCCGCCCTCGCGGATGGCGCTACCATCTATGGTTGCGGTTGCGAAATTAGCACTTCGGCGGCACCGTGCAAAGACCGGCCGCCGATCGCAATTGACCGTCCGGCCTCCAGTGCCTAGAAACCAAGGCAGCGCCGGGACGGGGCATGCGCCTCAGAGGCGTCGCGGGGAGTGCGATGGCGGGCGAGCGGGAACTCGCGTTGAAGGCACGGGCCTGGCCCTTCGAGGAGGCGCGGAAGCTGCTCGCGCGCCCCGAGGGCGCTGCCCCCGCCAAGGGCTATCTCCTCTTCGAGACCGGCTACGGGCCCTCGGGCCTGCCGCACATCGGCACCTTCGGCGAGGTCGTGCGCACCACGATGGTGCGCGAGGCGTTCAAACGCCTCTCCGACGTGCCCACCCGGCTCTTCGCCTTCTCCGACGACATGGACGGCCTGCGCAAGGTCCCCGACAACGTGCCGAACCGCGAGATGCTGGCCCAGCATCTCGGCAAGCCGCTCACCTCGGTACCCGACCCCTTCGGCACCCACGCGAGCTTCGGCGCCCACAACAATGCGCGGCTCTGCGCCTTCCTCGACGAGTTCGGCTTCGATTACGAGTTCAAGAGCTCGACCGAGTGCTACAAGAGCGGCCTCTTCGACGAGGCCCTGCTCTCGGTGCTCATTCATTACGACGCGGTGATGGAGGTCGTCCTCCCCACCCTCGGCCCCGAGCGGCGCGCCACCTATAGCCCCTTCCTGCCGATCTGCCCGCGCAACGGGGTGGTCCTCCAGCTCCCCATGGTCGAGCGCCGGCCCGCGGCCGGCACCGTCGTCTACCGCGATCCCGCGACAAATGCGCTCGTCGAGGTGCCGGTCACGGGCGGGCATTGCAAGCTGCAATGGAAGGTGGACTGGGCGATGCGCTGGGTGGCCCTCGGGGTCGACTACGAGATGTCGGGCAAGGACCTCATCGATTCCGTGCGCCTCTCGAGCCGCATCTGCAAGATCCTCGGTGCCGTCCCGCCCGAGACCTTCACTTACGAGCTCTTCCTCGACGAGAAGGGCGAGAAGATCTCGAAGTCGCGCGGCAACGGCCTCACCATGGAGGAATGGCTCACCTACGCCCCGCCCGAGAGCCTCTCCTTCTACATGTACCAGCGACCCCGCGCGGCCAAGCGGCTCTATTTCGACGTCATCCCCAAGAGTGTGGACGAGTATCTCGCCCTCCTTGCGGCCTACGCGCGCGAGGGCGAGGCCGAGCGCCTCGAGAACCCGGTCTGGCACGTCCACCACGGCCAGCCGCCGGCGGCCGACCTGCCGGTCGGATTTGCCCTCCTCCTCAATCTCGCGAGCGTCAGCAATACCGAGGACAAGGCGGTCCTGTGGGGCTTCATTTCGCGCTACGCTCCGGGCGCTGCACCCGAGAACCAGCCGCTGCTCGACCGCCTCGTCGGTTACGCGATCGCCTATTACCGCGATTTCGTGAAGCCGGCCAAGCGCTTCCGTGCACCCACCGCGCAGGAGCGCGCGGCACTCGAGGAGCTGCTCGCGGCCCTCGAGCGCCTGCCGCAGGGGAGCGACGGCGAGACCATCCAGACCGAGATCTACGAGATCGGCAAGCGCCACGCCTTCGCCAATCTGCGCGACTGGTTCAAGGCCCTCTATGAGGTGCTGCTCGGCCAGAGCCAGGGCCCGCGCATGGGCTCCTTCGTGGCACTCTACGGCATCCGGGAGACGGCGACCCTCGTGCGGAAGGCGCTCGCCGGCGAGGATCTGAGTGCCGCGTAACGGCCCGTGAGCGCTCCTCTCACCCTCTTCACCATCGGCCATTCCAACCGCTCGCTCGCAGCCCTGCTCGAGATGCTCGCCGCGCATGGCATCAAGCGCCTCGTCGACGTGCGCACCATCCCGCGCTCGCGCCACAACCCGCAGTTCAACCGTGAGACCTTGCCGGACGCTCTCGCCGCAGCCGGCATCGCCTACGCGCATTGCCCGGGCTTGGGCGGCCTGCGCCGCCCAGGCGCCGACTCCCCGAACCGCGGCTGGCGCAACGAGGGCTTCCGCGGCTTCGCCGACTACATGGCGACGGCGGAATTCGCGGGCGAGCTTGCCGCCCTGGCGGCCGCAGCACGGGAGCAGCCGACCGCGATCATGTGCGCCGAAGCGGTACCCTGGCGCTGCCACCGCTCGCTCATCGCGGACGCGCTCGTCGTCGGCGGCAACAGGGTCGAGCACATCATGACGGCCGAGCGCCGCCAGGCGCACAAGCTCACCCCCTTCGCCCGCATCGAAGCCGGGCGCATCACCTATCCGCCGGAAGAGCCGGGCCTGCCGGGGATGGGGTAAGGGGCGGTTCCACGCTTTCCGGATTGGGCCTCGTGTCCCGATTCTGAACTTCGTCTCACCTATGACCGTCATTGCGAGCGCAGCGAAGCAATCCAGGACGCCTTGTGTGAACCAGCTCCTGGATTGCTTCGGCGCCCTTCGGGCGTCTGGCAATGACGAGTGTTTTACTGCGTGTCGTCGCTCGTCATTCCCGCGAAAGCGGGAATCCATCGGCGCCCTGGACCCCCGCGTGCGCGGGGGTGACGAGGTGAACGGTCACACTCGAGCGCGTGTCACAGCCGCGCCCCGTCGGCGTATTTCCAGTAGAGCTCGCGCGCCTTGCGGTAGACGGGGCCGGGCTGGTAGTCGCGGCCGTCGACCTTCGAGCAGGCGAGGACCTTGGCGAAATTGCCGCTCGAGAACACCTCGTCGGCCGCGAGCACGTCGGGGAAGGTGACGCGCTCCTCGCGCACCTCGGTACCTGCACCGCGCAAGAGCTGGATCACGCGCTGGCGCGTGACGCCGGCGAGGAAGCAGCCGTTGATGGCCGGCGTGGAGGCGACGCCGTCCTTGACGATGAAGAGATTGGCACTCGCGAACTCGGCGACGTTGCCCGATTGGTCGAGCATGACCGCGTTCTCGTAGCCGCGCATCCGCGCGTCCCTGAGCGCGCGCGAGACGTTGGGATAGAGGCAGGAGGCCTTGGCCTCGGTCGGGGCTGTCTCGGGCGTGGGCCGGCGGAAGGGCGAGAGGCAGGCGCTGAACGGGACGTCCTTCGGCATCGGCGAATCGTAGACCGAGAGCACGAAGCGCGTGGTCTCCGGGTCGGGCTCGACGCCTCCGCCCTCGGCAATGAACATCGGGCGCACGTAAAGCTCGGCATCGGGCGGGAACTTCGCCACCGCCTCGCGCGCGAGCCGCTCGATCTCCTTGGCCTCGACCTTGGGCTTGAGCCCCATGCTGAGGGCCGACTTGACGGCGCGCTGGCAATGGAGGTCGAGATCGGGGATGCGGCGCTGGAAGGCTCGCGCACCGTCGAACACGGTCGCACTCAGCCACGCCGCCTGGGTGAGCGGCCCCATGATCGGCGGGTTGCCCTCGAACCACTTGCCGTCGATGTAGCTCCACGCCCGTCTGCCTGCTTCACCGGCCATCGCCAGCACTCCTCGGTTGCTTCGCCGGCAGCATTTACCGGCCGTGATCTGGGATTCGCCAGCATAGCGGCTGAAGACGGCTTGTCCACCCGGAGGTGCCACACAGCAGGGTTGTGCGGACTGCAAGGGACGCGCGGCTCCGCGCCGCCCTCAAGGGGCCAGCGGATTGAGGATGACGCCGTGGCTGAGGAGCGGCTTGCCGCCGACGATGACGGGCTTGGCGCGGGCGAAGATCGCCGCCTCGAGCTCGGCCGCGTGCCAGCCCGGGTGGGCAAGGAGGAGGCGTGCTGCCAAGGCCGCCACGCGCGGGGCGGCATAGCTCGAGCCCGAGACCCGCTCCTCCTCGCCGGCGAAGCCGATGACCGGGATGCCCTCGGCGGGGACGGCGAGATCGACCGTGCGGCTCCCCCAGTTGGCATCCCGCGCCGGCCGTCCGGTAGCCCGATCGGCCGAGGTCACGGTGATCTTGTTGGCGAGCTCGAGGGCGGCCGGGTAGACGGGCGTGCGGTCGAGATCGCGGCCGTCGTTCCCCGCCGAGACCACGAAAAGCATCTCGGGATGCCGCCCGGCGGCGGCGGCGAAGGCCTGCCAGTCCGCGCGGTCGTCGCTGCCGAGCGAGAGGGTGAGAATGGCGGCCCCCTTTGCCGCCGCGTCGTCGATGAGGGCACCGAAGCGGCTCATGTCGGGACGCGGGTAGCGATAGGGGATGAGGCGGATCTGCGGGGCCTCGCGCAAGAGCACGCTTGCGGTCTTGGTGCCGTGGCGCTCGGGGAAGAAGGGCGAGACGACGGGATGGCGATCGAAGGGCCGAGCGTCCATCTCCCAATAGTCGTAGCCGAGGGCGTGGCCCGCCGCGTCGCGCGCGAGACGGTCGCCGATCGCGGGGAGGAGATAATTGACCCCGGTGTCGACCTGGGCGACGGTCACCCCGCCCGGATCCTGTCCCGCCGGCACGTCGGCGTCGAGGCGTTCGCGGCTGCCGGTCGGCGCCATGTCGGCGTCGAGGAGCTCGACCGCCTCCGCATGCCCGTCGGGCCCGTAGACGAGGCGCCGGCCGCTCTTGAGGAAGCACCCCTCGTTGCCGAGGGCCGCCAGTTGCGGCCGCGGCGTGCCGTTGCGAGGTGCGTCGTATTCGGCGAGGAGCGTTAAGAGCCTGCCGCCCTGCGCGTAGCGATCGAGCAGCACCTGGCCGCCCTCGGCCAGGGTGAAGATCCAGCGCCGCCCGATCGGCGGGCCCTTGGGCGGGATGGGCTCTTGGCGTGCCGCGAGTGCTCCGGGCAATTGCGCGGCCATCGCGGCGGGAGTGCTGGCGGCAGCGTCGCAGCCGAGCATCAGGGCTAACCGCAACGTCGCGACCGGATCGGCGGGTGCTGCCGCAAGCGCCGTGGCGCGGAGACCGGCAAGCACGAACGCGATGAGCAGCGGGAGAAGTCTCTTCCGCATGCGCAAAGCTTGGCCGAGACGGGCGCTCGCGTAAAGTGCCATGCTGGTGAGAGGCCGGCGTTTGCGCTAGCCTCGCGCCATGCCACGGCCGGACTTTGCCCGCTTAGCGGTTGCCTGCCTGCGTCTTTTGCCGCCCGAGCGCGCGCACCGTGCGGCGATCGCACTTCTCGGCGGTGCCTTCCTGCGGCCAGCCCCCTCAGCCGAGGACACGATCCTCGGAACGCGCGTCTTCGGCCTCGATTTCCCGAACCCGGTCGGGCTTGCCGCCGGCTTCGACAAGGACGCCGAGGTGGCGGACGCGATGCTGGCGCTCGGTCTCGGCTTCGTCGAGGTCGGCACCGTCACACCCCTGCCCCAGCCCGGCAATCCGAAGCCGCGCCTATTCCGCTTGCGCGAGGACCGCGCCCTCATCAACCGGCTCGGCTTCAACAGCCGCGGGCTGGCGGCACTCGAGCGCCGCTTGGCCGCGCGCGCGCGCGCGCGCGGCATCGTCGGCGCCAACCTCGGCAAGAACAAGGAGAGCCGTGATGCGGCCGAGGATTATCGCCGCGGGGTCGAGGCGCTCGCGGCACACGCCGACTATCTCGTGGTCAATGT
Source organism: Alphaproteobacteria bacterium (assembly GCA_035516655.1). Taxonomy (GTDB): domain Bacteria; phylum Pseudomonadota; class Alphaproteobacteria; order JACZXZ01; family JACZXZ01; genus DASPPM01. The sequence goes on along the minus strand of DATJAC010000079.1, from coordinate 1,570 downwards.
CTCCTCGCCCAATACGCCGGGGCTGCGCGCGCTGCAGGAGCCCGAGGCGCTCGATGCGCTCATCCGCGCGGTGCTGGAGGCGCGCGCCGGGGTAGCGGGGGACCGGCCACCCGTCCTCTTGAAGATCGCACCCGACCTCGCGGCCGAGGACTGCCGCGACATCGCGGCGATCGCCCTTGCGCGCGGTCTCGACGGGCTCATCGTCGGCAATACCACGATCGCGCGGCCGCCCGGCTTGCGGAGCCGGTTCAAGGCCGAGGCGGGCGGCCTCTCGGGCGCCCCGCTTATGGCGCTCTCGACCCGCATCCTCGCGGAGATGTATCGCTTGTGCGGGGCGCGCATTCCGCTCGTGGGTATCGGCGGGGTCGCGAGCGGGGCCGACGCCTACGCCAAGATCAGGGCGGGCGCCTCGCTCGTCGCCCTCTACACGGCCCTCGTCTACGAGGGTCCCGGGCTCATCGGCCGCATCAAGTCCGAGCTTGCCCAGCACCTCCGCCGCGACGGCTTCCGCAGCGTGGCCGAGGCGGTCGGCGCCGATCACCGCTGAGGCAGACCGCCTTTCGCTGAGTGCCGCGATCCCCCTTCCAAAGCGCTGCCGTCCGTGGCAAAAGGCGCCGGCCATGACGTCGCCCGAGTCCCATTCGAAGAGCATCATGCCGCGGCCGCCGACGATTCCCTTCTATCCGGGGATCGCACCCCTGGCCGGGCGCTACGACGGCTTCGTGCTCGACCTCTGGGGCGTGATCCACGACGGTATTAAACCCTACCCCGCCGTCGCGGACACGCTCGGCCGCCTGAAGGGGATGGGGAAGCGGGTGATCCTGCTCTCGAACGCGCCGCGCCGCGCCCGAGAGATCGCGGACGCGATGGCGCGGAAGATGGCGCTCGGCCCGGAGCTTTACGACGAGCTCATCTCCTCGGGCGAGGCGGCCTACTGGGCGCTGCGCAAGCGCGAGGAGCCGTTTTTCGCGAGCCTCGGGCGGGCCTGCTATCTGATGGGGCCCGAGCGCGATCACGGCATGCTCGACGGGCTCGATCTCGATCGGGTCGAGCGCATGGAGGCGGCCGAGTTCATCCTGGCGACGGGGGTCGACTGGGACGACGACAAGCTCGACATCTACGAGCCCGCCCTCGAGATCGCCGCCGCGAAACACCTGCCCATGATCTGCGCCAATCCCGATCTCGAGGTGATCCGCGGCGGCAAGCGCGTGCTCTGCGCCGGATCGTTAGCTAAGCGCTACGAGGCCCTCGGCGGGGCCGTGCGCTATTTCGGCAAGCCCTATGCGCCCATCTACGAGCTCTGCTTCCGGCACATGGGTATTTCCGAGCGCGCGCGCATCGTGGCGATCGGCGATTCGCTGCGCACCGACATCGCCGGTGCCGAGGCCGCCGGCATCGCTGCGGTGCTGGTCACGGGCGGCATCCACGCCGAGGAGCTCGGCATCGCCCACGGCGAGCATCCCGATCCCCAGGCCCTGGCCGAGGCCTGCGCGCGCGCGGGCCACCTGCCGATCGCCGCCATCCCCGCCTTCGTGTGGTGATCGGGAATTTCAGTTGCACCACGGAGACA
>DATJAC010000078.1:0-3146 GCA_035516655.1 Alphaproteobacteria bacterium | reverse complement strand
AATAGGTCCCGGCTTTCGCCGGGACGACGGATTTTCATATTCATAAGTGTTCAAATGCGATGGCCTCGCCCCGCTGCCCGGCGGTTGTCTTTGACATTTCAGCGCGATAGCATGCGCGCGCGCGTCTTTTTGCGCGGCCGGCGGTCCGTGAGGGGAGGGCAGTGACCGACCTCTTCATCAGCTACTCGCGGCAGGATCTCGGCCAGATCGAGAAGCTGGCGACCGCCCTCGAAGGTGCCGGCCTCTCGGTATGGTGGGACCGGCGCATCCGCTCGGGCGACTCCTTCGATCGCGTGATCGAGCACGCGATCGCCGATGCCAAGGTCGTCATCGTCGCCTGGTCGCGCCATTCGGCGGACTCGACTTGGGTCCGCGCCGAGGCCGGCTTCGCGCTGGAGCACAACAAGCTGGTGCCGGTTCGCCTGGACGAGGTGGCCCCGCCGCTGCGCTTCCTCCACGTGCACACGATCGATCTCTCGGCGCGCGACGGCAGCATCGACGCGAGCGCGCTCGCGCGGCTCATCGCCGATCTCAAGGACATGGTCGGTGCCGCGGGCACCGCGGGTGCTGCGAGCACCGCGGGTGCCGCGGGCACGGCGGGTGCCGCGGGCACGGCGGGTGCCGCGGGCACAGCGGGGACTGTGGCGAGCGCTGCCGCGGGACATGCCGCGGTCGACACCGTCGCGGCTGCGCCCAAGCGGCCCGCCCGGCAAAAGGCCGTCGCGATCGCGGCCTTGGCTGCCGCAGCGGTGGTGGCGGCGGGCGTCGGGGTAGCCCTCTTCGGCGGCGGCAAGAGCGCGCCGCAGCCCGAGCAGGCGAGCACGCAGTCGAGCGCCAAGACCACCGCAGCACCTGCCCCACCCGTCGCTGCGTCGCCGCCGGCAACGGCGGAGGTCGCGACGACGGAGAAAGCGGCCCAGCCGAGTCCTCCGCCACCCGCACCAGTCGCGTCGGTCAAACCGCCCGCGCCGGTCGCACCGGCCGCGCCGGTCGCGTCGGTCGCACCGGCCGACCAGCAGGTGGAGATCGCCTTCTGGGACTCGATCAAGGACAGCAAGAACGCGGCCGAGCTGGAAGCCTATTTGCAGAAATATCCCGAGGGGGATTTCGCCGCCATCGCGCGTGGCCGGCTCGCCGCGCTCAAGGAGGTGCCTGCGGCACCGGCAGTGCCGGCGGCACCGGCCGTGCCGGCTCCGGCACCGGCGGCGGTGCCACCGGCGGCGGTGCCACCGACGGCAGCGCCGCCGACCCAGATTGCGTCCGCACCTCCCCCACCCGTCGAGCGGGGGCCCGAGCTCGATCTCCTGGAGAAGGACATGGTCGCGGCCCACCCTGCCCCCTTGCGTGCCGCGCCTGAGATCAAGGCCAAGCAGGTCGGACGGCTCAAGGAGGGAGAGAGCGTCCATGTCGCGGGCAAGGTGAAGACGAGCGACTGGTACGCCGTCGAGTCCAAGGATCAGACGCTTGCCTATGTGGCTATGGCCGTGCTCGAGGATCCCGCCGATTATCGCAAGCGCAAGGAGATCGAGCGCGAGAAGGAGATCGAGCGCCAGAAGGAGCAGGAGGCGCAGGCAGCAACGGCGGCGGCCAAGGCTCCGTCAACCCAGATCGCCAATCTGCCGCCCGAGGCCGCACCCTCGAGCAGCGCGCCGGCAAATGCCACCCGCTATGTCGGAACCTTGACGTGCGTGAAGATCCCGGGCCTCACCACGGCACCGGTTGTGGCGCAGATGACCATCGTCGCGAACGGCACAAAGCTCGACTTCTCGCGCCCGGTCTACTCGCTCGACGGCAAGGAGCCCGTTGCCAAGGAGATCGGAACCGGCACGTTGGCGGCGGACGGCACCGTGTCCCTCGAGGGCCACATGCACGGTCCGATGGGGCGTTTCGACTCGAACTACCAGGGCACGCTCAAGGGCAGCCAGATCGAACTGAAGGGAGTCGAGAACGTCCCCATGCAGGGCAAGCTTTTCGCCCGCGACTGCAAGGCCTCCCTCGCGCGCCAGTGACGCCTCTGCCGCCTGGCGCCGCGCGATGGTATCGTAGCCAGGAGCGGGCGCTCGCCGCCCGCTGTGGGAGGAGCTCATGGCGGAAGTTCGTATCGGCATCGTCGGCGCTGCGGGCCGCATGGGGCAGATGCTGGCCCAGGAGATCGCGCGCACGAAGGGCTGCAAGCTCGCGGGCGGGTGCGAGCGGCCGGGCCACCCGGCCCTCGGGCGCGACCTGGGCGAGCTCGCGGGGCTCGGCAGGCTCGGCCTGCTCGTGGGCGACGACCCGGACGCCGTCTTCGCCGCGGCCGATGCGGTGCTCGACTTCACCTCGCCGCAAGCGAGCGTGCGCCACGCGGCCCTCGCCGCAGCACGCGGCACGCTCCACGTCATCGGCACGACCGGGATCGAAAGCGACGGCGAGGCCGCGATCCGGCGTGCCGCGGCGAAGGCGCCCATCATCTTGGCGCCCAACATGAGCATGGGCGTCACTTTGCTCCTCGACCTCGTCGAGCGCGTGGCCGCGACCCTCGATCAGCGCTACGACATCGAGATCGTCGAGATGCACCACCGCCACAAGGTCGACGCTCCCTCGGGTACCGCCCTCGGGCTCGGGCGCGCGGCGGCCAAGGGACGCGGGGTCGCACTCGATGCCGTGGCCGCACGCGGGCGCGACGGCATTACCGGGCCGCGCGTGGCGGGTGCCATCGGCTTTGCGGCCTTGCGCGGCGGCGACGTGGTCGGCGACCACAGCGTCATCTTCGCGGGCGAGGGCGAGCGCCTCGAGCTCACCCACCGTGCCGCCGGCCGGCAAATCTACGCCCAGGGCGCCGTGCGCGCGGCCCTCTGGGGCCAGGGCAAGCCGCCCGGCCTCTACAGCATGCGCGACGTGCTGGGGCTTTAGAAGAGTGGAGTCCGATCAGATTGACGAGAGCATTTTCTTCGTCATACCCCGCGAAAGCGCGAATCCACCGATCCTGGACCCCCACTTGCGCGCTGGATGATGCACATATCGTCGCGCCGACTCCAGTCGCCATAAGCCCCTCGCCCGCTTGCGGGAGAGGGGCTTGACGTGGTCGATGCCTCCATAAAGATCTGTGCATCAACTAGAGCGCGGTCCGATCAAGTGGAATCAATCCACATCGTCGTTCCCGCGAA
>DATJAC010000077.1:0-6744 GCA_035516655.1 Alphaproteobacteria bacterium | reverse complement strand
CCATCTCCGCCTCACGCCACGCCGCGCGCGCGTTCCCCGAGCCCGGTATGGGCCACGATGAAACCGGCGATCGCGGCGATGTCGTTGATGTCGAAGAGCGGCAGGCGCAGGCCCGGGATCGGGCCGTCGCTCGCCACCGCGACGACGGCGGGATCCTCGCGGCAGATGAGCGGCTTCGCGAGGGCGGCACGGTGGACCTCGAGCTTGTCGTGGACGTGGCCCTTGAAGCCCTCGACGATCACAAGATCGACCGGCGCGAGGCGCGCTACGAGCTCGTCGAGGCTCGGCTCCGCGGCCCCGCGCAGCTCGTGCATGAGGGCCCAGCGCGCGGACGAGCTCACCAGCACCTCGGCGGCACCTGCGCGGCGATGCTCGTAGCTGTCCTTGCCCGGCTGGTCGACGTCGAAGCTATGGTGCGCGTGCTTGATCGTCGAAACCGTAAGCCCGCGGCGGCCGAGCTCCGGGAGGAGGCCCTGCACGAGGGTGGTCTTGCCGCTGCCGCTCCAACCGGCGAGCCCGAAAAGCTTCATGGTCCGTTTCTCTCAGCACCGCACTGCCCGCGCCAGGCTATAGGCAATTGGCGGACGGGAGGCCAAAGTCAAGCGCCGGCTGGGGCCTGCCCGCCGCTCATGGCCTCGCGGGCCTGGCACCCCGGGCGGGCTTGGCGGAGGGTAGGGGTGCCGTTGGCTGCTGATCGACGTGCTTGATGCCCTCGCGCAGGTAGTCGTAGCCGGTGAAGACGGTCAGCACGGCCGCGAGCCAGAGCCCGACCCTCCCGATCTCGGCCGTGTGGGGAATGACCCAGTCGCCCGCGTCGCCCACGATGAGGAAACCGATCGCCACCATCTGGAGGCCGGTCTTCCACTTGGCGAGGCGGGTGACGGGTACGCCCACGCTGACGCTCGCCAGGAACTCGCGCAGGCCCGAGACCAGGATCTCGCGGCACAGGATGACGATGGCCGGCAGGAGCGTGAGCCCGCCGATGCGGCCGAAGGCGGCAAGCAGGAGCAGCGTCGTCGCTACGAGAATCTTGTCCGCGATGGGGTCGAGAAGCTCGCCCAGCTGCGACTGCTCGTCCCAGCTGCGCGCCAGATAACCGTCGAGATAATCGGTGATGCCGGCGAGCGTGAAGAGCGCGCATGCCGCCCAGCGCGCGCCGTCGCCCTCGACCCAGAAGAGGGCCACGAGCAGCGGGATCACCGCGATGCGCGAGAAGGTCAGCAGATTGGGAATGCGGGTGGCCATCGCGGGCAGTCCTTGGGACGGCGGAATGGAATTCTAGGCACCTAGCCTTCCGGATGGAAGTGGTCATAGACCTTTTTCGCGACCGCCGTGCTGATCCCGGCGACCGCCGCGAGGTCGGCCAGCCCCGCGCGCGAGACACTCTGCGCCGAGCCGAAATGATGGAGGAGGGCGCGCTTGCGCTTGGCCCCTATGCCGGGCACTTCGTCGAGGCGCGACTGGAGGGCCGATTTGGCGCGCCGCGCGCGATGCGTGCCGATCGCGAAGCGGTGCGCCTCGTCGCGCAGGCGCTGCAGGAAATAGAGCACCGGGTCGCGCGGCGCCAGGCTGAGCGGGGGCCGGCCGGGGAGAAAGATGCGCTCGCGCCCGGCATTGCGCTCCGGCCCCTTGGCGATCGCGGCGAGGGCCACATCGCCGACGCCGAGATCGGCCAGCACCGCCAAGGCGGCGTTGAGCTGGCCGAGCCCGCCGTCGATGAGGAGCAGATCGGGCCATTGTCCGCGGTTGCGCTCCGGGTCCTCCTTGAGCGCACGCGCAAAGCGGCGCGTCAGCACCTCCCGCATCATGCCGTAGTCGTCGCCCGCCGCGATCTGCGCCGGTGCGACCGGTGCCGCCGGTGCGGCCGGTGCTTCCGATGCGGTCGCGCCGGCCGCCGGCACCGCTGCGGCCGGCAGCTCGCCGGGGGCCGCCGCGGTCTTGATGTTGAACTTGCGGTAGGCGCCCTTGATGAAGCCTTCGGGTCCGGCCACGACCATGGCCCCGACCGCGTTCGTTCCCATGATATGGCTGTTGTCGTAGACCTCGATGCGTTGGGGCGGGGCATCGAGCGCCAAGGCGGCCGCAAGGGCCTCGAGGAGCTGGCGCTGGGTCGAGCTCTCGGCCAGGCGGCGTCCGAGGGCGGCCTGGGCATTGGCGAGGGCGTGCTCGACCATCTTGCGCTTGGCCCCCCGCCGCGGGGCGGCGAGCTCGACCCGGCGGCCGGCCCGCACCGCCAAAGCCTCGGCGATGAGGCCTTGCTCGGGAACCCGATGGCTCAAGAGTACCAAGGCGGGCGGGGGCTTGTTCTCGTAGAACTGGCCGATGAAGGCGGCGAGCACCTCCTCCACGCCGAGCGTCTTCTCGTGGCGCGGGAAATAGGCGCGGTTGCCGTAGTTGCGTCCGGCACGGAAGAAGAAGACCTGGACGCAGGTCTCGCCCCCGGCTTGATGGGCGGCGATGACGTCGGCGTGGTCCACCCCCGCCACGTTGATGTCCTGCTTCGCCTGGATCTGGGTGAGCGCCTTGATGCGGTCGCGGTAGATGGCGGCACTCTCGTAGTCGAGGGCGGTCGCCGCCTCCTGCATGAGGCCGGCTAAGCGGCGCTGGACCTCCCGGCTGCGCCCGGAGAGGAAGGCGCGCGCCTCGGAGACCAGCTCGGCATAGCCCGCGGCGTCGATCTTGCCCACGCAGGGTCCGCTGCAGCGTCTGATCTGGAAGAGGAGACAGGGACGGCTGCGGCTCGCGAACACGGTATCGGCACAGGAGCGCAGCAGAAAAGCGCGCTCGAGGGCGGCGAGGGTCTGATTGACCGCACCCGCGGAGGCGAACGGTCCGAAATACTCGCCGGCCCGGCTGCGCGCCCCGCGATACTTCGTGATCTGCGGCCAGGCGTGATCGCCGGTGAGCAAAATATAGGGAAAGCTCTTGTCGTCGCGCAGCAGCACGTTGTAGCGCGGCGCATGGCGCTTGATGAGGTTGCTCTCGAGGAGGAGGGCTTCGACCTCGGTGTGGGTGGTCACCACTTCGAGGCTTGCCGTCTCGGCGACCATGCGCTGGATGCGGTAGGAGAGCCGCGGCATTTGCGTGTAGCTCGCGACGCGCTTCTTGAGATCCTTGGCCTTGCCGACATAGAGCACCTCGCCCTTCGCATCGAGCATGCGGTAGACGCCGGGGGAGTCGGGCAGGGTCTTGAGCGCTGCCGCGATCGCGGCACTGCCGCGCGCGCGCGCGCTCGCGGCGGGCGCGTGCTGGGCGGCAGAGTTCTCGTCTCTCGTCTCTTCGCTCATTGCCGTCATTGTGGTGCTGCCGTGCGGCGGGTCAATCCCGCGCCCGGGCCGCATGGACAAAGGCCAAGCGATTCAAAGGGATCGTCCGAGGGCTTCGATTGCTCCGCCCGGATATCCACGGCTCTTGTGGATAAGTTTGTCGAAAAGAGCGCTCTCCGCGAACGGTCCTCAACGCCCATATACCGTCTACGTGAATGCATCAAAAAGAGGCAAACTTTCTAAGCCGCTGATAAGACGTTGAAATTTCGATGTCAACTGTAAAGAAACTGCCAAAGAAGGATTCTCGCGGCCGAGTCGAAGAGCTCGAACGTATCGCTTTTGCCTTGTGCAAAACCTCGGCGGGATGTCTTCGGATGCTAAATAGAATGTGAAAGATTTGTGCGTGGGCGGCCACGAAAGCGTTCGATTTCGACGCCGACGCTGGCAGCGTCCGCGTAAACCTCCAGCTTCTCAACGCGAACCTTGACAGCTGCCACGCGCGGGTCCGCCAGGCAGAGGCTCGCGATCCGCTCGGCGAGGGTCTCGACCAGGTTCACATGTCCGGCCGCGACCAGCCGGCGCACCGCCGTGACCAGCTCGTCATAGCAGACCGCCTTCTCGTAACGATCCTCGAGCCGGACGTCGCCGGTGGAGACGACGAGGTCGAGATTGAGGCGAAGGCGCTGCGTGCGGCCGCGCTCGTGAGCGCGCACGCCGATGCGGCCGGCAAGCTCGAGATCGCGCACGAACAGTCGGTGGCTTCCGCCGCACTGCCCAGCCTCGCGCCGCTCGACCTGCTGTTCGATCTCGCTCATCCCCGCCCCCGAGAGGCTCGGGCTCCGCCCGCAACGGCTAGCGCCGGCGGCGGAGCCGCGTTGCTCGATGTGCCCGGAGGCCCGCACTCTGGGGGCCGGCTCCAGATCGCGATGCACGGAATGCCGCCCGCGCGATGCCCGCACTCTGGGAGCACCCTCGCGCGCGCGACGAAAGCCACCCTAGCGCCGGGGCCGCGGGCGCGTCCAGCCTCTCGTGCCGCTAGCGGAGCGGGGGGCTGCCGAGCCGGTGGCCGCCGTCGAGGGCGATCATCTGCCCGGTCATCGATTTTGCCGCGAGGATGAAACGGAGGGCCCCGCAAATCTCGGCGAGCGTCGTCCCGCGGCCGAGCAGGGTCGCGCGCCACTGCCGCGCGAACTGGGCCTCGCTCTGGCGCGGGCCCGCGAGCACGGGGCCCGGTCCGATCGCGTTCACCCGGATGCGCGGTGCGAGCGCCAGCGCGAGGGTGTGGGTGAGGGTCATGAGTCCGGTCTTGCTCACCGTGTAGGAAACATAGTGCGGGGTGAGCCGCGCCACGCGCTGGTCGAGCAGGTTGACGATGACGCCCTCGGCCGCCTCGGGGAGGCGGCGCGCGAAGGCCTGGGCCAGCACGAAGGGGGCCCGCAAATTCGCCTCCATGTGGAGGTCCCAGGACTCTCGCGTGGCATCCTGCACCTCGTCGCGCTCGAAGCGGGCCGCGTTGTTGACGAGCAGGCCGAGGGGGCCGAGGGCCTCCTCGACCCGCGGCACCAGGGTCGCGGTCTCGTCCTCGCGCGCGAGGTCGGCGGCGAAGGCTGCGGCCCGCCCGCCCGCGGTCGCGATCTCGGCAATCACCTCGGCCGCCGCCGCCTTCGCCCGCGCACGGTGATGGACGGCCACCGCGAAGCCTTGGCGTGCCAGATCGAGGGCGAGGGCACGCCCGATGCGCCGCGCCGCACCCGTCACCAGCGCCACTTTCGGCATGGGCTCCGTCACGGCGCCGCCGCGCGGCGAGTTGCGGGGGCGACCATGGCCGGCCCTCAGCCCTGGGCGAGGCCGGCGAGCGCCTGACGCAGGATCTGCCGGCTGCGGAAGAGCACCATCTCCTGCCAATCGGGCAGCTCGGGGTAGAAGTGCCGCCGGATCTGCGCCTTGATGCGGCGCGTCTCGGGGGCGGGCCAATCCACGTTGCTGTAGTTGTGGAGCCAGTGGTCCTCGCGCAGCGCCTTCTGGCCCGAAGTGTTGGAGGGATAGGTGCCGTACTCGAGGGCGACGTAGCTCACGCGCTCGCCGAGCGTGCGGTGCCACTCGAGCTCGGCCATGCCCTGCTTCGGCACCGAGGAGGAGGTGCCGAGGGTGGGCTCGGTGAGCGAGGGGCCGAACCACGCCTTGCTGCGCCGGTGGGCGGGCGAGCCGGGCTCGTCGCCCGAGATCGGCTCGCCGTAGCCGAAGGGGCCGAGGCCGGTATGGTAGTCGACGACGGCGACGAGCGCGCGCGCGGCGAGGCGATGGTCGGCGATGACGGCCGCGAGCGTGCGGCGCGCCCAAGTGGGTGCCGTGCCGCCGTAGAAGGTGCCGCCTGGATGGCGGTACTGGCCCCCGCTGCGCGCGATGCTGAACTCGCGTTCGCCGTGGCGCGCACGATAGTCCTCGAGGCGCTTCATCGCCGCCTCGAAGACCGGGCCGGCGAGGGCGGGCGGCACCAAGGCGTCGGCGAGCTCGTCGTAGCCCGCGTTCTCGGGCAAGGGCTTGGCGAAGTCGACGAAATTGCGGTTGAGGTCGCAGCCCTCCTCGGTCACGCGCCTGAGCCAGGCGAAGCCGTGGGGATTGATCGCGTGCACGAAGAGGAGGGCTGTCGCCGGCGGGAGCGCTGCGGTTGCCGGCCCCAGGAGCCAGTCGATCTGAGCGCCCGACCCGCAGAAGCCCTCGACCCCGTGGGTGGCGGAGACGGTGACGAGGACCTTCGTCGCCTCGGCCGGGCCGAACCAGGCCGTATCGGTGGCGAGCTCCTCGCCCTCGGGCCCCTTGAGCGGATTGGCGTAGCTCTTGAGCGCTCCGCCTGCCAAGGCCGCGGCGGCGAGGAACTTGGCGCGGGCACTCCGGTAGTCGGCGGCAAAACGGGTGGCGAGGCTCGTTTCCAGGTTCATGGCACCTCTCCTTGGCGGCCTCGCCCGCGCGGCATATTAGGCCGCGGCCGCCGCCGGCCTGCGCCATCTTAACCGGTGCCGCGGAAAAGATGAACGTGGGGGAAGGGCGCTCTTATCGCTATATTCTGCTGTATATGACGTAGCGGCGACGCCCGCCGGCGATCCCGCTGCGGCCGGTCCCGACCTCCATCGGCAGCGCGGCCGATGCAAAACCACTCGGTAAATATATTCCGGAAAGATTGACCCCGCAAGAATATAGCCCTTCGCTATTGCAGAAAATCAATACTCTTTCTACGAAGGTTTGGCGAAGATATAGCATTTCGCTATTGCAAAAATGAATTTTATACCGCTCTAGCAACATTTTTATTGATTCAATAAATGGCGGTCCGCACTGTATCCGCTGCGAATTCTGACGTGGGGAGGACCGCGCGATGAGCCTGTTCGGGTTTCTCGACCGCAAGCACAGCATTGCCGGGCCCGGCTTCAGCCGCTGGATGGTGCCGCCGGCGGCCCTTTGCATCCACCTCTGCATCGGTCAG
>DATJAC010000076.1:0-2802 GCA_035516655.1 Alphaproteobacteria bacterium | reverse complement strand
GTCAAGCCCGGCAATGACGGGAAGAAGAGGAGCGCTTCCATATGAACGAAACCCGCTCCGGCGCAACGCCGCTCGGGGAAGCAAGCGGCGGTCCGCGGGCGGCTAATCTGTTGCTCGCGCGCTCGCCGTCGCTATACTGCGCGCCGCCGACGGCCGTGCGGCCTCGGCCCGCGCAAGATCCTCGCGCGGGACAGCAAGCAAGAGAACAGCACGATGGTCCGCAGCTCATCCGGCAACGCACGTTTCGACGTGGTGGGAATCGGCAACGCGATCGTCGACGTTCTGGCGCGCACGGAGGACGCAGCACTCGAAGACCTCGGGCTCGCGAAAGGGTCGATGACCCTCATCGAAGCGAGTGCCGCGGAAGCACTCTACCGCCACATGGGACCGGGCATCGAATGCTCGGGCGGCTCGGCCGCCAATACGATCGCCGGCCTGGCCTCGCTCGGCGGGAAGGCTGCCTTCATCGGCAAGGTCAAGAGCGACCAGCTCGGCCGTGTCTTCCGACACGACATCGTGAGCCTGGGCGTGCATTTCACGACCCCGCCCGCCGCGTCCGGGCCGTCGACCGCGCGCTGCCTCGTCTTCGTGACCCCCGATGCCCAGCGCACCTTGCAGACCTACCTCGGCGCCTCGGTGGCCCTCGGCCCGGAGGACATCGACGAGGCGGTCGTTGCCGCGGCCCAGGTCACCTATCTCGAGGGCTATCTCTACGATCCGCCGCGCGCCAAGGAGGCATTCCGCAAGGCGTGCGACATCGCCCACCGACGCGGGCGCAAGGTCGCCCTCTCCCTCTCGGATCCCTTCTGCGTCACCCGTCACCGCAGCGCCTTCCGCGAGCTGGTGGCGGGCGAGATCGACATCCTTTTCGCCAACGAGCACGAAATCACGGCACTCTATGAGAGTGCCGACTTCGACGCGGCTCTCCAGGCCGTGCGCGGCCAATGCGAGATCGCCTGCCTCACGCGGAGCGACAAGGGCTCGGTCATCGTCGCCGGCGACGAGGTGCACGTGATCGACCCCGCCCCCGTCGCCCAGGTGGTGGACACCACCGGGGCCGGCGATCTCTATGCCGCGGGCTTTCTCTACGGCCGTACCCACGGTCACGGCCTCGCCGCGAGCGGCCGGCTCGCGAGCTTGTGTGCCGCCGAGGTGATCGGCCACCTCGGCGCCCGGCCAGAGACCCCGCTCGCCGCCCTCGCCCGCGCCGCGGGCCTGGCGTAGCGGAGGTATCACCACGGAGACACGGAGGACACGGAGAAGAAGCTTCTCCTGGATGGATTCGTCGGCTTCGCCTCCTCGCAATGACGAACTCAATCCGTCATCGCGAGCCGAAGGCGAAGCGATCCAGATCGCCTCTCCGTGCCCTCCGTGTCTCCGTGGTAAATTCCCCTGCAAATCGCCCGCGCGCGGGTTGCGAGGACGCCGCCCGCGCCCTATTTTACCGACGCGCGTCTTCCCCAGCTTGAAAGCAAGCCTCGCTCCATGGATATCCGCAACCTCGCGATCATCGCGCACGTCGACCACGGCAAGACCACGCTCATCGACGTGCTGCTCAGGGAGAGCGGTGCCGTGCGCGCCAATCAGACGATGGCGGAGCGGGCGCTCGATTCGAACGACCTCGAGCGCGAGCGCGGCATCACCATCCTCGCCAAATGCACCTCCGTCGCCTGGCGCGGCGTGCGCCTCAACATCGTCGACACGCCGGGGCACGCGGATTTCGGCGGCGAGGTCGAGCGCATCCTCGACATGGTCGATGGTGCGGTCGTGCTGGTGGACGCGGCCGAGGGCCCGCTGCCGCAGACCAAGTTCGTGCTCATGAAAGCCCTCCGCCTCGGCTTGCGCCCGATCGTGCTGATCAACAAATGCGACCGGCCCGACGCCCGGCCGCACGAGGTGCACGAGGAGATCTTCGACCTCTTCGCCGCCCTCGAGGCGAGCGAGGCGCAGCTCGACTTCCCGGTCCTCTTCGCCTCCGGCCGCGACGGCTGGGCCGCCCCCAGCCTCGAGGCCCCGCGCGCGGGGCTCGCCCCGCTCTTCGAGCTCATCATCGCCCACATCCCCCCGCCCAAGGCCGATCACGAGGGCCCCTTCGCCATGCTGGCGAGCACGCTCGAGTACGACTCCTACTTGGGCCGCGTGCTCACCGGCCGCATCTATGCGGGCAGTGCCAAGCTCAACATGCCGGTCAAGTCGCTCGCGCGCGACGGCAGCACGATCGAGGAGGGCCGGCTCACCAAGCTCCTCGCCTTCCGCGGCCTCGAGCGCGTGCCGATCGACTATGCCGAGGCCGGCGACATCATCGCGATCGCCGGGCTCGAGCGCACGACCGTCGCCGACACCCTCTGCGCGCTCGAGGTGAGCGAGCCGCTCAAGGCCCAGCCGATCGATCCGCCGACCATCGCCATGACCTTCTCGGTCAACGATTCCCCGCTCGCCGGACGGGACGGCTGGCGCCTCACCTCGCGCGAGATCGGCACGCGCCTGAAGCGCGAGGCCGAGGGCAACGTCGCGATCAAGATCGGCGAATCCGAGGAGCGCGACGCCTTCGAGGTCGCCGGGCGCGGCGAGCTGCAGCTCGGCGTGCTGATCGAGACCATGCGGCGCGAGGGCTTCGAGCTCTCGATCAGCCGGCCGCGCGTGCTCTTCAAGAGCGATCCCGCGAGCGGAGAGCGCCTCGAGCCGATCGAGGAGGCGGTGATCGACGTGGACGAGGCCTTCACCGGAGTGGTCATCGACGGGCTCGCGGCGCGCAAGGGCGAGCTCGTCGAGATGAAGCCCTCGGGCGGGGGCAAGACGCGG
>DATJAC010000075.1:0-14542 GCA_035516655.1 Alphaproteobacteria bacterium | reverse complement strand
GCATGGTAGGCCTCCGCCGTGCGCGCGGTGAGCGCCGCGATCGCCTCGCCCCGCTCGCGCGCCGCGTTGATGATCTTGTCGTCCACGTCGGTGATGTTGCGGACGTAGATCACCTCACGGTAGCGCCGCTTGAGGAGGCGGTAGAGCACATCGAAGACGACGACCGGCCGCGCGTTGCCGACGTGGGCGAAGTCGTAGACCGTGGGGCCGCACACGTACATGCGCACGCGCTCGCGCTCGAGCGGGGCGAAGCGCTCCTTCCTGCGGGTAAACGTATTGTGAAGCGCCAGCGCCACGGAGTCCCCTCGTCCGTCCCGACTTTCGCGCATTCCTAACAAATGTCGGCGGCGCGGTCGATAGTGCCCGCTACTTCTTGACGATGAGCTTGAAGGAGTCGAGGAAGCGCTTGGCCTCGGGGCTCTTCTCCATCCCGGCCGGCCCGCCCGCGATCACCGCATAAATCCGGGCCTGCATGACGAAGAAGCGATACAGCTGGGTGTAGCCGTCCTCCGCCGCGAAGATGACTTCGCGGCCCGGCAGGCCGTCCAGCATGATCTTGCGGTCGGCGAGCAGCTTGACCGGCTGGCCCTTCACGAGATCGTCGCGCGCGAGATTGTAGATCGCATCGAGGCTCCGCCCGGCGAAGGCGCGGGCGCCATAGTCGGTGTAGCTCACCTCGAAGGCCATCTTGCCGAGCGAGGCAAGGAACACGTTCGTGACCCCTCCGCTCGGGTCGGGCGGCTCGATGTTGATCTTGGGATCGGCGGGAAAGCGGGCCGTGAAGGCGCCCTCCTTGGAGCGCACCTCCTTCCACGGATCGGCGGCGTGGCCGGCGGTCGCGAGGAGTGCGACGCCGAGCACGAGAAGCGCCAGCGCCCCCCGTAGCCACCTACGACCCGGCAATCCCTCACCCTTCCCATCGCTTCGCCATGGGCCCCTTCCCTCTCCCCCAAGCGGGCGAGGGAAATAATAGCCCCTCTCCCGTAGACGGGAGACGGAGGGACCCGCGGCCGACAGGCCGTGGGAGGGTGAGGGATTGCCAGGTGTCATGCGGCTTCACCATTCAGGCGTGCGAGCGCGCGCGCGCGGCCGATGAGCGGCAGGAGGCCCGCGAGCTCGGGGCCGCGCTCACGTGCGGTCAAGGCGAGGCGCAAGGGATGGAAGAGCGCCTTCCCGCTCCGCTGCGTCACGACCTTGAGGTGCTCGGTCCAAGCCGCCCAGGTGGCCCGGTCCCAAGGTTCGGGCGGCAGCAGGGCCGCCGCCTGCCGCGCGAAGCCCGAGTCCTCGATGAGGGGTGCCAACTCGCCATGCACCACTCGCCACCAGATCGCGGCGTCGTCGAGCCGGGCGAGGTTGCCGCGCACGACCTCCCAGAAATCGCGGTCGACCCCGCGCAGGCCGAGACGCTCGAGCCGCTCCCTGACCGCCTCGAAGGACATCGCGTGGAGGAGGCGCGCATTGAGCCGCATGAGCTCGTCGAGATCGAACTTGGGGGTCGACCGGCCGAAATGAGCGAGCTCGAATTCGGCGACGAGCTCGGCGAGCGCCTGCCGCGGCTCAATCGCGTCCGAGGTGCCGAGCTTGGCAAGCAGGCTATTGAGCGCCATGGGCTCGACCCCGCTCGCGCGCAGATCGCCGACCGAGAGGCTGCCAAGGCGCTTGGAGAAGCCGGCTCCGCTCGCGTCGGCCAAGAGCGGCAAATGGGCGAAGGCGAGCTCCTCGGGCTTGCCGCCAAGGGCGGCGAGGATCTCGATCTGGGCCGCGGTATTGGCGACGTGGTCCTCGCCGCGGATGACATGGCTGATGCCGAGTTCGAGATCGTCGACGACGGAGGCGAACATGTAGAGCGGGCGGCCGTCGGCGCGCAGGAGCACGGGATCGGAGAGATGGCCGGGCTCGAAGCGCACCGGGCCGCGCACGAGATCGTCCCATTCGACGGGCCGGTCGGAGAGGAGGAAACGGTAGTGCGGCAGCCGCCCGGCGCCCTCGTGCCGGCGCTTCTCCTCCGCCGTGAGCTTGAGCGCGGCACGATCGTAGACGGGCGGCAGGCGGCGCGCGAGCAGGGTCTTGCGCTTGAGCTCGAGCTCCTCCGCGGTCTCGTAGCAGGGGTAAAGCCGGCCCGCGGCGGTGAGTCGCTGGGCCGCCTCGGCATAGCGCGCGAGCCGGTCCGACTGGCGCGAGAAACGGTCCCAGTCGAGGCCGAGCCAGGCAAGATCCTCCTTGATCGCCTCCTCGTAGGCGCGCGTCGAGCGCTCCTCGTCGGTGTCGTCGATGCGCAGGAGGAAGGTGCCGCCGTGACGGCGGGCATAGAGCCAGTTGATGAGAGCCGTCCGGATGTTGCCGACATGGAGGCGGCCGGTCGGGCTCGGGGCCACGCGCAGGGCGACCGTCATTGCGCCGATCAGCCCTTGAAGCGATTGGTGATCGGGTAGCGCCGGTCGCGGCCGAAGGCGCGGCGCGTGATCTTGACGCCGGGAGCGGCCTGGCGGCGCTTGTACTCCGCCTTGTCCAGCATGGACCAGACTCTCGTCACCATGGCGGCATCGAAGCCCTTGGCGACGATCTCCTCCGGCCGCATCTCGTGCTCGATCAGGCACTCGAGGATGCCGTCGAGGATGTCGTAGGGCGGCAGCGTGTCCTGGTCGGTCTGATTGGGCTTGAGCTCTGCCGTCGGCGCCTTGGTGAGGATGCGCTCGGGGATGACGCGGCCGGCGGGACCGAGGGCTCCCTTGGGGTGCGCCTGGTTGCGCCAGCGCGAGAGCCCGTAGACGGTCGTCTTGTAGATGTCCTTGAGCGCGTTGTAGCCGCCGCACATGTCGCCGTAGAGGGTGGCGTAGCCGACCGACATCTCGGACTTGTTGCCGGTGGTGAGGACCATGTCGCCGCTCGCGTTGCTGAGCGCCATGAGCGTCATCGCGCGCGCGCGCGGCTGGATGTTCTCGGCCGTCACGTTCTGGGGATGGGCGCCGAGGGCGGGCGTCAACATGGCGTCGAAGGCCTCGACCGCGGGGGCGATCGAGACGGTCGAGAGCCGGCAGCCGATGAGCCGTGCGAGCTCGGCCGCGTCCTCCATGCTCTCCTCGGAGGTGAAGCGCGAGGGCAGGCGTACGCAATGGAGCTTGTCCGGGCCCAGCGCGTCCGCCGCCACGACCGCGGTCAGGGCCGAATCGATGCCCCCCGAGAGCCCGATCAGCACGCCGGGAAAGCCGTTCTTGGTGACGTAGTCGCGCACGCCCAGCAGCATCGCCTGATAGGTCGCCTCGAGCCCGTTGCGCACGGCCGCGATCTTGCCCTTCTCGCAATGCCAGCCCAAGGCCGTGCGCCGCCAGCGCGTGGTCTCGACTGCCTCGCTCCAGGCCGGAAGCTGGGCCGCGAGCGCATGGTCGGCATTGAGGACGAAGGAGGCGCCGTCGAAGACCAGCTCGTCCTGCCCGCAAATCTGGTTCGTGTAGATGAGCGGCAGCCCCGTCTCGCTCACGCGCGCCACCGCGAGGTTGAGGCGCTCGTCGGACTTGTCGCTCTCGAAGGGCGAGCCGTTGATGACGACGAGGATCTCCGCTCCCGATTCGCCGAGCGTCTCGCTCACGTCGGGATACCACATGTCCTCGCAGACCTGGAGGCCGAGCCGTACCCCCTTGAAGACGACCGGACCCGGCGCCGGACCCGCCGCGAAGACCCGCTTCTCGTCGAACACACCGTAGTTGGGGAGCTCGTGCTTGAAGCGGATGAAGGAAATGGCCCCGGACTCGAGGAGCAGGGCGGCGTTGTAGAGCTTGTCGCCCCCGCGCCACGGGGCCCCCAGGATCACCGCCGGCCCGCCATCCGCCGTCTCCGCGGCGAAGGCCTTGACCGCCACCTCGACCGCGTCCTGGAAGGCGGGCTTCAGCACCAGATCCTCGGGCGGATAGCCGGCGACGACGAGCTCCGTGCCGACCAGGAGCTCGGCCCCCGCTTGCGCCGCCGCCGCACGGGCGCGGCGCAGGGCTGCGATGTTGCCCGCGACGTCGCCGACCGTGGGGTTGAGCTGCGCCAAGGCGATCGAGAGGCTGTCGGTCATGGTCCCCCTGCGGCCCGCGCCGCAGCCGCCAAGGTGAAAGCGAAGCTATTGCGCTGCAACAGAAAACTAGGACCGGGTCCGGGGGCTGTCAATGGCGGCGGCGGACGCGGAAGACCCTCACACCCCACCCAGCCAGGCGAAAAGTGCGACCGCACCCACGCCCGTGGCCGCGGCGATGAGGATGTTCTTGCGCGTGGCGTAGAAGGCGGCGAGGGCCAGGGCGGCAGCGGCGAGGCGCACCCAGAGGGCGGTCTCCTGCAGCTCGCCCAAGGGCAGGACGATCATGCGCGCGATGAGCCCGGCGAGAAGTGCATAGGCGACGCAGCCGGTCCAGCGAAAGACGGCGTCGCCGGGGTCGATGCGCCCGGCAAGCGCCACGCCGAGGCCGCGCCAGAGATAGGTGGCGGCAGCTCCCGCGAGGATGACGAGCCAGATCGAGCGCTCAGCCATGGCGGCCCGCCGTCGCTCTCGACGCTTGGCGCCGTGCCATGACGCGGTCGACGCCGAAGGCGAAGCTGCCCGCGACGAAGCCGGTGGCGAGCAGGCCCCAGTCCGGAGACAGCAGGTGAAGGAGCGGGCCGACGACGGCCCCGGCCATGAGGGCCAGGAGGCGGGAGCGCTCGCGCAAATCGAGCGCGAAGATCAGCATGAAGTAGAGCGGATTGAGGAAGACGAGGCCGAGCGAGAGCGCATGGGGTAGCCCACCCGCGAGCACGTAGCCCGCGGCCGTACCGACGAAGCACCCGCCCCACAGCACGAGGCTCAAGCCGAGGAAATAGGGCAGCCGCTCCTCCTCGGCGAGCGCGGGCGTGCGCTGCATGGCGAGCACCCAGCTCGTGACCGCGATGAGCTGGGCCGCCGCATAATAAAGCCAACGCGGCCGGCCAGGTGCCCGCAGATGCGGCATCAGCACGACCGTCATGGGGAGGAAGCGCGCGTTGGTGAGCGCGACCGTGGCCGCGATGACGCCGAGCGAGGCACCGAGGCCGTAGAGCTCGACCAGCGCTACCTGGCCCGGCAGCGCCCACATGCCGAAGGTGGTGGCGAGCCCGGGCAGAAGGCCGAGCCCGCTCGCGCGGATGAGCGAGCCGAAAGCGAGATAGCTCGCCGTCAAGGTCAGCGCCGGCAAGCCGAACGCCTCGCGCACGCCCACGAGGACTGCCCGCCGCACCACGGCTCGAGCTTGCGCCACGCCAATTCCCCGCCCGCGTTTGCCGGCCGCGATGCTAAGGGCTGGGGCCAAGGCCGGCAAGGCGCGGAAGAGGCGCGGCGGCGCATTGACTTTCGGCCCTGAACGGAAAACGGACGTTGAAAGCCCGATCCATGCCAGCCATGCTGGCGAGGCAGGCGGAGCAACCCGTGACCGGAACCCCGGCGGACAAAAATCCTGGCGCGCTGCGAGGCGGCGCTGCTGCCGGCTCATCTGCTGCGGCCGCGATCGAGCTCCTGGAGCCCAGCCTGACGCTCCTTCCCGGCTACGTCGCCGCTCTGGAGAGCGGCTGGTCGCCCAACACGACGCGGAACGTCGCCGCGGAGCAATTAGCCGCGATCAGGAGCGATCCCGTGGCGGCGTTGCGGGACATCGCACACGCGGAGGGCGGCATGCGACGTTCGCCGGACGGAAGTGAAGTTCCCTGGTTGCCGGGAATGGTGTTCTGGGTTTGGGACGGCACTTTCTGCGGCACGATCAACCTGCGCTACGTGCGCGGAAGCCAACAACTGCCGCCCCATGTTTCGGGCCATATCGGCTATGCGATCGTGCCGTGGAAGCGAGGCCGAGGGTACGCAAAGGAGGCACTGCGCCAGTTGTTGCTACGGGTCCCAGGGACGGGACTGCGGTATCTGTCCGTGACATGCGATGAGGATAATGTGGGCTCCCGCAAGGTCATCGAAGCCAATGGGGGCATTTTCATCGGCGCGCGGCCCAGCGAAGAACAGCCGGATAAGCGGAAGCTGCATTTCAGAATCGACGTGCGCGCCTGACCGCGAGCGGCCGCTGTCGGCTTGCCGGCCGGGCCGGGAGGCGTGATCTTTGCGCGCGGCTCGGCTAGGCTCGCGGCGTCATTCAGAGGAGGAGCGCCATGCCGCCATCGCCCGTCTTCCACATGATCCCAGGTGCCGCCCAGCCGGTCGCCCCCTACAGCCACGCCGTCGAGGTCGGCGATTGGATCCTCCTGACCGGCCAGGTGCCGAACGACCCGCCCAACGACAAGGCCCCGCTCCCGCCCGACATCGAGGGCCAGACCCGGCGCACCATGGAGAACCTGCGCCTGGTCTTGAAGGGCCTCGGCCTCGATCTCGCAAACCTCGTCTCGGCGCGCGTCTTCCTCACCCATTTCGAGGCGGATTACGAGCGCATGAACGCGGTCTATCGCGGCTATTTCGCGCCCGACCGGCTGCCGGCGCGCACCTGCATCGGCGTCACCGCGTTGGCGCGCGGTGCGCGCATCGAGATCGACGCGGTGGCGCGGAGAAGCTGAGTGCTGGCTACTTGTGCAGCAGCCACTCCCGGCCGACCTTGACGCGCTGGGTACCGTCGTAGGCGACGATGTCCGCCGTCGCGTAGGTCTCGTGCCAGTTCTCGGGCAGGTACGAGCCGGTGCCGATCACGTCGATCGGAGCCGAGGCCGCCGCCATCACCTTGCACTTGGCCGGACCGAAACCCGAGGAGGCGACGATCTTCACCTTCTCGAAGCCGGCCTCGTTCAGGCGCTCGCGCAAATGCCAGATCGCCGCGGCGGAGACGCCGGTGCCGATCAGGTAGCGCAGCTCCACGTCGGTGCGGAAGCCGCGGATCGCATCGGGCGCGTTGCGCTCGAGCACGGCGTAAGACTGCTGCGGGTCGAGCTCCTCGATGAAGCGGCCCCCGCCGGTGTCGAGCCGCATGGCGAGCTCGCCCTTGGCCGCGAGCTCGGGGAAGCGCCGGCAGACGGCGAGCGCGTCCGTGACCTCCTTGCCGAAGTAATCGACAAGGACCGTGAGCATCGCCTCGGGGTGTGCGGCGTGGAACATCTCGGCGGCGGCCACGGTCGAGCCCGCGTAGCCGATGAGCGCGTGGGGCATGGTGCCGAGCCCCTTCGGCTGGCCGAAGTAGTGCGCGGTCGCGTCCGTCGCGTTGCCGATGAAGCCCTTGGCCCCCACCTTGCGCCGCGCGCGCGCCGAGCCGACCGAGGCGGCGTAGGCCATCATCTCCGCCATCTCGCTGCCCGCACAGTGGCGCGCGTCCATGGCGAGGAAGGCGGCTCCCGGCAGGTCCGAGCACATGGTGAAGGCGTTATAGGCGGCCACACAGGCGGGACCGATCTTCTGCAGATAGATCGTCTCGAGATCGACGAGGTGATAGAGCGAGCCCGAGAGGTAGAGGAGCGGCTCGCCCGCCCCCACCCATTTGCCCTCCGCGTAGTTGAGCTCGATCTCGAACTTCGTCTGGCGCCGCTCGGCCACCGCCTGGAGCCACTCGATGGCAAGCCGGGGTGCGCTCACCACCGGGCGGCGGAGGAAGACGGCATAGGTCGCGCGCGTATCGCCGAAGCGGCCCACCACCGTCTTGGTGCGGTTGAAGTAGGCGTCGGTCAGCTGCTCGATCTCATGGACGTCCGGGTGCATGGCCCCACCGCCTGAGAAGGTTCAAGGGGTGGGGAGCCTAGCGCGGCCGGAGGGCTTTTGATAGGGGCGGCAGGGAACTGCCGCACCCGGGCCCGCCTCACATCAGGAAGACGCCCTTGCCCGCACTCTGCGCATCGAAGAGGCGATAGGCCTCCTCCGCCTCCTCGAGGCGCCAGCGGTGGGTGAAGAGGCGGTCGACGGCGATGCCGCGCTCGGCGACGAAGCGCGCGCAATCCGCCTGGCCGACGGTCGAGAAGGTCCAGGAGCCGATGACGGTGAGCTGGCGGCGCAGGAGATCGCGGCTCACGTCGAGCGTCACCGTGTCGCCCTCGCCGACGAAGCAGACCGTTCCCCAGGTGCGCGCGCATTGCACCGCGGCAAGGCGTGCCGCGGGTGCCCCCGAGGTGTCGAGGGCGAGATCGGCACCGAGCCCCTGCGTCCAGTCCTTGATCGCGGCGACGGGATCGTTGCTGCCGGGATCGACGGTCGCCTCGGCGCCGAAGTCCTTGGCGCGCGCGAGGCGCTCCGGGCTCACGTCGAGGGCGATCACGCGCGCGCCCATCGCGGCCGCGAGCTGGGTGGCCGAGAGGCCGACCGGACCCTGGCCGAAGATGGCGATGCGATCGCGGCCCGAGAGCTTGAGGCGGACGAGTGCGCCAAAGGCCGTCCCCGTGCCGCAGGAGATCGCGGCCCCGGTCGCGAAGCTCAAGCTGTCGGGCAAGGGGACGAGGGTCGAGGCCGGCACTTTCATGTAGGGCGCGTGGGCGCCGTGGCCGGTGACGCCGTAGACGACGGGGCCCTCGCGGCAGAGCTGCGCCCAGCCGGTGGCGCAGTGCTCGCACACGCCGCAGCCCGCATAATGATGCACCATCACGCGGCTGCCGGGACGCGCCCGGCGCTCGGCAACGCCCGGCCCGACCGCGGCCACGACGCCGCAGGGCTCGTGCCCGGCGATGACCGGCCCCTTGAGCGCACCCAAGCCGAGGGAGGCGGTCCCTCCGCTCTTGGAGGCACGGTAGAACTTGAGATCGGAGCCGCACATGCCGGAGGCCTTGATCTCCAGCACCACTTCGCCCGGACCCGGTATCGGATCGGGGAAGCTCATGAGCTCGAGCTTGCGCTCGCCGTCGAAGACGACGCCTTTCATGCCGAGCTACGACGCCGCGGCGACTTTCGCCGCATTGCCGACGCGGAGCGTCTTGAGCTCCTCGGCGATGAGGAAGGCAAGCTCGAGCGCCTGCGTGGCGTTGAGGCGCGGATCGCAGTGGGTGTGGTAGCGGTCCGCGAGCTGGCTCTCCACGATCGCCTGGGTGCCGCCGATGCACTCGGTCACCTCCTGGCCGGTCATCTCGAAATGGACGCCGCCGGCGAAGGTGCCCTCGCCCTGGTGCACGCCGAAGAAGCGGCGCACCTCGCTCAAGATGCGGTCGAAGGCGCGCGTCTTGTACCCGCTCGCCGACTTGAAGGTGTTGCCGTGCATGGGATCGCATGCCCACACGACCTTGCGGCCCTCGCGCACCACCGCACGGATCAAGGGCGGCAGCTTCTTCTCGACGAGGTCGGCACCCATGCGCGAGATGAGGGTGAGCCGGCCCGGCTCGTTCGCCGGATTGAGGAGGTCGATGAGGCGCAGGAGCTCGTCCGCCTGCATCGCCGGCCCGCATTTGAGGCCGAGGGGGTTCTTGACCCCGCGCAGGAACTCGACGTGGGCACCGTCGGCCTGGCGCGTGCGCTCGCCGATCCAGACGAAATGCGCCGAGCAGTCGTACCAATCGCCGGTCAGGCTGTCCTGACGGGTGAGGGCGCGCTCGTAGGGCAGGAGGAGCGCATCGTGCGAGGTGTAGAAGGCGACCTCGCGCACCGAGGGCGAGCTGTCGGAGGTAAGCCCGCAGGCCTCCATGAAGGCGAGCGCCTCGGCGATGCGATTGGCAACGTCCTGATAGCGCGCCCCAGCACTGCTCTTCATCACGAAGTCCTGGTTCCAGCCGTGCACCCGGTGGAGATCGGCGAAGCCGCCGAGGGCGAACGCGCGCAGGAGGTTGAGCGTCGCGGCCGACTGGTTGTAGGCCTGGACCATGCGCGCCGGATCGGGCGCGCGCGCGGCAGCATCGAACTCGATGCCGTTGATGATGTCGCCGTGATAGCTCAGGAGCTCGACAGCACCCCGGCGCTCGCTCGCGTCCGAGCGCGGCTTGGCGAACTGTCCCGCCATGCGCCCGACCTTGACCACGGGGAGGGCGGCACCGAAGGTCAGCACGACCGCCATCTGCAGGAACACCTTGAAGCTGTCGCGGATGTTGTTGGCCGAGAATTCGGCGAAGCTCTCGGCGCAATCCCCGCCCTGGAGCAGAAAAGCCTTGCCCTCGGCCACGCGCGCGAGCGCGGCCTTGAGGTTGCGCGCCTCGCCCGCGAAGACGAGCGGGGGGTATTTGGCAAGCTGCGCTTCGGCGCGCTCGAGCGCTGCCGGATCGGGATAGACCGGCACCTGCCGGGCGGGCTTCGTGCGCCAACTATCGGGCGTCCATGGTGCGGCCATGCTCGCGTCCTTCACTTGCGTGCCGGGAGCGCCATTCTATACGACGGAGCGGCCGGTTTTTCCAGGAAGAATATGAGGAAATCGCCACCGCAGCGGGGGTGGGTACCCTTTCGTCATTGCTTCGTCGGCTTCGCCTTCGGCTCGCAATGACGAAACGGCGTCCTCCGTGTCTCCGTGGTGAAATCTCCTACTCCGCCGCCTGCTGCTCGGGCTCGGGCAGCGGCGTGCGCATGGTGACGAACTCCTCGGCCGAGGTCGGGTGGATGCCGATCGTGCGATCGAAGTCGCGCTTTGTCGCCCCGGCCTTGAGGGCGACGGCCAAGCCCTGGATGATCTCGGCCGCCCCCTCCCCCACCATGTGGGCGCCCACGACCTTCCCGCTCGCGCGCTCGACCACGAGCTTCATCATGGTGCGCTCACCGCGGCCCGAGAGCGTGTGCTTCAAGGGCCGGAAGCTCGTGCGGAAGACCTCGACGGCACCCAGCGTCTTGCGCGCCGCCTCCTCAGTGAGCCCGACGGAGGCGAGCTCGGGCTGGCTGAAGACGGCCGAGGGCACATTGCTGTGGTCGGGCTTGGTCGGATTGTCGTTGTAGACGGTCTCGGCGAAAGCCTGGCCTTCCGCGATCGCGACCGGCGTCAAGTTGATGCGGTCGGTCACGTCGCCGACCGCATAGATGTTGGCGACCGAAGTCCGCGAATAGGCGTCGACCTCGACCGCTCCCTTGGCGTTGACGGTGACGCCGGCGCGTTCGAGCCCGAGGCCCGCGCTGTGAGGCAGCCGGCCGGTCGCGAACATGACGGCATCGAGCTCGAGCCGCTCGCCCGTCGTGAGCGTCGCAGCCAAGCCGGCCGCCGTCTTCTCGATGGCGGCGATCTCGCTATTGAAGCGGAGCTCGATGCCCTTCTTGCGCATCTCCTCCGCGAGGGTCGTGCGCACGTCGCGATCGAAGCCGCGCAGGAAGAGCGGACCGCGATAGAGCTGGACGACCCGGCTGCCCAACCCGCTGAAGATGCCGGCGAACTCGCAGGCGATGTAGCCCCCGCCCACGATGGCGATGCGCGCGGGGAGGCTCTCGAGGAAGAAGGCCTCGTTCGAGCTGATGGCATGCTCGCTGCCCGGAATCTCGGGCAGCGCGGGCCAGCCGCCGGTGGCGATGAGGACGTGCTCGGCCCTCACTTGGCGGCCCGCGATCTCGATCGTGTGGGCATCGTGCAAGCTGGCATGGGCCGAGAAGATCTCGACCCCCGACTCCTCGAGGAGCTTGCGGTAGACGCCGTTCAGCCGGGCTATCTCGGCATTCTTGTGGGCGATGAGGGTGGGCCAGTCGAACGCGTGCCGGCCGACGCTCCAGCCGAAGCCGGCTGCATCCTCGAAGTGCTCGCTATAATGGCTGGCATAGACGAGAAGCTTCTTGGGGATGCAGCCGACATTGACGCAGGTGCCGCCCAGGTAGCGCTCCTCCGCGAGGGCCACGCGCGCGCCGTAGCGTGCGGCGACTCGGCTCGCCCGCACCCCGCCCGAGCCGCCGCCGATCACGAAAAGGTCGTAGTCGTAGCTTGCCATCATTCCCTCGCTCAGCCTGGCGGCCAAGGTTTCAGCCGCCGCGAGGAGAGGGTAAGTCGCGCGCGACCGCTTTTCCAGTGCCGCCATTGTAAAGCGCTGTCTCGAGCCATAGGATCCGCGCACAGCTGCCCCCGGAGGAGCTCGCATGGCGACGGCGTCGGAGAATGTTGCGGCGAGCGCTGCGGCGGGCAACGGGCGCGCCCGTGAGATCCTGCGCTCGGTCTTCGGCTACGACAGCTTCCGCGGCGAGCAGGAAGCCATCATCGCGCATGTCGTCGCCGGCGGCGATGCGCTCGTCCTGATGCCGACCGGCGCCGGCAAGTCGCTCTGCTACCAGATCCCCGCCCTCATCCGCCCCGGCGTCGGCGTCGTGGTCTCTCCGCTCATCGCCCTGATGAAGGACCAGGTGGATGCGCTGCGCCAGGCGGGCGTGCGCGCGGCCGCCCTCAATTCCTCGCTCCCGCCGGGCGAGGCAGCGGGCATCGAGCGGGCCCTGGCCGAGGGCCGCCTCGACCTCGTCTATATCGCACCCGAGCGCCTGACCCTGCCGCGCACGCTCGAGCTTCTCGCCCGCGCGCGCATCGCCCTTTTCGCCATCGACGAGGCCCACTGCGTCTCCCAATGGGGCCACGACTTCCGTCCCGAATACCTCGCCCTCTCGGTGCTCCACGAGCGCTTTCCCGCCGTGCCCCGCATAGCGCTCACCGCCACCGCCGACAGCGTCACCCGCCGCGACATCGCCCTCCGCCTCGCCCTCGGCGAGAGCAGAGTCTTCGCCTCGGGCTTCGACCGGCCCAACATCCGCTATCGCGTGGTCGACAAGCGCGAGCCGCGGGCACAGCTCCTCGCCTTCATCGAGACGGGGCATGCGGGCGACGCGGGCATCGTCTACTGCCGCACCCGCAAGGGGACGGACGAGCTCGCGGCCTGGCTCGCGGGCAAAGGCAGGACGGCCCTGCCCTACCACGCGGGCCTCGAGCCCGAGCTGCGCGCGCGCCATCAGGACCGCTTCCTCAAGGAGGAAGCCGTGGTGATCGTCGCCACCGTCGCCTTCGGCATGGGCATCGACAAGCCCAACGTGCGCTTCGTCGCCCACGTCGATGCGCCCAAGAGCCTCGAGGCCTATTATCAGGAGACCGGCCGCGCCGGGCGCGACGGATTGCCGGCCGATGCCTGGATGCTCTACGGCATGGCCGACGTGACCGCGCTGCGCGGCATGCTCGCGCGCTCGGAGCTCGACGAGACCCAGAAGCGCATCGAGCGCCAGAAGCTCGATGCCCTTCTCGGCTATTGCGAGACGACGCGCTGTCGGCGCCAGACGCTGCTGGGCTATTTCGGCGAGCGCGACCATGGGGCTTGCGGCAATTGCGATACTTGTCTCGCGCCGGCCGCGGCCTGGGACGGCCTCGTAGCTGCCCAGAAGGCGCTCTCGGCCGTCGCCCGCACCGGCCAGCGCTTCGGCGTGGAGTATTTGACCGATCTCCTCCTCGGCGCCGACGACGAGCGCATCCGCCGCTTCGGCCACGACCGCTTGAAGACCTTCGGGGTGGGACGCGAGCTCGACAAGCGCCAATGGCGCTCGGTCTTCCGCCAGCTCGTGGCGCAAGGCCATCTCGACGTCGACATCGAGGGCCACGGGGGCTTGCGCTTGGGCGAGAGTGCTGCTGGGGTCTTGCGCGGAGAGACCGCCGTCGCCTTCCGCGAGGAGCCCAAGCAGAGCGCGCGCATCCCGCGCAAGCGTGCCGCCGGCACTCCGGCCGAAGCCCTCTCCACGGTCGAGGAGACGCTCTGGCAAGCGCTCCGCGCGCGACGCTTGGCGCTGGCGCAGCAGCAGGGCGTGCCGCCCTACATCATCTTCCACGATGCGACCTTGCACGAGATGGTGCTGCGGCGCCCGCGCGACCTTGCCGCCCTCGCCGCGATCCCCGGTATCGGCCGCAGCAAGCTCGAGCGCTACGGCGAGATCTTCCTCGCCGTCATCGCCGCCGCTCCCTAAAGCAATCTTAGGCGAGCTGCAATCGCATCTCTCCTTCGTCATTGCCGGGCTTGACCCGGCAATCCATGGACCCTCGGGTCAAGCCCGAGGGTGACGAATAGGGGGATGCTTCCAGCAGAGCAGAACCTGCCCTAATAGCGCTTATACGGCAGGAACTTGCCGGCCATGACGATCTCCACCCGGTCGCCCTTGGGATCGGGCTTGCGGCGGATCGCCATGTCGAAGTCGATGGCACTCATGATGCCGTCGCCGAACTCCTCCTCGATGAGCGCCTTCAGGCTGGTGCCGTAGACCTGCATGAGCTCGTAAAAGCGGTAGATGAGCGGGTCGGTCGGTATGGCCGTAGGGAGCGAGCCGCGGTAGGGGACCTCGGTGAGGAGGGCGGCCTCCCCGGCCGTGAGCCCGAGAAGCTTGGCGGCCTTGGCGGCCTGCGCCTTCTCGAGCGTCATCTGGCCGAGCAGGGCCGCGGTCACGAAGAGCGGCGAATTGCCGCCGATCTTCTGCGCGATCGCCTGCCAGGAGAGGCCTTTCTTGCGCTTGGCGTCGATGATCTTCGCGGTGAGCTCGGCTCTGGTCATGCGCCACCTCCCTTCGGCACGAGGCGGAACGCATGTCCGCCCTGGCTCGCAGAAAGTAGCAACCGCCATGCCATGAGTGCGGGCCCGCTTTCCCGCGGGCGCACCGCGGCAATCGATCCTCCGAGCTGCCCGGCCTGCCTATTTCTTGGGCAGGAGCCGCTATGAGGGGCTAAATCCCCCCCATGCAGAGATATTTGACCTCGAG
>DATJAC010000074.1:0-22913 GCA_035516655.1 Alphaproteobacteria bacterium | reverse complement strand
CGTCGCCGGCATCGCGGCCGATCGCCGCGAGATAGCGCCCGGCCAGCGTCTCGGCCGCGGCGGGATCGAGGAGCCGCACTGCGTCGGGATAGCCCTTCCCTTTCTCGCGTGCCGCCGGCAGGGCGGCGAGGCCCTCGATGAGGAGCCCGCTCGCGGCCAGCTCGCCCGAGCCGTGCACCTTCGGATGGCTCGCCAGGATCTGCTCGACCAGCGTGGTCCCCGAGCGCGGCATGCCGAGCACGAAGATCGGCCGCTCGGAGGTCGAGCCGAAGGCCTCGCCGCGGGCCAAGAGATCGCGGTCGAAGACGCGCATGAGGGCTTCGACGTGGCGCACCGTCGCCGCATGGTCGTAGCCCCCCCAGCCGGCACGGATGGCGTTGCCGGTGCTGTACTCGGCGAAGGCGGCGTCGTAGTCGCCCTCCTCGTCGGCCAGGCGGCCGAGGGCGAAATGGAGGCTGACCCGCTCGCGCGCGGCAAGAGGGCGCGAGGCCAGTGCCGTGCGCATGTGGATGCGCTCCGCGGCACTCGGCTCCACCTCGCGCAGGTTCGCGAGATGGACGAGGGCGGGAGCGAACTCGGGATCGCACGCGAGGGCCCGGCGGAAGGCGGCGGCCGCTTCGGCGAGGCGGCCGCGATCCTGCAGGCAGATGCCTTGGGCGCTATGGCCGTCGGGCTTGTCGGGTGCGACAGCTATCGCCCGCTCCGCCGCCGCACTCGCCGCTTCCAGCTCTCCCTTTGCGTGCAGCGCCAGGCAGAGCCCGGTATGGGCGAGGGCGGCATTCGGCTCGGCCGCGATCGCCTGGCGGCAATATTGCTCGGCCTCGGCGTAGCGCCCGAGTTCTTGGCAGACGCTGCCGGCATTGATCATGGCCTCGACCAGGCCGGGTGCTGCCGCGAGCGCTTCGCGGTAGGACATGAGGGCCGCCTCCAGCCGCTCGAGGTCGCGCAGGGCCTTGCCCTGGTTGTAATGGAGGAGGGCCGCCTTGGGTGCCAACTTGAGGCCCTGGCCGTAGACGGCGAGGGCCCGCTCGGGCTGACCGAGCTTGACGAGCGCATTGCCGAGAGCCGAATAGGCCTCGACCAGGCCCGGCTCGAGGGCAACAGCACGTTCGAGCGGGCCGAGGGCTGCGGCAAAGTCCCCTTGCGCGGCAAGGCAGATCCCGAGGTTGAGATGAGCCCCCGCGAAATCCGGGGCCAGCGCCAGCACCTCGCGGTAGCGCGCGACGGCAGCGGCCGCTTCGCCCTCTTCCTGCAGAAGGGCCGCGAGATTGAACAGAGCATGAACGAATTGGGGATGGAGGCGGATCGCGGCCTCGTAGGCGGTGCGCGCCTCCCGGCGCCGGCCGAGCTCCCTCAAGGCCAGGCCGGCGAGAAAGAAGGCCGGGGCGAAATCGGGCTGGGCGGCGCAGGCCGCCTGGAAGCACGCGAGCGCTCTCTCCGCCTTGCCGAGCCGCAGGTAGGCTTGGCCGAGGGTGGCCTGAAAGACGGCATTGCCGCCCTCGAGGGCTACGGCGCGCTCGAGGGTGGCGGCGGCGAGCTCGGGGTTGCCGCCCTCAAGTGCTAGGGCCCCCAGCCGATGGAGGGCTCCGGCATGGCGCGGGTCGGCCTCGACGACCGCCCGATAAAGCGCTTCGGCCTCGGCCAGGCGCCCGGCCTGCTGGTGCGCCAAGGCGCCCGCGAAGCTTGCTGAAATCTCGCTCGTCTCCATTCTCGCCTGCGGCCGCTCGGGCCCCGCTGCACACCCGTCACCGCCCCCGACATAAGCCATTGCCGCCCCCGGGCGCAACGGCTTACCCTCGCCCCGCAGGCGGCATCCCCGACAGCGGGAACCCCAGGGAATGCCGCCCTTCAAGCGGCCAGGAAGGCAATGTGACAAATAAGTCACGGATGTGCGCTATCTCTTGGACGAAGGGGTGAAACGCGTTGACTGGAAAGGCTCAGCGGGTCAAAAACAACATGACTCGGCTCGCCAAGCGCCGAGCTGTGCGTAGGCACCGAGCCTAATAAATTCGAGAGGAGGTTCCATGTTTAATAAGTCTCTGCGGACGGCCCTGATGGGTTCCGGCGCTGCCTTCGCGATGATGGCGGGTCCGGCGCTCGCGGGTCAAGCGGACGACTTGCAGGCCCAGATCGACTCGCTGCAGTCGCGTCTCGACCAGCTCGAGATGCAGAAGAAGGCGTCCGTCGATACCCCGCAAGCCGTCGCTCCCGCCGACGCGGTCGTCGGCGGCGACTATCCCGGCTCGTTCAAGCTGCCGGGCTCCGACACCTCGATGTCGATCCACGGTTACATGAAGGCGGACTTCATTTACGACTTCAGCGCGAACCTGGGCGACACGTTTAACTTTACGTTTGCCCCGGGCAACAAGACGTCGGGCGCGCACCAGGGCGGCAACTTCCACTTCGGTGCCCGTCAGTCGCGCATCAACTTCGAGACCCGCACACCGACCGATTGGGGCCAGCTGAGGACCTTCCTCGAGATGGACTTCTACGGCTTGGTGGCCAACACGAACAATACCGTGGGCGGCGGCGGCAACACCTCGAACCCGATGCGTATGCGCCACGCTTATGGCCAGTTGGGCCCGGTGCTTGCCGGTCAGACCTGGTCGAACTTCAACGACCTCGACGACACGCCTGAAATCCTCGATTTCGGCGACCATGGCCAGAACTCGGGCGGCACGCGTCAGACCCAGGTGCGCTACACCTGGTCGGGCGGCGGCTGGACACTCTCGGGCGCGATCGAGAATCCCAACCCGCGCGTGTCTGCGTTCCCCGCGGTCGGAACTTCGCTTAATGTCGCAAATCCGCTCGGGGCTCCCGTGAACGACGCGATCGCGACGCAAGACTACGGCAACGGCGGCACGGGCACCGGCGGCAACGCCAACGACATGCCGGACTTCACCGGTCACGTCGAATATGCCGGTACCTGGGGCGACGTGAACCTCGCCGGCGTGATCCGTCACTTCAACGCCAACAACGGGTTCCAATTTGGTGCCGGTTCCGTCAATACGGCGGGTGGCGTTAACGGCATGAGTGCGTCGACCTTGGCGGGCGGCATCATCGCCGGCGGCCAGTGGAAGTTCGGGCAGTACTTCGGCGGCCCCTTTGCCAAGGACGCCTTGGCTGCGACGTTGAGCTATGGTCCGGGGATCAACCGGTACTTCACCACCTCCGGTCCCGCGAACGACGCCTGGGTCGTACCGACCAATATCTTTGGCGGTGCCGCCCACGGTATCTCGATCAAGCCCGTGACGCAGCTGGGCGGCAACGCCTGGGTCCAGCACTGGTGGGCGGACAACGTTCGCTCGACGGCCGACTTCGGCATCTATACGTGGAGCTACGGCGGCATCCCGTTCTCGGCGGGTACCGGTGCGGGCTCGGGCACGCAGCTCACGCAGGCGCTGGTGGCATCCGTCAACTTGATCTGGAGCCCGGTCAAGCAGGTGAACATCGGTCTCGAGTTCATGTACGGCGAGGCGAGCAAGCGTACCGCCGCCGGCGTCATCGATCCGGGTGGCAGCCACGGCGAGGACTCGCGCCTGATGGCGAGCATGCAGTACATCTTCTAGCTCAGACCGACCAGAAACGGTCAGAGATCCAACTGGGGCGGCGCTGCGCAAGCAGCGCCGCCCTTCTCATGTGCGGCCGGCGGCGGATGATGCTAGTGTCGGCGGCACGTCCCGCGCGACACGAGGATGGGTCGCCGGATCGCGGTTCACGAGGAGGCGCGCGATGGAGGTGGTATTCCGCTGCCCGCCCTGGCTCGAGGCGACGCTGCCGCGGCCCTTTGCTGCCGTCGAGGCGCTGCCTGAGTGGTACAAGAGCATGCCGCTCAAGGCCCATAGTGCCGTGCTCGGAAGCGAGGAGTGGACGGTTAAGCGCTGCCCGCCCTTCATCGACGCGATGACCTACGGCTTCATGATGCCCCTCGCGACCGATCTCGCCTACAAGGACGGCGCCTTCAGCTGGGACTGGCAGATCGCCGGCAGTCCCTTGAGTGAGCACACGCGGAGTCCGATCGATTTCCACGACAACAGCCAGGCGGTCGGCAGTCCGTATTTCGAGGAGGATTGCTTCCTCATCAAGTTCAACAGCTTTTGGACGATCGAGCTGCCGCCCGGCTACTCGTTGCTCGTCACCCACCCGATCAACCGGGCCGACCTGCCGTTCCTCACCTTGACCGGCCTGGTGGACGCGGATCGCTACAAGGAGAACTTCGTCAATTTTCCCGCGGCCTGGAGCAAGAAGGACTTCGAGGGCGTGATCCCGAAAGGAACGCCCGTGGCCCAATGCATTCCGGTCGAGCGGGAAATATGGCAGCTGCGTTGCGAGACGCTGTCCCAGCCGGCCTTGGCACGCCTCGCCGAGCTGCGCATGACGCTCCAGGGCGAGCCCGGCATCTATCGCAAGCGATTCCGCACAGTCAAGCGCTAGAGCACTGTCCGATCAAGTGGAATCAATCCACCTCGTCGTTCCCGCGAAAGCGGGAACCCAGGACCAGGCGACGGGCCGATGCCCCTGGACCCCGGCTTTCGCCGGGGTGACGAGGGAAATGTTCTACCTGATCGGATTCCGCGCTAGAGCATCCTTGCGCGCATGCGGATTTCAACCAGGTTAGATTGCCTGCCCATTCCTTATTCGTCATGCCCGCGGAAGCGGGCATCCATGGGCCCCGCTTTCGCGGGGGCGACGACTGGAGGCGCTTACGCGTCGAATTTCGCGCGCGGCGGGGGGAGGTTTTTCGCACTCGCACTCGGCCGCAGCCAAAAGGTCCCTCGTGCCGCACCGATCAGGCTGTGGAGTGCCTGCTTGTAGGCGTGCGGATCGGCCGCCGACGCCCTTGCGTAGGCCGCGAGCGCCGCTTTGAGCTGGCCGGTCTCCTGCAGGCAATAGGCGAGGTCGAGGAGGATGACGGCATCGTCGGGCGTGCGCACGGCGAGCTCGCGCAGCATGGGGATGGCGGCCGCGAACTCCCCTTCGTCCACCAAGGTGCGGATGATGCCCTGCTGCGCCTGCGCCCAACCCGGCCTCAGCTCGAGCGCGCGCGCGTAGGCCGCGCGCGCCGCCTGCGGCTCGCCTAAGTCGGTGAGCGTGTCGGCAAAGCCCATCCAGCCGTCGGCATCCCCCGGTGCCAGCCCGACCGCCCGTTCGAGGGCCGCCTTGGCCTCCACGATGCGGCCGCGGATATGGAGCAGCCGGCCGAGGCGCAAGAAGGCGGGCGGGAACGGCGGCTCCTGCTTCGTCGCCCGCACGAGACAGGCGAGCGCTTCCTTCTCCCGGCCCGATTGCGCCAAGGCGGTCGCCAGGTTGGTCCCGACCGCAGGGTCGGCATTCCCTTCCGCGGCGGCTTGCAGCGGCTCGACCGCCTCGGCGGAGCGGCCAAGGGCGAGCAAGGCGAGGCCCAAGAGGTAGGAGGCGCTGCGGTCTCCCGGACTGCCGGCGAGTGCCCGGCGGGCGAAGCTCTCGGCCGCCTCCGCATCGCCCGCCTTGAGCGCCCGCACCGCACTCCGGCAGAGCTCCGCGGCTTGCTCCTCGCCTAGCGTTCGCTGTTTCGTCGCCATCGCGGCTGCCGTTCCCTGCGCCCATCCGGAGCGTGCGAAGCTAGGCGCCGAAGTGCGGCACTGTCAATGCGGCATGGCCGCGAAGCCAAGACAGCTGAGGAGCTCCCGGGCTATAGTGGCGGCTGAGGAAGCGGCGGCAATGCAAACGCACATGTATCGCTGATGTCGGAGCCGGAAGACGGCGCGGCGCCGGGCAAGGCGGGAGCTCGCGCGCGGGGAAGCGAGCCGCGGCGGCTGACGCTGCAGCAAGGCCTGGAGCTCGCCTTGCGCCACCATGGCGCCGGTCGCCTCAAGGAGGCCGAGCGGCTCTACCGCCGGCTCCTGGAGGCGGACCCCTATCACGCGGTCGCCTGGCATATGCTCGGCGTGATCGCCCATCAGCTCGGCAAGCACGACTTCGCCGCCGAGCTCATCGCCAAGGCCGTTGCCATCAAGCCGGACGACGCGGACGCCCACGCCAACCTCGCTTTGGCACTGCAGGCCCTTGGGCGGCTCGATGACGCGGTTGCCAGCTATCGCAAAGCCTTGGCACTCAAGCCCGACCACGCCGAGGCGCTCTTCAACCTGGGCAATGCGCTCAAAGACCTCAAGCACTTCCAAGAAGCCGCCGAGAGCTACCGCAAGGTCGTCGCCCTCAGGCCCGAGATCGCCGCCGCGCACGGCAACCTCGGGACCATGCTTGCCGAGCTGGGGCGGCTCGAGGAGGCCGTGGCCTGCTACCGCCAGGCTCTTCTGCTCGAGCCGGATGATGCCACGGGGCACAATAACCTCGGTACCGCACTCGCCGAGCTCGGCGAGCTCGACCAGGCCGCCGTCTCCTTCCGCAAGGCGCTGGCGCTCAAGCCGGAGTTCGCCGACGCCTGGTTCAATCTCCATACGACCCTTTACGCGCCCGCCGACATGGAGCCCGCAGCCCATTGCCTCGAGGAGGCGCTGCGGGCGGCCCCCGATCACATGATGAGCCGCTTCTTCCTCGCCGTCTTGCGCGACTACGAGGGCCATGCCGAGCTCGCCGCCCGCCACTTCGCGGCCCTGCCGCAAGGCTCCGATCTCGCGGTCTACGCCTGCGATGCCTGGCGCTACATCAAGTCGGTCTCGCGCGGGCGCCCGCGTCTCTTGGGCGAGCGTTCGGAAGGGCTCGCCCTCGCACTTGCGGCGACGCGGCTCGACGGCCTCGTGCTGGAGCTCGGCGTGCGCTTCGGCACTTCGATCCGGCAGATCGCGCGCCGTGCCGACCAGGACGTGCACGGCTTCGACTCGTTCCAGGGCCTGCCCGAGGCGTGGCACAAGATGCCCCAAGGCGCCTACTCGACCGAGGGCGAGCTGCCCCAGGTTCCGGCCAACGTCCGGCTTCACGTCGGGCTCTTCGAGGACACCCTGCCCGTCTTCCTCCCCACCCATCCCGGTCCCGTGCGCTTCATGAACGTGGACTGCGATCTCTACAGTTCCACCGCCACGGCGCTCGAGCTCCTGGCCCCGCGGATCGTGCCGGGCACGGTCATCGCGTTCGACGAATATCTCTTCAACCCCCGTTGGCGCGAGGACGAGTTCAAGGCGTTCCAGGAGGCGGTCGCGAAGTTCGGCTGGCGCTACGATTATCTCGCCTTCAGCCTGTTCGCGAAGCAGGCGGTCGTCATCATCCGCTGAGATGCCCGGAGCGGCCGCCGCCCGCGGGCCTCATGCCGGGGGTGGTGCGATGCCCAGGGCCGCGAAGAGCGGGCCGAGGTGGCGCGCATAGTGGCGCCAGCGTCCGACCGAGGTGGCATAGATCGGCTGGCGCACCTGCCAGAAGCTCGCCGTGCGCACGAGGCGCTCCTTCTTGTAGAAGGCAAGACAGCGCTCGTCCCACGGCAGGCCGAGGAAATCGACGAGCTTGCGGCTCCAGGCCTCCTGGTCGGCGACGAGCGCTTCGTAGGGCACCTCGAGGACGGGGGAGGGAAGCACCTTGCGCCAGTGCGCCATGAGCCGCTCGTAGTCGCGATAGTAGCGGCCGAGATGGCCGAGATCCGAGGCGAAGGGCTGGCCGTGCGCGAACTCCTGGCAGTAGCAGGAGAGGCAGGTGTCGAGCGGATCGCGCATGCAATGGATGAGCTGCGCGCG
Source organism: Alphaproteobacteria bacterium (assembly GCA_035516655.1). Classification (GTDB taxonomy): domain Bacteria; phylum Pseudomonadota; class Alphaproteobacteria; order JACZXZ01; family JACZXZ01; genus DASPPM01. The sequence continues at coordinate 15,252 of DATJAC010000074.1, read as the reverse complement.
CGGGAAGAGGAGTGCTATCAGGCCGAGCCGCGCGAAGTTGCTGGGCAGCTTGTCGGTGATGCGCGCGGCCTGCGGTGCCAGTGCCGAGAGGTGGGCGAGGTGCTCTTCCGTGATCGCCTTCGCGTTTGGTGCGGCGAGCCGGCGCACGCATTCGGGGAAGGCCTCGCCGCCAAGCTGCTTCGGCAGGGCATAGGCGATCTGCCGCATGTAATCGAGCTCGCCCGCACCGAAAACCTCGGGATGGCTGGCCAGGATCTGCTCGACGAGGGTGGTGCCGGAACGCGGCATGCCGACGATGTAGACGGGAAGCGGCACCGGGTTGCCGAGGCCCGCCTTGGCGGCGAAGAGCTCGGCCGAGAAGACCTCGATCAGGCGGTCGACGTGGGCGGTGAAGTCCTCCGGCCGGAAGGAGAGCTTGGCCTTCCTGAGGTCGTTGCCGGCCCGGTAGGCGAGAAAGGCCGCATCGTAGTCGCCGAGATCCTCGGCGACCTTGGCGAGCGCGAAGTTGAGCGAGATGCGTTGCTCTTCCGCGAGCGTGGGTAGCGCCAGCACGCGCTCGATCTCGCGCCGACGCTCGATGCTGGAGCCGGCCTTGCCGTCCTTCGCCAGGTAGAAATGTGCCGCAGCGTGGTCGGGCTCAAGCTGGATCGCCTTCTCGTGCCAGCCGACCGCCTCCGCAAAGCGCCCCTGGAGCTGAAAAGAGTGCCCCATCTCGAAATGGGCGTCCGCCGAGTCGGGCGCCAGGACTACGGCCGCCGCGAACCAGCGCCGCGCCTCCTCGAAATTGCCGCCCTCGAGATGGGCGCGCCCGATTCCGATGAGCGCGTCCGGCCGTGCCGGCTCGAGCTCGCGCGCGCGCGCGTACGCCGTAATCGCCTCGTCGCGGCGGTGGAGCAGGCGCAGCACGTCGCCGAGCTTGAGATGCGCATTCCCCATCTCGGGTGCTAACCGCGCCGCCTCCGCGAGTGCCAAGGCCGCTTGGTCGAAGCGATCGAGCCCCATGAGCGTCAGGCCGGCCTGATAGTGCGCCTCGGCGATTGCGGGCGCCAGCTCGAGCGCGCGGCCGAGGGCGGCGAGAGCGCCGCGGAACCGGCCTTCGACCCGGAGTGCGATACCGAGATTGAGGTGGGCTTCGGCAGAGTCGGGCCGCAGCTTGATCGCCGCCTCGTAGTGAGCGATCGCTTCCGCTCCGCGGCCGAGCTCGAGGAGGGCGATGCCGAGATTGAGATGCGCGTCGGCATCCTTGGGATCGAGCGCGAGGGCCGCGGCGAGCTCTTTGGCCGACCCCGCATAGTCCTTGAGGTCGAGAAGTGCCGTGCCTAAGCCGAAGCGCGCCGCCGCCAAGTCGGGGCGGAGCGCGAGTGCGCGCTTGTGGCTCTCGACCGCGTCGTCGAGCCGGCCCAAGGCACGGTAGGCTTCGCCGAGATTGCTGTGATAGCTCGCTACTCCGCCGTCGATGACGATGGCCCTTTGCAGAAGCTCGATCGCCCGGTCGTGCTCGCCCCTCTGATGGGCGATGAGGCCGAGAAATTGGATCGCGTCAGGCTCATTGCGATCAAGTGCCAGCGCTTGGCGGTAAAGACCCTCGGCCTCGGCGAGGCGGCCCAATTGATGCAGCTGGACCGCCTGGGCAACGAGCGTCCTCGCATTGAGCGCCGCCGGGATCGGACGCGCGGCAGCCGGCGCGCGCGAGGTGCTTCCTCTCGCCGCCCCTTTGTCGCCGCTCCTACGCTCCTTGCGGTTCAAGCTTGCCGCTCCGCTCCACGCGACATATCGGCCGCGAGGATAGGAGGAAACGGCGGCACTGCCAACAGCTGCGCTATTGCCCCTCGCGCCGCCAAGCGAGGGCGAGCGTGCCGAGGGCCGCGAGCAGCACGAGGATCGCCGGCAGAAGCGGGGCCTGGCGCACGCCGGTCACCACGTAGTCGCCGTTCTGCTTGAACGCGATCCAAGCACCTGCAGCACCCGCCCCGGAGTATTCGCGGCTCGGGCGGATCTGGCGCAGCTCGGGTACCCCGCCCTCGCTGAGCCAGCGGATGCTGCCGCCCGTCGCCGCGACCGCCGGCTCGAGCTTCTCGTCGGTCGCGCGCACGTCTTGGAACTCGATGGGATTGAGCGGGCCCACGGCGGCAAGGGCCTTGTGGCTGCCGTCGCTCACGCGGTAGAGGCCGAGCTCGTCCACGCTCACGCTGCCTTGCGAGCGCCCGGCCTCGCCGGGGGTGAGGGCCAGCTTCACGGTCTTCCCGGAGGGTGCCGCGATTTCGACCGTGACCGGCTTGGGATCGAGGCTTTGGCGCACGACCTTGAGCTTGTCGCCTTGGACTTGGGCGCTGAGCGCCTCCTCCTCGAGCTCGGGCTCCTGCATGAGCCAGTGGGCGAGCCGGCGCAAGAGCTCGGACTCGGGCCCCCCGCCCTCGTAGCCGCGCGACCACAACCACATCTGATCGCTCGCGATGAGGGCCACGCGCCCCTTGCCGACGCGCTCGAGCTGGAGGAGTGCGCGGCCGTCGAGCCCGGTCATGAGGGTCTCCCCGCCCTTGGGACGGATGTCGATCTCGCGGAACCAGCGGCCCCACGGATGCTTCGCGTCCTCGGCTCCGGGGAGCCCGGCGGTCACCGGATGGCGCTTGCCGATGTCGGTGAGCTCCGGGCGGAAGCCGCGCTCCAGGACCTGGCCCGTGGGCTCGGCCGGCATCACCGCACCGAGCGGGGTATAGTAGATGCTGATCGGCGAGGCGAAGTCGGGCCCCACCGCGGCCAAGAGGGCACCGCCGCGGTTCACGTAGTCGGCGATGTTCTGCAGATAGTTGTTCGGCAGCTCGCCCCGCCGGCGGTAGCGGTCGAAGATGATGAGATCGAACTCGTTGAGCTTCACGTCGAAGAGCTCGTGCACCGGAAAGGTGATGAGCGAGAGCTCGCGCACCGGCGTTGCGTCCAGCTTTTCGGGCGGGCGCAAGATGGTGAAATGCACGAGGTCGACCGAGGGATCGGATTTCAGGAGATTGCGCCAGGCGCGCTCGCCCGGGTGCGGCTCGCCCGAGATGAGCAGCACGCGCAGACGGTCGCGCACGCCGTTCACCACGACGACGGCGCGCTTGTTCGCGAGCGTGAGCACGTGCGGGCCCGGCTCGACGGAGACCTCGAAGATGCTCTGCCCCGCATGGTCGAGAGTGACGGGGATCTTGGTCTCCTCGCCGAGGGGGACCGTGATCGCGGTCTCGTTTCCCCCGTCGCGGCGCAAAGTGACCTTGGCCTGGCCGCGCGAGGGCCCGGGCAGATCGTCGACCCGCACCGTGAGATCGAGGGGCTTGTTGACGAGACCGTAGCTCGGCGCGTCGACCACCGTCAGCCGCCGGTCGGCCTCGTTGGGGGCACCGGTGAGAAGCACGTGAAGGGGGGCCCCGAGCCGAGCCGCGACCTTCCCGCTCGGCGCATCATGGACCTGGCCGTCGGTGACCATGATGGCTCCGGCGAAGCGCTGGCGCGGGATCTCGCCAAGGGCATCCTCGAGCGCCTTGTAGAGCTCGGTGCCGCTGTCGAGGACAGCCGGATCCTTGCCGGTCGAGCGCACCACCCTGAGCTCGAAATGCTTGAGCGGCCTGGCTGCCTCCCGGACCGCGGCGAGGGCCGCCTCGGTCTGTGCGCGCCGCTGGCCGATGCCCTGGCTCGGCGAATCGTCGACGACGACGAGGCCGATGTCGTCGAGCGGGGTGCGATCCTCGAGCACGGCAGCGGGATTGGCGAGGGTCAGGAGGAGTACGGCGAGCACGAGCGCCCGCCAGCCAATGCCGCGTGCGCGGCGCCGCCAGCCGAGCGTCAAGAGGACGGCCGCGGCGAGGGCAGCACCCGCGAGCCACGGCCAAGGGACCAACGGGGAGAAGGCGATGCTGAGGTTCTCGAGCATCTAGAGCCCCAGCCGCTCGAGGATCGCGGGCAGATGGACCTGGTCGCCCTTGTAGTTGCCGGTGAGCGCGTACATCACGAGATTGATGCCGAAGCGGATCGCCATCTCGCGCTGATGCTCGCCGCCGGGTACGACCGGCATGAGCGGACGCCCCCCGTCGTCGACCGCCCAGGCGCCCGCCCAGTCGTTGCCGCCGATGACGACGGCGGAGACGCCGTCGTTCACCATCTCGTCGGAGCGCTCGACCCAAACGGGGGAGCCGTCGAGCCGGCCCGGCAACTCGTGCAGGAGATAGAAGGAGCGCGTCAGCACGTGGTCCTCCGGCACCTGGATGAGGGCCGGCAGATCGAGATCGCTCAGCAGCCGGCGCAGCACGCGCCAGCTGGCTCCGGCGCGGTTCGGGTCGCGCGTGTCGAACATGATCTGGCCGCCGTTCTGCAGGTACTCGAGGACCTTTTGCAGCCCGACGGCGCTGAGGTCCGGCATGCGCTCCGAGATCGGCCAATAGAGCAAGGGAAAGAAAGCCAGCTCGTCCTTGTCGGGATCGACACCCATGGGGGCCGCCGCCTCGATGGCGGTGCGCGCGTTGAGGGCCAGCGACAGGCCGGTCAATCCCGCCCGGCTCACCTCGTCGAGGGAGGGGTCCCCGGTCAAGACGTAGGCGAGGCGCGTCGAGGTCGTCGCCGCGATGGCAAAGGAGTCGTCGCCCGCGGCGGCGCCGGCGCCCGCCGCCTGCGCCCCGGGAGCTGCCAGCGCCAGGGCGGCGAAGAGGAGGGCGGCCGTCCCGCGCGCGCGTCCGAGGCCGCCGGCACCGCTTCCCCTCCCGCCGCCCAAGAGGCCGCCGCCGCGCCGGCCGAGGAAGAGCCCGCGGAGCGCCAGGCTGATGACGAGATCGGCGAGGGCGAGCAGGGTCGCCGCTCCGATCAGCCAAGGCTTCAGATCCCGCTCGTGCTGGCCGCTGTAGACGGCACGCGCGACGCCGGGCGGCAGCTCGGGGAGCGGGGCGATGGCGCTGACCTGGTTGGTCAGGTTGAGCGCGCGCCGCGTCGACTCCGATCCGTAATAGCCGGGCGGATGGCGCGGCCCGATACGAGGATGCAGCAGCTCTTCCGTGCCGATCGCACTCGCGGCCGCGGGCGGGGGGGCCAGCTCGCCGAAGCCGTCGAGCGTCCTGAACGGCGGCAGGCTCGCCTTTTCGGCATTCCCGGCGACGCCCTGGCTCAGCGCCACGATGCGTTGGAGCATCTCGACGAAGAGGCCGGAGAAGGGCAGCGTCGACCAGTCCGGATTGGCCGTGGTGTGGACGAGCACGAGCCAGCCCTTACCGCGCCGGTCCGCGGTCACGAGCGGGGTGCCGTCGGCGAGCCGCGCCCAGGTCTTCTGCTCGAGGTCGAGGGAGGGCTCGGCGAGCACCTGACGCTTGATCGCGACGTCGGCGGGGATGGGAAGTCCTGCAAAGGGGCTCTTCGGATCGAAGGCCGCGAGGGGCTCGGGCTTCTCCCACGACATGGCCCCGCCCAGCTCGCGCTCGCCCCGGCGCAGCTTCACGGGGACCAGATCGTCGTTGCCCTGTGCCAGCCGTGGGCCGGCGAAGCGCAGGAGAGTGCCGCCAGCCTGGAGCCAGCGATCGAGCTGGGCGCGGAGGGCTGGCGGGAGCGGATCGGAGTCGGTCAGGATCAGGACGGCGAGCTGGCGCTCGAGGAGCTGCTCGAGGGTTCCCTCGACGATCTCGCTGTAGGGCTGCAAGGCACGCTCGAGATAATAATGTCCGCCGAGGAGCGGCTCGGCCTGCTCGTTGGCCGGGGCCGTGATGACGCCCACGGGACGGCGGCGCCAACGCTCGTCGAGCAGCACGGTCGCGCCGACGGTCCGCTCGCCGCTGATCTCGAGGCGGGCGATCTCGTTGCGCAGCTCGACCGGAAGCTTGAGCGTCGCGGCGGCGGTGCTTTTGCCCGGCTCGAAAGCGAGCTCGGCCTGGGCGACCAGGTGCCCGCGCTCGTCGTTCGCCCGAACGGTGATCGCGTCCTGGCCTGCGCCCGAGGCCCTGTGGGCGCTCAGTGCCAGCTCCGAGCCCCGGGTCGCGGGCGGCAGCAGAAGATGGGGCAGCCGCTCGGGTGCATCGCTCAGGACCTCGACGGGCCCGAGGCGCTGCAGGCGCTCCGCGAGCTTCTCCACCTCTCCCCCGGCAATGCCGTTGGAGAGCCAAACGACGTGGCCGGGGGCTGGGAGATGCATGCCCTCGAGGAGCTTCAGCACGGCGGTGCGCTCGCTCGGCCATGGCTCGGGCCGAAGCGTCTGGGCGAGGCGCCTCGCCTCGCTCGCCGGCAGGAGCCCGCTCGCCTGCACCGGGTCGCCGGAGGCGGGCGGGGCGGTCGGCAGCAGCATGATCGGGCGGTGGTCGCGCTCGGCATTGTCGATGAGGCTTGCGAGCGCCTGCTCGCGCTCGCGCCAGGCGCGTGCCGCCGCCCAGTCGTTGTCGATGACGATGACGAGGGGCCCTTGGCCCGCGCGCGGGCCGAGCGGATTGAGGAGCGGCTGGGCAAGGCCGAGGATGACGAGGCCGGCCAAGAGGAGGCGCAGGAGGACGAGCCAGAGCGGGGTATGCGCCGGCGTCTCCTCGCTCTGCACCAGGCCGAGAAGAAGCCGCATGGCGGGGAAGCGCACGAGCCGGGGGCTCGGCGGGGTGACGCGGAGCAGCCACCAGAGGGCCGGCAGGAGGGCCAATGCCGGAAGCAGCCAGGGATGGACGAAGGCGATGGCGCTGAGCCCGGGCATCAGCCTTCGTCCCAGCTCGCCGAGAGGTGGGCATAGAGCGCCAAAAGCGCGCCCTCGGGCGGCTGATCGGTGCGGTGGGTGGTGAAATTCCAGCCGACCGCCCGCGCGATCGCCGCGAGCCCGGCGCGATGTGCCGTCCGCCGCGCGACATAGGCCTCGCGCACGGCATCGACCCGGCGCACCAGGACCTCGCCTTCGCCCTCGAGGCCCTCGAAGCGGGTGCGTCCGGCAAAGGGCAGCGTCTCCTCCGCCGGGTCGCCGAGCTCGAGCAGGTGGCCCTTGACCCCGCGCCCGGCGAAGCGGCGCACCAGCGCGTCGATCTCCTCAAGCGGGGCCAGAAGATCCCCGATGAGGACGAGCTGCCCGTGCCGGGGCAGGAGCTCGTAGGCGGGCAGGCTCCCACTGCCGTGCTCACCCGTGGGGAGGCCTTCCGCGAGCTGGCGCTCGAGCATGAGGGCCATGCGGTTGAGCGCGGCCCGGCCGGGGCGGGGGCTCAGGCCCGAGCCGAGGAGTGCTATATGCTCGTCGCCGCGCACGAGCAGGGCCGCAAGGGCCAGCACGAGGAGGGCGGCACGCTCGGCCTTCTCGCTCAAGGCGGCCGAGGAGCGATAGCGCATCGAGGGCGAGCGGTCGCACCACAGCCACACGCTCGCCGCCGCCTCCCACTCGCTCTCGCGCACGAAGAGCGTGTCGGACTTGGCCGAGCGGCGCCAGTCGATGCGCTGGGTCGGATCGCCCGGCTCGTAGCGGCGGAACTGCCAGAAGGTGTCCCCGCTCCCCACCCGGCGGCGGCCGTGCACCCCTTGGGCTACCGTGGCGGCGACGCGCTCCGCGTGCACGAGGAGCGGGGGCAGGGTCGCGGCCAGCCGCTCGGCCCGCTGCTGGGTCAGCTGCGCACCTTGCCGGGAGGTGCTGATTGCCATTTCAGAGCAGGACTCGATCGAGTTCAAACAGCGTAGTCCTCACCCCCGCGAAAGCGGGGGTCCAGGGGCCGTTGGATTCCCGCTTTCGCGGGAATGACGATGTTGACGGCCGGTTCAACTTGACCGAGCTCCGCATGACATCACGGCTGCCCGCACTCAGGCGAGCGGTGCGGCGAGCCGCTCGACCACCTGGTCGATGGTGACGCCGTCCGCGCGGGCGGAGAAATTGAGCGCCATGCGGTGGCGCAGGACGGCACCCGCGAGGGCGAGCACGTCGTCAACCGAAGGGGCCAGCCTGCCCTCGAGCACGGCGCGCGCGCGCGTGGCCAGCATGAGCGCTTGGCTCGCGCGCGGGCCGGGGCCCCAGGCGACCTGGCGGCGCACCTCCTCGATCTCGCTCGACTCGGGCCGGCCTTGGCGCACCAGGGTCAGGATGGCGTCGACCACCGAGCGGCCGACGGGAATGCGTCGAATGAGCCGCTGAGCCGCGAGCAGATCCTCGCCCCCCATCACCTTGCCCGGCAGCGCCTCGGCGATGCCCGTGGTGGCGGCGAGCATGCGCCGCTCGGCGTCGAGGTCGGGGTAGCTCACGTCGACCTGCATGAGGAAGCGATCGAGCTGCGCCTCGGGGAGCGGATAAGTCCCCTCTTGCTCGAGCGGGTTCTGCGTCGCCAGCACATGGAAGGGCCGCGGCAGGGGATGATAGCGTCCGGCGACCGAGACGCGGCCTTCCTGCATGGCCTGGAGGAGGGCCGATTGGGTGCGCGGACTGGCGCGGTTGACCTCGTCCGCCATCAGGAGCTGGCAGAACACCGGCCCCTCGATGAAGCGGAAGGCGCGGCGCCCGCTCTCGTTCTCCTCCAGCACCTCCGAGCCCAGGATGTCCGCGGGCATGAGGTCGGGCGTGCATTGGATGCGTTTCACGTCGAGCCCGAGCACGATGCCGAGCGTCTCGACCAATCGCGTCTTGGCGAGGCCCGGCACGCCGACGAGGAGGGCATGCCCTCCCGCCAAGAGTGTGATAAGGGTTTGATCGATGACCTGCTGTTGGCCGAAAATGACCTGGCCCAGGCGCTCGCGCACCGCCAGCATGCGCTCGCCCAAGCGCTCGACTTCGGCGACGAGGGCGGCAGTCGGCTCGTCGGCGGGCGGGGTGGTCTCGATGATGCTCAATTCGCTGGCTCCTTGCTGCGGGTGCGGCGGGCTATCGCGCGGCTAGGGCGAGAGCATGGCCAAAACATCGGATCAAAACTCCACCCTGGCAAATCAAATAGACGTGCCATGCACGTCCCATGCCGCAGCCCCTCCTGCCGCGGTTTCCATGTCGGCCCCGCGCGCGGAACCCTGGTGCGGCGATTTCGACATCCGCATCGCGCGCGACGGCACCTGGCTCTATCGCGACTCGCCGATCGGCCGGATGGCGCTCGTCAAGCTCTTCGCCTCGGTACTCCGCCGCGAGTCGGACGGCGCTTACTGGCTCGTCACACCCTTCGAACGCGGCCGCATCCGCGTCGACGATGCGCCCTTCACCGCCGTCGAGCTCACGGTCGAGGGTGCGGGGCAAGAGCAGGCGCTTGTCTTCCGCACCAACCTCGACGAGTTCGTCACCGCTGGCCCGGACCATCCGATCCGCGTGAGCACCGCCTGCCCGGGCGGCGGGCCCAGACCCTATCTGTTGGCACGCCCCGGCCTCGAGGCGCTCATCGTCCGCCCGGTCTATTATCAGCTGATCGAGCTCGGAGTGGAAGGGGTATGGCACGGAGAAAGCCGCCTGGGTGTCTGGAGTCGGGGCGAGTTTTTCGTGCTCGGGAGGTTGGAGGAGGAGGCGTGACGCGGGAGGGGATCATCGCGCGCCTCAAGGCGAACGCCGAGGCGGAGCGTCGCGTGCGCCGCGGCACGGGCGTGCACCGGCGCGGCGATCACGACATGAACACGGACGACATGCGCCATCCCGGTCCCTTGACGCCGGCCGCCGTGCTGGTGCCGCTCGTCGATCGCGCGGGCGGCATGACGGTGCTGCTCACGGAGCGCAACGCGAACTTGAGCGATCATGCCGGACAAGTGAGCTTCCCGGGCGGGCGCATCGAGGCAAGGGACGCGACACCGGAGGCGGCCGCCTTGCGCGAGGCCTTCGAGGAAGTCGGCCTGCCGCACGAGCGCGTGGAGCCGATCGGCCACCTCGACGACTACGAGACGCGCACCGGCTTCCTTGTCCATCCCATCGTCGGCATCGTGACCCCGCCCTTTCCGGTCAAGCCCGATCCTTCCGAGGTCGCCCTCGTCTTCGAGGTGCCGCTCGCCTTCGTCCTCGACCGCCGCAACCACCGGCGCGAGCGCCGCCTCTTCAAGGGGCGCGAGCGGGTCTTTTACGTCCTACCCTACGACGCGCATTACATCTGGGGTGCCACGGCGAGCATGCTGGTGAACCTCTGCGACGTGCTGATCGGCTGATGGTCCGCGTCGTCCTCGAGTACCTGCTGCCCTTTATTCTGCCGACCGCCCTCTATGCGCTTTGGCTCCACTGGCAGCGCCGGCACGCGGCCACGGCGGGCACGGCAATTCCGGCATGGCAGGAGGGGCCGTGGTTCTGGCTGCTCGCCGCCGGTGCCGTGCTCGCCGTGCTCGCCCTCGTCGCCACCATCGTCTTCACCGGCGCTCCGCCGGGTGCGAAGTACGTCCCACCGGCGCTCGAGAACGGCACGGTGGTGCACGGCCACTTCAAGGAGTGAGTCGGTTGGCGCTCCCGCAGAGGCTCCCGCCCCAGCCGTGGATGAGCGCCCCCGCGACGCGGCGCGTGCTGGACGCTCTCGCGGCCAAGGGGGCCGAAGCACGCTTCGTCGGCGGCTGCGTGCGCGACGCCATCCTCGGCCGGCCGGTCAAGGACATCGACATCGCGACGCACGACCCGCCCGAGGCGGTCACGGGACTGCTCGAGGCGGCCGGCATCAAGGTGGTGCCGACCGGGCTTGCGCACGGCACGGTGACGGCGATCGTGGGCGAGGCCCATTTCGAGATCACCACCTTGAGGCGCGACGTCGAGACCTACGGCCGCCGCGCCAAGGTCGCCTTCACCGTCGACTGGGCGGCGGACGCCGCCCGGCGCGACCTCACCGTCAATGCGCTCTTCGCCGCCCCCGACGGCACGCTTTACGATCCCTTCGGCGGCTACGAGGATCTGCTCGCGGGGCGCATCCGCTTCGTGGGCGATGCGCGCACGCGCATCAGCGAGGACGTGCTGCGCCTCTTGCGCTTCTTCCGCTTCTACGCCCATTACGGCAAACCCCCGCCCGATGCGGACGCCCTCGCCGCCTGCCGCGAGTTGGCACCCAAGCTCTCGACTCTCTCGGGCGAGCGCGTGGCGGCGGAGACGCTCAAGCTCCTCGCCGCCCCCGAGCCCGCGTCCGTCATCGCCCTCATGCGCGAAGAGGGCATCTTGGCGCAGTTCCTCCCGGAAGCGGGCGGGGTCGCGGTGCTGCGCGCGCTTGTGACCGTCGAGGGCCTAGGTGCGGGGGCGGACGCACTCAGGCGCTTGGCCGCCCTCCTCGATCCCGCCCGCGGTGCCGCGGGCGCGGAGGCCCTCGCCCAGCGCCTGCGCTTCTCGAGCGCCGAGCGCGAGCGCCTCGCGGCCCTCGTCGCTCCCTCCGAGCTGCCGCAGGCGGAGATGCCGGAGCGGCTGCGCCGGCGTCTTCTCTATCGCCTGGGGGCCGAGCGCTTTCGCGACCTGGCCCTCCTCGCCTGGGCGCGCGAGATCGCCGCGACCGGGCCGAGTCCGCGGCGCGCGGTCGAGGCCTGGCGCGCCGAGCTTGCCGCCGCCGCCCTGTGGACGCGGCCCGAGCTTCCCGTCAAAGGGCGAGACGCGCTCGAGCTCGGCGTTCCCGCCGGGCCCGCGGTCGGCCGCCTCTTGGCAGCGCTCGAGGCCTGGTGGATCGAGGAGGATTTCCGGCCCGGGCGCGAGGCCTGCTTGGCGAGGCTCGCGGCCTTGGTGCCGAGCGCGCGCTGAGCGCGCCCTACTTGAGCGCGCTGTTGATGAGATAGGCGCCGAAGTCGGCGGGCTTGAGCTTGACGGGATCGATCGATTGCTCGCCCGCCATGGCCCGGGCGACGACGATATCGTCCTCGACGTGGGTCGGCACCACCTTGAAGACGCCTTGCGCCCCCTTGAGCTTGGGATAGAAGTTGGGGTCGATCATCTTTTCCTTCTGTGCGACCCGTGCCACGATCTCGGCCTCGCTCACGGCGTCCACCTCGGCCTTCTTTACGAGCGCCCAGTCGTTCTCGCCGGCCCAGCCCGCGGCGACGACGGCCTTCACCGGCTTCTCGGTGTAGCCTACCTTGTAGATATGCTTGCTGAGGCCCACGTCGGAGCCCCATTTGCCGAGCTTGATGCTCTTCGCCACAAAGATGGTACCCATGTGAGACCCTCCCCGCGCCAGCCAGTTTGGGACGCAAGGCCGGCGCTGTCCATGGCGGCGTTGCGGGCCGCGGGGAGGGCGAACGAAGGAGGCGCTCCGTGACGGCACTCAGGATCTGCTTCGTGGGCGACAGCCTCACCACCGGCACGGGCGATGCTGAGTTCCTCGGCTGGCCCGGACGGCTCTGCGCCGCCGAGGGCAAGCGCGGGCACGACCTCAGCTGCTACAATCTCGGCATCCGCGCCGATACCTCCCTCCACATCGCCGCGCGCTGGCGCGCCGAGTGCGCCGCCCGGCTTCCCGACATCCATCCGGGCCGCCTCGTCTTCGCCTTCGGCAACAACGATACCGCGATCGAGGAGGGGGCTCTTGATCCGCAGGTGCCGCCGGCACCGCGGGTGGCACCGGCGACCTCGCTCGCGACCGCGCGCGCGATCCTCGCCGAGGCCAAGGCGTGGAAGCCGGTCCTCTTCATCGGGCCCTGGCCGGTCGAGGAGACGAAGCAGCCCGTCAATCCTAAAGGTCCGGTCACCTACCGCTTCGCCAACGCGAGGGTCGCTGAATTGAGCGGCACCTATGCCGCCCTCGCGCACGAGCTCGGCATCCCCTACCTCGACCTCTACCGCTCCCTCGCGGAGGATGAGCGCTGGCAGCTTGCCTCGCGCGCGGGCGACGGCGTGCATCCGCCGGCAGAGGGATACCGGCTGGTGGCGGCGAAGATCGGGGCCTGGACAGCCTGGCGCGCCTGGCTCGACTGAGCCGGCGTCGCTCAGTTGGCGTTCTTGACCAGCTTACCCTTGACGGTGCGCGTGCGCTCGCCGTCGCGATAGGTGGTGAAGACGAGGTCCATGCCGCCGCCCGAGATCGTGCGGGCGTAGCGCTGCAGCTCGGCGCGGCCCTGGGGATCGATGGTGAGCACGTTGACGATGAGCGTCGTCCGCTCGATGCGCGCCCAGATGAGGGGATTGCCGCTGAAGGGATCGGGCTCGGCAGCAGTTCGCCACGTCTCGGGCGAGGGCCCCGGCACGAAGCTGACCTGATCCTGTTTGCGCTTGATCTTGGGCTTGGCCGGGTCGCCCCCCTCGTGCGCTACGGTGGTCCAGGCGAGGGAGAAGCCGGCCCCGTCCGGATGGATCACTACGTCGAAATCGCGCTGGGTCACGCCGAAGAAGACGCTGTCCTTGTTCTCGGCAACCCCGGTGCCGCTATAGCTGCCGAAGAAGGCCTTGATGGAAAGCGTCGATTGGGCCTGGGCGGCAGGGGCGAAGCCCAAGGCGAGCACGATGAGAGGCCACCAGCGCAGACGCATGTTTCGCTCCCTCTGTTTCCAGCGCCACTTTAGCCCAAGTTTCGTTCGGGCGTGAGTCGACTGCGGCTTTACGGCCAGGCCGCGAGCGGGGGGAGGGACATGAGGATGGCCTCGGGATTGCCGCCGGTCATGAGGCCGAAGCGCGTGCCGCGGTCATAGAGCAGGTTGAACTCGACGTAGCGGCCGCGGCGGACGAGCTGCCGCTCGCGCTCTTCCGAGCTCCAGGGCTCGTCCATGTGGCGGCGCACGATTTCGGGGTAGACCGCGAGGAACGCCTGGCCTACGGCACGGGTGAAGGCGAAGCGCGCCTCCCAGCTCCCCTCCTCGAGGTAGTCGTAGAAGATGCCGCCGATGCCGCGCGGCTCGTTGCGGTGCTTGAGGAAGAAATACTCGTCGCACCAGGCCTTGAAGCGCGGGTAATAGCTCGCATCGTGGGCGTCGCACGCCGCCTTCAGGCCGGCGTGGAAAAGGGCGGCGTCCTCGGCTGCGGGCTGCATCGGCGTCAGGTCGGTACCACCCCCGAACCATTCGCGCCTGGTGACGATGTGGCGCGTGTTCATATGCACGGCGGGGACGCGCGGGGAGTGCAGATGGGCGACGAGCGAGATGCCGCTCGCCCAGAAGCGCCCGTCCTCGGCCGCCCCCGGGATCTCCTTGCGGAACTCGGGCGGAAACTCGCCGAAGACGGTCGAGAGATTGACCCCGACCTTCTCGAAGACGCGGCCCCGCATGAGGGCGATCTCGCCCCCCCCACCGCCCGGGCGCCGCCAGCGCTCGCGCGCGAACCGCCCCGGCGGCAGCCCGGCGTTCGTCCCCGTGAGCGCGGCCTCGAGGGCTTCGAAGCTGGTGCAGATCTCGTCGCGCAGCTCTGCGAACCAGGTTCGCACCCGCTCCTTCCGCACCTCCTCGCCGACCGCGCTGACCGTCACCCGCCATTCCCCGGAAAGAGCCCCGTCTGCCGCAAGGCCTCGCCCAGCACCATGGCAGCGGCCAGGGCCACGTTCAAGGAGCGCCGTCCCGGAGCGATGGGGATCCTGAGCCGGGCTGAGGCGCCGGCATGCACCTCCTCGGGGACGCCCGCCGTCTCGCGTCCCACCATCAGGAGATCGTCGGGATGGAAGCCGAACTCAAGATGGGAGCGCTCCCCCCGGGTGGTGAGGAGCAGAAGCCGGGCTCCAGGTACCTGGCTCTGCCGCCACGCCGCGAAAGCGGCGTAGGAGGCGTGACGGGTGAGCTGCAGGTGGTCGAGGTAATCCATGCCCGCGCGGCGCAGGCGGCGGTCGGAGAGCACGAAGCCGCAGGGCTCGATCAGCTCGAGCGGCAGCGCCAGGCAGGCCGCGAGCCGCATCATGGCACCTGCGTTCTGGGGGATGTCGGGCTGGTAGAGGACAAGGCGCACCGCGACCTCGATCTCCTCGGGTAAGCATCGAATTTTTCGACGTTATCCGGCTTTGGGCGCTTTGCAAGGGGGCGGAATTGCATTATACCCGACGCACCTTTCCGCGGACCGTTCCAAAAGGTCCCGGCGGGCGGGTGCGGCAGGTTGTCGCATTGTCTCGAGGAACCCTGTCTTTAGAACCATGCGCGGATCGGAGCAGGCTCCCGGCTCCGGCATCGGGAAAGGGGAAAGCATGGCGACAAGCGCTGAGGCACCGGCACACGGTGCCGCGGGGGTCGAGGTCAAGCGCCGCGATTTCCTCTATCTGGCGACGGGGGCCATGGGGGCGGTCGGCGCAGCCCTGGCGGCCTGGCCCTTCATCGAGAGCATGAATCCGGCCTCCGACGTGCTGGCGCTCTCCTCGATCGAGGTCGACATAGCCCCCATCCAGCTGGGCCAGCGCATCACCGTCAAATGGCGCAGCCAGCCCGTCTTCATCGCCCACCGCACGCCCGAGGAGATTTCGGAGGCCGAGAAAGTCGACGTGAGCG
>DATJAC010000073.1:0-14782 GCA_035516655.1 Alphaproteobacteria bacterium | reverse complement strand
CGATCATCGATGCGAACCTGACCACGCTCGTGAAGATGATGATCCTCTTCATGCTGGGATCGGGGCCGGTCAGGGGCTTCGCCGTCACGATCAGCCTCGGGATCCTGACGTCGATGTTCACCGCGATCGTGCTCGTCCGCCTGCTCATTGCCCTGTGGCTGCGCCGCGCGCGGCCCAAGGCGCTGCTCGCCTGAGGAGGCCGCGCGTGTTTGGACCCCGTCTCGTACCCGATGACACGACGATCCCGTTCATGAACGGACGCATCGCCGGCTTGGTGGTCTCGGCCGTGCTCAGCATCAGCTCGATCATCCTCGCCTTCTACCCGGGCCTCAATCTCGGCATCGATTTCCGCGGCGGCGTGGCGATCGAGGCCCACCTGAAGGACCCGGTCGATTTCAACAAGCTGCGGCCCGTGCTGCAGGCGCTCAATCTCGGGCCGGTCGAGCTCCAGGAGTTCGGCTCGGCCAACGACGTCGAGATCAGGCTCGAACGCCAGCCCGGCGGGGACACGGCACAGCAGGAGGCGGTGAGCAAGGTGCGGGCTGCCTTGGAGCGGAGCTTCCCCGACACCGCGCTGCAGAGCGTGGAGGCGGTGGGGGCGACCGTGAGCGGCGAGCTCTTCCTGAACGGGCTCGAGGCCCTGGGCGTCGCCCTCCTCGCCATGCTGGCCTACATCTGGTTCCGCTTCGAGTGGCAGTTCGGCGTCGCCGCGACGGCGACCCTCATCCTCGACATGACCAAGATCGTCGGCGTCTACGGGCTCACGCAGTTCGAGTTCAACGTCACCAGCATCGTCGCGATCCTCACGATCATGGGCTACTCGATCAACGACAAGGTGGTCGTCTACGACCGGGTGCGGGAGAACCTGCGGCTCTACCGGCGCATGCCGTTGCGCGAGCTGATCGACCGCAGCATCAACGAGACGCTGTGCCGCACGATCGCG
This sequence comes from Alphaproteobacteria bacterium, assembly GCA_035516655.1. Lineage (GTDB taxonomy): Bacteria > Pseudomonadota > Alphaproteobacteria > JACZXZ01 > JACZXZ01 > DASPPM01. The sequence goes on along the minus strand of DATJAC010000073.1, from coordinate 13,839 downwards.
ACCTCGGGCACGGTCTTCCTCGCCATCCTGCCCCTCGCCGTCATGAGCGCCGCCACGCTGCGCGAATTCGCCACGGTACTTCTGATCGGCATCGTGATCGGCACCTCCTCTTCGATCTTCATCGCAGCCCCCATCCTGCTCCTCCTGGGCGAGGGCCGCTTGCGGCGCCCGGTTCCGGCCGGTGCCGCGGAGCAGGGTGCCGGCAGCAGCGCGCACTAAGGCCGCGCGCGTCCGGACGCGAGAGCCGTGATCGACCGTATCCGCCTGCTTCCGGCCGCGGCGGCGTCGATCCTGTTGCGGGGATAGCGCCAGGATGAGCCAACCCGACCAGAGCGATCGCGAGAACCGGCCGTCGCCCGAGGCCCTCCTTGCCGCCGCCAAGCAGGAGCGCCGCGGCAAGCTCAAGATTTTCCTCGGTGCGGCACCCGGTGTCGGCAAGACCTATGAGATGCTGCTGGCGGCTGCTCAGCGCCGGCGCGACGGCGTGGACGTCGTCGCGGCGGTGGTCGAGAGCCATGGCCGCATCGAGACGGAGCGCCTCTTGCGCGGCCTCGAGATCGTGCCCCGCCGCCGCGTCGAATACCGCGGCCACGTGCTCGAGGAGATGGACATCGACGCCGTGCTGGCGCGGGCCCCGGCCCTCGCCCTCGTCGACGAGCTCGCCCACACCAACGCCCCCGGCTCGCGGCATCCCAAGCGCTACATGGACGTGGCCGAACTTCTCGCCGCCGGCATCGACGTCTACACCACGCTCAACGTCCAGCATCTCGAGAGCCTGAACGACATCGTCGCCCAGATCACGCGGATCCGCGTGCGCGAGACCATCCCCGACAGCGTCATCGACCAGGCCGACGAGATCGAGCTCGTCGACCTGACCCCCGACGATCTCATCCAACGGCTGAACGAGGGCAAGGTCTACGTCCCCCACCAGGCGCAGCGCGCGCTCCGGCACTACTTCTCGCCGGGCAACTTGACCGCACTGCGCGAACTGGCCCTCAGGCGCGCCGCCCAGCGCGTCGACGAGCAGATGCTGAACTACATGCAGGCGCACGCCATCAGCGGCCCGTGGGCCGCGGGCGAGCGCGTGCTCGCCTGCGTGAGCGGGAGCCCGGCCTCCGCCCAGGTGGTGCGGCAGACGCGCCGGGTGGCCGACCAGCTCAAGGCCAAGTGGGGCGTCATCTACATCGAGACCTCGCGCCACCACCGGCTCTCGGAGCTCGAGCGCGACCGCATCGCCGACACGCTCCGCCTGGCCGAGCGTCTGGGCGGGGAGGCCATCACCGTCCCGGGCCGCAGGGTCGCCGACGACGTGCTGGCCTACGCGCGCGCGAACAACGTCACGCGCATCGTCGTGGGCAAGCCCACCGGCTCGCGTTGGCTGGAACTGCTGCGCGGCTCCATCATCAACGATCTCATCCGCAAGGCCAAGAACATCGGCGTGCAGGTGGTGACGAGCGAAGGCGAGCCGATCCCGCCGAAGACCGTCGAGACGCTGCCCGACCAGGAGCCGGCAAGCCCGCTGCCCTACGTGGTGACCGTGGGCATGGTCGCGGCGGCGACCTTGATAGCACTCGGCATCGACTTTTTCGTGAAGCTGCCGAACATCTCGCTCGTCTACCTCGCCGCCATTCTCTTCACCGCCGTCGCCTACGGGCTGTGGCCCTCGCTCTTCGCCGTCCTCCTGAGCGTGCTCGCCTACAACTTCTTCTTCCTCCCACCTCTCTACAGCTTCACCATCGCCGATCCCGCCAACTTCGTGGCGCTGCTCTTCTTCGGCATCGTCGCGGTGCTCACGAGCAATCTGACCGCGCGGACGCGCGAGCAGGTCTTCGCCGCCCAGCGCCGCGCCAGGGACGCGACCGAGCTCTACACCTTCAGCCGGAAGCTCGCCGCGACCGGCACCCTCGACGATCTGCTCTGGGCGTTCTGCTATCAGATCGCCGCCCTCCTCAAGGTGCGCATCGTCGTGCTCCTCGTCGAGAAGGACCAGATCGCGGTGCGCGCGGGCTATCCGCCCGAGGACGAGCTCGACGAGTCCGACCTTGCCGCCGCGAAATGGACCTGGGCGCACAACCAGGCGGCGGGCCGCGCCTCCGACACCCTGCCGGGCGCCAAGCGGCTGTTCCTTCCCATGCGCACCGGCCGCGGCGTGGTCGGCGTGATCGGCCTCGATCGCGACCGGCCCGGCCCGATCCTGACGCCGGACGAGCGCCGCATGCTCGATGCGCTTTCCGATCTCATCGCCGTGGCGATCGAGCGCGTGCGTCTCGCTCAGGACGTCGACGAGGCCCGCATCGTTGCCGTGGCGGACCGCCTGCGCTCGACCCTGCTCACCTCGATCTCCCACGACCTGCGCACCCCGCTCGCCTCCATCATCGGGTCGATCACCACGCTCAAGACGCTCAAGGAGCCGCTCGATCCGGGGATCAAGGGCGAGCTGATCGCCACCATCCAGGACGAGGCCGAGCGGCTCAACCGCTTCGTCGGCAACCTGCTCGACATGTCGCGGCTCGAATCGGGAGCGCTCCCGATCAAGCGCCAGATCCTCGACGTGGGCGAGCTCGTCGAGACCGCACTCAGGCGCGCCCAGCGCCTGGTCGCCCGGCACAAGGTCGAGGTCGACGTCGAGGCCGACCTGCCCATGGTCTCGGGCGACGCGCTCCTGCTCGAGCAGGCGCTCTTCAACCTCATCGACAACGCCGCCAAATATGCGCCCGCCGACACGCTGATCCGCGTCTCGGCGCGGCGGCGCGGGGAGAGGCTCGAGCTCGGCATCTCCGACGAGGGGCCCGGCATCCCGCCCGATCAGCTCGAGCGCATCTTCGACAAGTTCTATCGCGTGACCGACGGCGACAAGCGTCAACCGGGAACGGGCCTGGGCCTCGCCATTTGCCGCGGCTTCGTCGAGGCGCTCGGGGGCTCCTTGCGGGCGGCAAACCGCGCCGATCGCAGCGGGGCCGTGTTCACCATCGCCTTGCCCGTGGCGGCCGCTGCGCAGGGCGAGGAACATGAGGCGGCCTCGGCATGAGCAAGGCCCATCGCGTCCTCGTGGTCGACGACGAGAAATCGATCCGCCGCTTTCTCAGCACCGGGCTCGCGGCGGAAGGATACGAGGTGAGCCTCGCCGAGAGCGGGGCCGAGGCCGTCGAGAAGGCGGCGCAGGACAAGCCCGACCTCGTCATCCTCGATCTCGGGCTCCCGGACATGGACGGGCAGGAGGTCATCCAGCGCATTCGCCGGCTCTCGGCGGTACCGATCATCATCCTCTCCGTCCGGGCGGACGAGAGCGGCAAGGTGCGCTCGCTCGATCTCGGGGCCGACGACTATGTGACGAAGCCCTTCGGCATGGAGGAGCTGAACGCCCGCATCCGCACGGCCCTCAGGCGGCGCTTCCAGGAGCAGGGGACCCCGCCCGTCTACAGAAGCGGGGAGCTCGCGGTCGATCTGGTGCGCCGCCACGTGACCCTCGGCGGCCGCGACGTGAAGCTCTCGGCCAAGGAGTTCGATCTCCTCCGCCTCCTCGTGAGCCAGGCCGGGCGCGTGCTCACCCACGAATTCATCCTGCGCGAGGTCTGGGGCCCGGCCAATGCGGAGAACGTGCAGTATCTCAGGGTCTATGTCCGCAGCCTGCGCCAGAAGCTCGAAGCCGACCCGACCCAGCCGCACTATCTCCTGACCGAGACCGGGGTCGGCTATCGCTTGAAGGCGCCGGATTGAGGGCGGTGCGGCTGGCTCCGCTGGTGCCGCCGGAGTGAATTGAACACTCGACCCCGTCCTTACCAAGGACGTGCTCTACCACTGAGCTACGGCGGCGCCGGGAGGGCGGCAAGATGCCATAGCCCCCCGGCTGGCGCAAGCCGAGGGGCGGTGACCGCGCCGGCCGCGGGCGGTGGTGTCGGCCATGGGCCTGCGCTAGACTTCCGCCGCTGGCGCGACACCCCATATTCCGCTAACTGATGCGGCTGGCGCCCGAGCCATGGGTGCTGTGCAGGCGCCCAATGCAGGGGATGGAGCCTTGACGAAAGAACGTGGTTTCGCGGTCGTCGGCCTCGGTTACGTCGGCCTGCCGGTGGCGCTGGCCCTTGCCCGGCACTATGAGCCCGTCATCGGCTTCGACGTTTCGGACGGCCGCATCGAGGCCCTCCGGCGCGGGGGCGATGCGACGGGCGAGGTCGAGAAGGCCGCCCTCGCCTCGGCCTCGCTCGAGCTCACCAGCGATCCGCGCGAGCTCAAGCGCGCGAGCTTCTTCGTCGTGACCGTGCCGACGCCGATCGACGGCGAGCGGCGGCCCGACCTTTCGGCCCTGCGCAGCGCCTGCCAGGTGGTCGGGCCTGCGCTGACGCCGGGTGCCATCGTCGCCTTCGAATCGACGGTCTATCCCGGCCTCACGCGGGAGATCTGCGGCCCGCTCCTCGCCGCCGCCTCGGGCCTGAAGCAAGGCCGCGATTTCAAGCTGGCGTACTCGCCCGAGCGCATCAATCCCGGCGATCGGTCGCACCGGCTCGAGACCATCGTCAAAGTCGTCGCCGGCGAGGACGAGGCGACCCTCGAGCGCGCCGCGGCCGTCTACGGCACCATCGTGCCCGCCGGCATCCATCGCGCGCCCTCGATCGAGGTCGCGGAAGCGGCGAAGGTGATCGAGAACACGCAGCGCGACCTGAACATCGCCCTCATGAACGAGCTCGCCATCATTTTCGACCGCCTGGGCATCTCGACGCGCGACGTGCTCGCGGCCGCGCGCACCAAGTGGAACTTCATGCCCTTCACCCCCGGCCTCGTCGGCGGGCATTGCATCGGCGTCGATCCCTATTATCTCACCGCAAGGGCCGAGGCGGCCGGCTATTTTCCGCAAGTCATCCTGGCCGGACGCCGCATCAACGACGGCATGGGGGGCTATATAGCACAGCGGACCGTGAAGATGCTGATCGCGGCCGAGCGGCCGGTCCGCGGGGCGCGCATCGGCATCCTCGGGCTGACCTTCAAGGAGAACGTTCCCGACATCCGCAACAGCCGGGTTCCGGGCATCATCAGGGAGCTCGCCGAATTCGACGTGCGGGCGCTGGTGCACGATCCGCTGGCCAATCGCGACGAGGCCAGAAGCGCCTACGGCATCGAGCTCGTCGGGCTCGAGGACTTCATCAAGCTCGACGGCATCATCCTCGCGGTACCGCACAAGGCCTACGCCACCCACGAGCCCGTGAAGCTCATGTCGCTCGTCAAGGCGGGAGGTGTCTTCATCGACGTCAAATCGGCGATCGATCGCAGCGCCGTCCCGGCGAACGTCCTCTATTGGAGCCTGTGACGCGCGCGAGCGGCCGGGTGAGGGACGGTGCCGATATCTGGCATTCCCTCACCCTTCCCATCCCTTCGGGATGGGCCCCTTCCCCCTCCCGCAAGCGGGCGAGGGATTTCTTGGCTTCTCGCCGCGCTAGAACAGCAGGCCCAATCCCGCGATGACCTCGGGGAACATCAGGCCGGCGGTGAAGGAGAGGGCGGCGAGGAGGACGAGGAAGATCACCGCCCGCGTCGGCATCTCCTTGAGGCGGCCGATACTCGCGGAATCGGTGGCGGCGGTCGCGAAAGCTTCTGTGGTCATTTGGTCTCTCCCGGTTGGCATGACCGCTTTCTAAAGCGCCGCCGGGGAGAGTGTCAGTGACTGCGGTCACGCCTCAGGGGCATTTCGAGACCTCGGCGCCGACGCCGACCGCGTAGCGGCGTTCGCCCTGCCTGAGGCAGCCATTCACCCAGGTGCCGGTGACGGCCGACCCGTCCGCCAGCTGCAACGTGCCCTCGCCGTTGGCGCGGTTGTTCCAAAAGCCGCCCTCATAGCGCGCGCCGTTGGCGAAGACGGCGCTTCCGGGTCCCTGGAGCACCGAGCGCTCGAAATTGCCCTCGTAGCGGTCGCCCCAGCGCGTGAGATAGATGCCGTGGCCGGTGCGCGCGTCGTCCTTGAACTCGCCGTCGTAGCGCTCGCCGTCGAGGGCGAAATAGATGCCGCGGCCGTTCATCTTGCCGTCGCGGACCTCGCCCTCATAGCGGTCGCTCGGCGTGCCGTTGTCGTACCACTGGAGCACGCCCTGGCCGTTGACCAAGCCGTTCGGGCATCCCCCGCTCCAGCTGAAGTTGCGGTTGGGCTGCATGACGGCACTCCAGGCGCGGCAGCCGCTCTGGTTCGTGACCCAGCCCGGCAACTGCGCGGCACCCGCCGGGCCCAGCATGAGAAGGCCAAGCGCGATACCCGCCGCGATCCGCCACATTGGTCACCTCCCAAGCTTCGATCGACGCGAGACTAGCGTAACGCCGCAGCCGCGCGCGGGTTCCATGGGCAGTGCGGCCTTGGCAGGCCAGCTTGCCCCGCGGCCCCTCACGGGCAGTCGGCGAGGGCCCGGCCGACCGCAGCACGCCGCTCGCCCTCCTTGAAGCAGCCCTTCACCCAGTCGCCCGCATAGACCTGCGCGTCGCCGCCCGTGAAGGTTCCTTGGCCGTTGGCCTGGTCGTCGAGCCACTCGCCCTCGTAGCGGTCGCCGTTGGCCCAGACATAGACCCCGTGACCGGTCTGCCGGCCGTCCTTGAACTCGCCCTCGTAGCGGTCGCCGTTGGCGAAGCTATAGGTGCCGCGGCCGGTTTGGCGGTCGTCCTTGAACTCGCCGTCATAGCGATCGCCGTTGGCGAGCGCGTAGGTGCCGTGACCGTCGCGCTTGCCGTTTTTGAAATGGCCTTCGTAGCGGCTGCCGTTGGCGTTGGTGAAGACGCCGTTGCCGCTGGGCTTGTCGTTGCGATAATCGCCCTCGTAGCGATTGCCGTTGGCGAAGGTGACGACGGCACGCCCGTTGGCGTGCCCGCCGATCCAGTCGCCGTCGTAGCGGTCGCCGTTCGCCGTCACGTAGACGCCATGGCCTTCGGGCTTGTCGTCCGTGTACTCGCCCTCGTAGCGCCCCCCCGAGGGCGTGACGAAGACGCCATGGCCGTTGCGCATGCCGTCCCGATACTCGCCCTCGTAGCGGTCGGTGGGCTTGCCGTCGCGGTACCACTGCAGCTCGCCCTTGCCGCTCGCCATGCCTTGCTCGCAGGTCCCGCTCCACACGAAACCGAGACGTGCCTCCGGCTCGCCCAAGGCACGCGCGTTCGGGTCGTGAACCCGGCACCCCCGGCCGTCCTCGACCCAGCCTGGCGGAAGCGGCCCCGGCTCTTGCGCGCCGGCCGAGTTCAGGAGCGTTGCCGCAACGAGCGCGCCGAGCGCGAGCCGCCACATTGGTCACCGCCCTCGGGAGCGGTAAATCGCGCACCGCTCGGCTTGCCGCGTATGGGAGGAGAGGCGGAATCGCGCCCTATCGGAGGGGGCCGAGCAGGTGCCCATCGGCAAGGCACCCGCCGCTTACCGGCATGAGGCGAGCGAAATGCCGACCGCAGCACGCCGCTCGCCGTCCCGGAAGCAGCCCTGCAGCCAGTTTCCGGAATAGACCGTGCCGTCCGAATTGCGGAAGGTCCCCGGGCCGTTGGGGAGGTCGTTCTTGAACTCGCCCTCGTAGCGATCGCCGTTGACGAACTGAAAAACGCCGCGGCCGTTCTCATGCCCGTCGCGCCATTCGCCGTCATAGCGGTAGCCGCTCGCCCACATATAGATCCCGTGCCCCTGCTGCCGGCCATTGACGAAATCGCCGTCGTAGCGGTCGCCGGTCTTGAGGGTGAGCACGCCGTGACTGTTGAACAGGCCGTCCTTGAACGTGCCTTCGTAGCGGTCGCCGCTATTGAGCGTGAGCACGCCGTGGCCGTCGAAGACGCCGTTCTTGAAGTCGCCCTCGTAGCGGTTGCCGCTGGCAAAGATGTAGGTGCCGCGGCCGGTCTGTCGGTTTTCCCTGAAATCCCCGACGTAGCGGTCGCGGTTCGAATAGACGTAGACGCCATGCCCCTGCTCGAGGAAGTCCAGATATTCGCCCTCGTAGCGTTGGCCGTTGGCATAGAGATAGGTCCCGCGCAGGTACTCGTGTCCGTCCCGGAACTCGGCATGGTAGCCCTCGGTCGGGCGGCCCCGCTCGAACCATTGCACGATGCCTTTGCCGTTGGCGACGCCGTTCTTGCACGGCCCCTCCCAACTGGCGCTGCGCGAGGGCGAGGCATCGAGGCTCCAGATGCGGCATCCGCCCTTGGCCGCGACCCAGCCCGAGTGCATTTGGCTCTCATGCTCCTCGGCCGCAACCCGGCCGGCCATGAGCGTCAAGATGGCAACGACGATCGCCGTGCCCGCCCGCCACATTGCTGCCTACCCCCCTCCCCGAAGCCTTGGGAGCGCCTGCGCTACTCCAGAGGAATTCTAGCACGAACGAGTCCGCGTTTGAATCCGCTTTCGCCTCGAGCGGCCTTGGCTATTTCGCCCGCCTTCGCTAGGCTCTCGGCATCCCTTGCCGGGGAGCCAGGGGCGGACGCCTTGGGGGTGGCGATGAAATATGTCGATCGGGTCCTCCAGCCGGGCGAGACGGTCCGCCATGTCAGCCGGGTCCATTGGATCGTCTACCTGCCGGGCGTCGGCCTTTGCCTCGTCGGCCTCATCGGCTACGGCATTTTCGTCGGGGACGGGTCCCATACCGTGCTCCGTGGCGTCGTCATCGTGGCCCTGGGCGTGGGGCTGTTGAGCATGATCTCGGCCTGGTTCCGGCGCTGGACGACGGAGATCGCGGTGACCGACCGGCGCGTCATCTACAAGCGCGGCTTCATCCGGCGCCACACCATCGAGATGAACATGGACAAGGTCGAAAGCGTGGACGTGAACCAATCTATCCTCGGCCGCATCCTCGATTACGGTACCATCATCGTGCGCGGCACGGGTGCCGGCCTGGAGCCGCTCACGAGCATCGATTCGCCCATCGAGTTTCGCAACAGCGTGACCGCGCGCTGATCGCGGCCGCTCGCAGGGCGATGCCAGAAGCAACGGGGCCGGCGCCATGATGGACCTTTCCGCGATTCTGAACGAGGTGATCGACGGCCGCGTCAAGGGCTTCCCCACGGACGCAGCCCCCGGGGCCCTCAAGGACCTCGGCAGCCGGAAGTGGAACGTGCTGCGCCAGGATCTGCCGTTCCCGCTCGCCCTCCTCAAGGATTCGGCCCTCGCGCACAACCAGGCCTGGATGCGCGATTTCACCGCCGACAGCGCCGTGCTTCTCGCCCCGCACGGCAAGACCACCATGGCGCCGCAGCTTTTTGCGCGCCAGCTCGCGGGCGGGGCCTGGGGTATCACCGTGGCAACCGTCAACCAGCTGGGCATCGCGGTACGCTTCGGGCTGCGCCGCATCATCATGGCGAACCAGCTCGTCGGCCGGCGCGACATTACGGCCGTGATCGGGCTCCTGCGGCGGCACCCCGACCTCGACTTCAGCTTCCTTGTCGATTCGGACGCCCAGCTCGACATTCTCACAGGTCTCGCTGCGGCCCATGGCCTGGAGCGCCCCTTCAATCTGCTGCTCGAGATCGGCGTCGAGGGCGGGCGCACCGGCTGCCGCAGCGAGACGCAGGCCATGGCCCTTGCGCGCCGCATCGCGGCCGAGCGCCACGTGCTCCTCGCGGGCCTCGAGTGTTACGAAGGTCTCGCCGTGAGCGGGAAGTCCGCGGACGACGTGCCGCGGGTGGCGGCCCTCCTGGAGACGGTCAAGGCAGTGGCCCTCGCCTGCGATGCCGAGCAGCTTTTCGGCAGGGAGCGCGTCATCTTGAGTGCCGGCGGCTCGGCCGCCTTCGACATCGTGGCGCGCGAGCTCCCCACCCGGCTCTCGCGGCCCGTCCTCACCATCCTCAGGAGCGGGTGCTATTTCACCCACGATTCCGGCATCTACGAGCGCATGCTGGGGCCGATCCGCGAGCGCAGCGGTGCGAAATGGCTGACGCGTCCGGGACTCAAGCCGGCCCTCGAGGTCTGGAGCCTGGTGCAGTCGCGGCCAGAGCCCGGGCTCGCCATCCTCACCATGGGGCGCCGCGACGTCTCCTATGACGTCGAGATGCCGCGGCCGATCGCCTGGTTCCGTGGCGGCGCGCAGACCGCACCCGCGGCCGCCCCGCCTGATTGGCGCATCGCCAAGCTCAACGATCAGCACGCCTATCTCGAGCTGCCGGAGGCTGCCGATCTCAGAGTCGGGGACCTCGTCGCCTGCGGCATCTCCCATCCTTGCACGACCTTCGACAAATGGCAGCTCCTCTGGCTGGTCGACGACCGCTATGAGGTGACGTCGGCCATCCGCACGTTCTTCTGAGGCGAATTGCGGCGCGCGTCATCTTGCTATTTGCTAGGATGGCGCAGGGAAAAAAGCGAAAGGGAGCGGGTACGATGAGAGCGACGAGCAAGACGACGGGAAGGCCCGCCAAGGGTGCGGGCTTGCTGCAGCGCCTGGCCAAGGGCCCGGTGATCTGCGCCGAGGGCTATCTCTTCGAGCTCGAGCGCCGCGGCTATCTCCAGGCCGGCGCTTACGTGCCGGAGGTGGTGCTCGAGCATCCCGAGCTCGTCGAGCAGCTCCACCGCGAATTCGTGCACGCCGGTTCCGACGTCGTCGAGGCCTTCACCTACTACGGTCACCGCGCCAAGCTGCGCCTCATCGGACGCGAGCAGGACCTCGAGCCGATGAACCGCCAGGCCCTCGCGATCGCGAAGAAGGTCGCGCGCTCGACCGGCACGCTTCTCGCCGGCAATATCTGCAATACCACGACCTATGTCCCCGACGACAAGGCGACGCATAAGGCCGCGCGCAAGATGTTCGACGAGCAGATCGGCTGGGCGCGCGATGCCGGTGCGGACTTCGTCGTCGGCGAGACCTATTCCCATGGCGGGGAGGCGCTGATCGGGCTCGCGGCGATCAAGGCGGCGAAGCTTCCGGCCGTCATGACGCTCGCGATCCACAACAAGGGCGTCACGCGCGAGGGCTGGGACCCGGTCGAGGCCTGCAAGCGGCTCGAGGACGGCGGTGCCGAGGTCGTCGGGCTCAATTGCAGCCGCGGCCCGCGCACGATGCTGCCGCTCCTCAAACGCATCCGCAAGGCGGTCAAGTGCCACGTCGCGGCCCTGCCCGTGCCTTATCGCACGACGACGAAGAATCCGACCTTCCAGACCCTGCATGACTCGGCGTGCCCCGGCGATCATGCCTTTCCGATCGCCCTCGATCCCTTCACCTGCAATCGCTTCGAGATCGCCGAGTTCGGCAAGGCGGCCTACGCCCTGGGCGTGCGCTATCTCGGGGTCTGCTGCGGCGCCGGCCCGCACCACGTGCGCGCGCTTGCCGAGGCGCTCGGGCGCCATCCGCCGGCGAGCCGCTATTCCGCGGACATGTCGAAGCATTACATCTTCGGCAAGACCAAGGGCCTGCGCGAGCAGAACCTCAAATACGCCCGCGTGCTGCGCGGCTGACCCGAACATCGAAGCGCGATCTAGAATGTATCACCCTTCAACCGCCGTCATTCCCGCGCAAGCGGGAATCCATCGTCCGTCCAATACCGGACTCCGAGGATGGACCCCCGCTTTCGCGGGGGTGACGAAGAGCCGATCGGGATACGCGGCATGAGCGAGATGCGCGAGACGCGGGCGGCACCGCGCTGGGCGGCGGCCGGGCTCAAGGACAACGAGCGCCAGATCGACATGGTGGGCTTGCGCGCCTATCGCATGGCGCGCCTGCAGGCGGAGCTGCGCCGGCGGGACTATGGCGCTGCCCTCCTCTATGATCCCATGAACATCCGCTACGCCACCGGCAGCCGCAACATGTCGGTGTGGACCTCGCACAGTCCCGCGCGCTACTGCTTCCTGCCGGCGGAAGGCAAGGCGATCCTCTTCGATTTCCACAACTGCGAGCATCTTTCCGCGGGGCTCGAGACCATCGCGGAAGTGCGGCCGGCGCGCAGCTTCTTCTTCTTCGGTGCCGGCAGCCGGGTCGAGGAGAAGGCGCGCGCTTGGGCGGAGGAGATCGCGGAACTCGTCGCGAGCCACGCCGGGGCCAACCGCCGGCTCGCGGTCGACCGCCTCGATCCGCCGGGGACGGCCGCCTTGCTCGCCCGCGGCATCGAGATCTTCGACGGGCAGGAGAGCTGCGAGCTCGCCCGCGCCATCAAGTCGGAGGAGGAGATCGCCTGCATGACGCACGCGATCGCCGTGTGCGAGGCCGGGATGGCGCGCATGCGCGAGGCGCTCAAGCCAGGCATGAGCGAGAACGAGCTCTGGGCCTTGCTCCACGAGACCAATATCCGCCTCGGCGGCGAATGGATCGAGACGCGCATTCTCTCCTCGGGCGAGCGCACCAACCCCTGGTTCCAGGAGTGCGGCGACCGCCTCATCCGCCCGGGCGACCTCGTGAGCTTCGACACCGACCTGATCGGGCCCTTCGGCTATTGCGCCGACCTCTCGCGCACCTATTTCTGCGGTCCCGGCAAGCCGAGCGAGGAGCAGCGCCGGCTTTACGGCCTCGCCCTCGAGCAGATCCATTTCAACATCGAGAAGCTGATGCGGCCGGGGATGAACCTGCGCGAAGCGTCGGAGCTCGCCTGGCGCATTCCCAACGCCTTCGTGAAGAACCGCTACTCCTGCGTGGCGCACGGCGTCGGGCTCTGCGACGAGTGGCCCAAGATCACCCATATCCAGGACCGCGAGAAGAGCGCTTATGACGGCGAGCTCGTCCCCGGCATGACCATCTGTGTGGAGAGCTACATGGGCGAGGAGGGGGGACGGGAGGGTGTCAAGCTCGAGGAGCAGGTGCTCATCACCGAGAAGGGCTGCCGCACGCTCTCGAGCTTCCCCTTCGAGGAGGCGCTCGGGGCGTGAGGCTCATGCCGAGGGCGCTGCCACGCCTTGCCTTCCTTGACAAGCTTTGGCGCATCCCGGAGGATGAGCCGACAACGAGAACCGAGGTGCCGCGGCTCGACACGCAACCGTCGCCGATGACAGGGCACCCAAGGCGAACGCCTTAGAGGGAGGATGCTATGGGTGACGACCGCGAACACAAATATATTTCCGTCCTGAAGCAGCAGCTCGCCGAGCGGCGCATCGACCGCCGCGAGTTCCTGCGCAGCGCCACCTTGCTCGGCATGTCGGCCGCCGCCGCCTACGCGTTCGTGGGCAAGCTCTCGGGCGGCGACTTCGCCGCCCCCGCCGCGGCCCAGGCGAAAATGCCCAAGGGCGGGGTGATCCGCATCGGCATGCGCTGCCAGGACCTCAAGAGCCCGCACACCTACAGCTGGGTCGAATCCGCGAATGCGGCGCGCCTCGTCTACGACTACTTGACCGTGACCGGGGTCGACAACGTGACGCGCCCCGCACTTTGCGAGAAATGGGAGGCGAGCGACGACCTCAAGAGCTGGACCCTCCATCTCCGCAAGGACGTGAAGTGGCACAACGGCCGCCAATTCACCGCCGATGACGTGATGTGGAACCTGCAGCACGTGCTCGACCCCAAGACCGGCTCCTCGGTCCTCGGCCTCTTCAAGGGCTTCCTTCTCGAGGAATACGAGACCGGCGAGAAGGACGACAAGGGCAATGCCAAGAAATCGACGCGCCTCTGGGACGCGAATGCGCTCGAGAAGATCGACGATCACACGGTCAAGCTCAACGGCAAGTCGGCGCAGCTCGCCATTCCCGAGAACCTCTTCCATTATCCCCTCCTCATCCTCGATCCCGAGAGCGGGGGCGTGCACAAGGTGGGGGCCAACGGCACCGGCCCCTTCACCATGGTCGAGGACGAGGTCGGCCGGCGCCAGGTCTACAAGGCGAGCAAGGGCTACTGGGGCGAGGGACCCTATGTCGATGAATGGCAGTACATCGACCTCGGCGACGAGGCGGCGGCAGCACTGAGTGCGCTCGCCTCCAAGCAGGTCGACGGCCTC
>DATJAC010000072.1:0-2521 GCA_035516655.1 Alphaproteobacteria bacterium | reverse complement strand
GAGCGGCCGGAAGCCTCGTCGAGAAAGAAGAGGTCGGTAAAGGTGCCGCCCACGTCGACGCCGACGATGACGTGCCGCACCTCGCTCATTCGGCCGCCCTTTTCCGCAGACGTGCTGTCCCCGCCGCGTCGATCGAGCCGTCCGCGGCGAGGGCCACGCCGTAGTCGCGCGCGGCGGCAGCCCTGCTCACATAGCCGAGGCGCACGTCTTCCGCGACCGCCTCGGGGGCGCGCTCGCCGGGCGGGCCGTAGCCCCCGCCTCCGGGGCTCTCGAGATGGAGGCGCTGGCCGCGCGTGAGGCGGATGCCGACCATCTTGGAGGCCATGGGCGGGGCGTGCATGCTGCCGTCCGCCTGCTGGTAGAGGAACTCGTTGAGGGCGGCCGGCCGTCCGCCGAGGACGCCTTGGGGCGGGGAGCGGCCGCGCTCGCCGAAGAGAAAGACGTCGGCCGCCGCCTCGAGGAGCTCGATCTCATAGACGGCCCCCAAGCCGCCGCGATGACGGCCCGGGCCGCCGCTGTCGCAACGCAAGGCCCACGTCGTGAACAGCACGGGATAGGCCGCCTCCAGGATCTCGAGCGGGGGGATGGTCGCGGTCGAGATCGGCGCGTTGCCGTGGTTCAATCCGTCGCCCTCGGGATGGCCGCCGTGGCCGCCGCCGAAGAAGGAGAACATGACCCAGCGCTGGCCCCCCTTGCGGTGGCCGGCGAGCGAGAGCGCGTTGATCGTGCCGTAGGCGCAGGCGTTGGAGCGCTCCGGTGCCGCCGCGGCGATGGCGCAGAAGATCACGTCGATGACCCGGAGGATGGTCTCGGTGTAGCCGCCCACGGGCTTGGGGGCGGTGGCCGCAAGCAGGCTCCCCTCCGGGATCACGAACTCGATCGGCTCGAGCACGCCGGCGTTCGCCGGTACTTCCCGGAAGATGTGCTTGAGGGCCACGTAGCAGGAGGCGATCGCGGTCGAGCGCGAGATGTTGACGGGCCCGGCACAGGCCGCCGCCGTGCGCGAGAAGTCGAAGGTCATGCGCTCGCCCTCTTTGCGGATGTCGAGGGCGATGCGGAGCGGGAGGTCGACGATGCCGTCGTTGTCGAGGAAATCCTCGCCGCTGTAGACCCCGTCGGGCAGCTCGGCGATGTTGGCGCGCATGAGCCGGGCGGCGCGCGCCGTGAGCTCTGCGAGGGCCTCCTCGACCACAGCGTCGCCGTACTCGTCGAGGAGGGCGTCGAGCCGCCGGGTGCCGAGCTCGAGCGCATTGATCTGGCCGTTCAAATCGCCGTAGAGGCTGCCCGGCAGGCGCGAGTTCGCCTTCAGGATCTCGACGATGTCGGGCCGGAGCTCGCCCCTGACGAAGAGCTTCACCGGCGGGATCAGCATGCCCTCCTGGAAGCTCTCGGTCGCAACGGGATTGTAGTTGCCGGGCACGTTGCCGCCCACGTCGTGCCAATGTCCGACCGAGGCGAGATAGCAGAAGAGCCGCCCGGCGCGGAAATGGGGCCGTACCAGCTTGAAGTCCGAGAGGTGCGTGCCGCCGTCGTAGGGATCGTTGAAGATATAGACGTCGCCGTCGTCCGGCGCGCCTTCGCGTGCCGCCTTGTCGATCACGGCCTTGACCGCGAAGGACATGGCGCCCACGAAGATCGGCAGGCCCGACTTGCCTTGGACGAGGGTCGCTCCCGTGGCGCGGTGATAGAGCCCGTGGGAGGCGTCGTGCGCCTCGGCGATGATCGGGTTGAAGGCGCTGCGGAAGAGGGTCGCGTCCATCTCGTCCGCGAGCTGCTCGAGCCGGCCCTGGAGGACCGCAAGCGTCACGGGATCGATCATGGTCCGGTCCCGTCCTGGGCCGCATCATGGGCGCACGATCTACCCCCCACCCCATCCCTCCCCCTCAAGGGGGAGGGGGAAATTAACTCGCCGGCCAATAAACTCCCTCCCTCCTTGCGGGGGGAGGGTTGGGGTGGGGGTGACGTTCGGATTTGCGATAGCTGCGCGCACATGCGTTTTGCCTTGCTCACAATCCCAGATAAGAGCGCTTGAGCTCGGCGTTGTCGAGGAGCTCCGCACCCGAGCCCGAGAGCGCCACCCTACCGTTCTCCAGCACATAGGCGCGGTCGGCGATGGCGAGGGACTGCACGACGTTCTGCTCGACGAGCAGGATCGCGAGCCCGTCCTCCCTGAGCCGGCGGATGAGTGCAAACATCTCCTCCACGAGAAGCGGGGAGAGGCCGAGCGAGGGCTCGTCGAGGATGAGGAGCCGCGGCTCGGCCATGAGCGCGCGGCCGATCGCGAGCATCTGCTGCTCCCCGCCCGAAAGCGTGCCTGCAAGTTGGCCGAGGCGCTCGGCCAGGCGCGGAAAGAGGGAGAGGACGCGCGCGAGGTTGGAGGCGCGCCGGGCGCGGGCGCGGCGGTAGCTGCCGAGCTCGAGGTTCTCGCGCACGCTCAGGTTGGGAAAGACGCGCCGTCCCTCGGGGACCTGGACGAGGCCGCGGCTCACGATGCGGTCGGGGGCAGCTCCTGCGATTTCCT
>DATJAC010000071.1:0-2564 GCA_035516655.1 Alphaproteobacteria bacterium | reverse complement strand
GGTCATGGCGTCGGCGACGAGAAGGGTTTCGACCGGGTGGGTCGCCGCGCGCACGCGAGCGGCCTCCTCCATCGACTCCTCGTCGATGTGGAGGCGCCCGGCGGTATCGAGCAGTGCCGCGTCGTAGCCCTCGAGCCGCGCCTTCTGCAGCGCGCGCCTGGCGATCGCTAAGGGGGGCTCGCCCGCCACGATGTTGAGCACGTCGACCTCGGCCTGGAGCCCCAGGACGGCAAGCTGCTCCTGTGCCGCGGGCCGCCGCGTATCCAAGGAGGCGAGCAACACCTTCTTGCGCGCTTGCGTGCGCAGACGCAAGGCGAGCTTGGCCGCCGTCGTGGTCTTGCCGGAGCCCTGCAGGCCGACCATGAGGATGACCGCAGGCGGGGCGGTCTTGAGATCGAGCTCGGCCGTCTCGGCACCCAGCATCCGGACGAGCTCGTCGTGCACGATCTTGATCACCATCTGGCCGGGGGTGACGCTCTTGAGCACCTCCCCGCCCACGGCCTTTTCCTTGACCGCGGCGACCAGCTCCTTGACGACCGGGAGGGCCACGTCGGCCTCGAGCAAGGCCACCCGCACCTCGCGCAGGGCCGCCTCGACGTCGCCCTCGCTCAGGGCGCCGCGTCCGCGCAAACGATCGAAGACTTGGCCGAGCTTGCCGGTCAGACCCTCAAACACGCCTCGCACCTCTCTCGCATCGACTCGGGCAAAGGCAAACGCGCCAGTGCGCGATACTCGCGGACTGGCGGACCCCCTCGGGAGCGCAATAGAGCGACTGCTCCGTGGCGAGGGCGCACTCTAAGGGACGCGCGCGCGCCAAGTCAAGCGCCCGGCCATTGCTCGCATGAGTAAAATTTACTCTCGTTTATAGCAACTTTGGCGATTGCTACCTCCAGGTGAAAAATGTAAATCTATTGCGTGGAAGTTGCCTTGCCCGGCGGCGTGCCGGCGGGGACCCTCGCGAGGGAGGCCCGGACGTGGCGGCCCAAGTCCTGCAGCATGTCGACAGCGCTATCGGCAGCCGCATCCGGCTCCGCCGCGCCATGCTCGGCTTGAGCCAGAAGCAGCTCGGCGACGCCATCGGTTTGACACCCCAGCAGGTGCAGAAATACGAGAAGGGGACCAACCGGATCGCCGCCAGCACGCTCTTCATCGTGGCCGAGGCGCTCAATGTGCCGGTCTCCTTCTTCTTCGACGAGCTCTTCAAGCGCCAGCTCGAGGGGCGCCAGGCGGGAGAGGCCCTCCTCGTCGACCGGCGCGAGACCCTCGACCTCCTGCGCGCCTACCACAAGGTCGACGACGCCAAGCTGCGCCGGCAATTCATCGAGTTCATCCGCGAGATCGCGCGCATGAGCAATCCTGTGCGGCATTGAGCGCAGCACCGGGAATTCCGAGGGCAGCGGGCTTGGCCCGGGCCTGAGGATCCGCCATTCGAAGTTGCAGCGGATCCGAGCTAATTCCCGCCGCAGCTGTATTCGAATGCGGCGAATTGCCTTGCCAAATTCGCGCCAGTTGACGATAACTACGCATCAGCAACCGCAGGGCGGAAACGACGATTCTGCGGCAGTGAATGAGTGCGCGCCAACGGAGCGCGCCCGAGGGAGTAGGGAATGCGCTTGGCGAAGGTCGAATCGATCGATGCGCACGTTGGCAAGCGTCTGCGCCAGCGCCGCATCGAGCTCGGCATGAGTCAACAGCGGCTGAGCGGCGTCACCGGCGTGAGCTATCAGCAAATCCAGAAATACGAGCGCGGCACCAACCGCATCGGCGCCAGCATGCTCTGGCTCTTGAGCGACGTGCTCAACATCCAACCCGCCTACTTCTTCGACGGCTTGAGCCGCAAGGGCCGCGGTGCCGCCCCGCTCCTCGGCCTCGCCGAGCAGGAGAAGGCGGGCTACGACGTCGACATGCTGTCGGACCGCGAGACCATGGAGTTGGTCAAGGCCTACAGCGCCGTCGCCGACGCCCAGGTCCGCAAGGGCGTGCGGCAGATGCTGGGAGCGCTCGCCAAATCCGGCAAGCCGGCCAAGCCGCGCAAGCGGCGCACGGCCAAGTCCTAAACGGGCCGACTCCTAAACGGACGAGTCCTGAACGCGGCCGTGTCCCGCCCTTCCATCGGGCGGAAAGCGTTGGACTCGGCCGCTCCGCGCGCCATATAAGCGGGGCCATGGCCGAGACCGCGACCGAACGCGCGCCCGATTTCATCAAGATGCACGGGCTGGGCAACGACTTCGTCGTGCTCGATGCCCGCGTGCGGCCTTGGCCGCTCGATGTGCCCCGCGCGCGCGCCATCGCCGACCGCAAGACGGGGGTCGGCTGCGACCAGCTCATCGTCCTCGAGCCCGCGAGCGACGGACGGGCGGACGCCTTCATGCGCATCCGCAACGCCGACGGCGGCGAGGTCGAGGCCTGCGGCAATGCCGCACGCTGCGTCGCGACCCTCCTCATGGAGGAGGCCGGGCGCGACCGCGCCGTGATCGAGACGCCGGCGGGGGTCCTCGATGCGTCACGGCGCCCGGACGGCCTCATCGCCGTCGACATGGGCCCGGTAAGGCTCGACTGGCGCG
>DATJAC010000070.1:0-3092 GCA_035516655.1 Alphaproteobacteria bacterium | reverse complement strand
CCGAGATGGCGGGGGCCGCCACGAGGGCCGTCGCGATGTTGGTCAGGGGTCCGGTCGCGACGAGGGTCACGGGTTCTTCCGCCGAAGCGAGCGTCTCGGCCAAAAAATCGACGGCGTGGGTCTCCTCGGGATGGAGCCAGGCGGGCGGCAGGCCCGAGCCGTCGAGCCCGCTCGCGCCATGGACATGGCTCGCGTCGCGCAAGGGATGGCGCAAGGGCCGGGGACAGCCGGGATGAACCGGCAGATCGGACTGACCGGCGAGCTCGACGATGCGGCGCGCGTTCTCGGTGGTGCGCTCGAGGGCTACGTTGCCGGCAACCGTGGTCACGGCGAGGAGCTCGAAGCTCTCCGGCGAGGCGAGCTCCAGGAGGAGCGCCATCGCGTCGTCCTGGCCCGGATCGCAATCGTGGATGATCTTGCGTGCCGCCATGCTCCCTCGCCCCCGTCGAGCCTAAGGGCCGGCCGCACCGCGATCAAGAGACGGCGATGGGTCGGCTCGGCTGAATCTTCATCCTTCGAGACGCGTCGCAAGCGCGGCGCTCCTCAGGATGAGGACTCCGTGTTTGGGGTTTCACCCCGGCGTACGCCGAGGAGCCGCCGCAGGCGGCGTCTCGAAGGATGGGGTGAAACTGAGCCACTACCCAAGAGACGGCGATTGCGTCCGGTAGCGGGATCGAGCGACAATCCCGCTCCTTTTTGGCCGCCAATGCCGACAACAACGGGGGATGCGATGGCCGGGATGCTCGACCTCGAGACGCTCAAGCGCCTCGTCAAGACCAAGGAGATCGACACCGTCCTCGTCGCCCTCGTCGACATGCAAGGCCGCCTCCTCGGCAAGCGCTTGACGGGCCACTTCTTCCTCGAGAGCCTCGCGCAGGGTACGCATGCCTGCAATTACCTCCTCACCCTCGACATGGAGATGGAGCCGGTCCCGGGCTTCAAGGCGGCCTCGTGGGACAAGGGCTACGGCGACTTCACCATCCAGCCCGACCTCGCCACCCTGCGCCGCATTCCCTGGCTGCCGGCTACGGCGCTTGTCCTCGGCGACGTGGTCGACCACGAGGGCGCGCTCGTGCCCCACGCGCCGCGCAGCATCCTCAAGCGCCAGCTGGCGCGGCTTCAGCGCAAGGGCTACAGCGCCAAGGCAGCCTCCGAGCTCGAGTTCTACATCTTCGACGACAGCTTCGCCGGCGCGCGCGAGAAGGCCTACAAGGGGGTCAAGCCGGCAGGCTGGTATTCCGAGGACTACCACATTTTCCAGACCTCGAAGGAGGAGGAGCTCGTCCGCGCCATCCGCAACGGCATGGACGCGGCCGGCATCCCCGTCGAATCCTCGAAAGGCGAGTGGAGCCCGGGCCAGGCCGAGATCAACCTCGTCTATGCCGATGCGCTCACCATGGCCGACCGCCACGCAATCTACAAGAACGGGGTCAAGGAGATCGCCCAGGTCCAGGGCAAATCCGTCACCTTCATGGCGAAGTGGGATTACGGCATGGCCGGCAGCAGCAGCCACCTGCATAGCTCGCTATGGGACGCCAAGGGTGCCAAGGCGCTCTTCCACGATGCCAAGGCCCCGCACCATATGTCGGCCCTCTTCCGCCACTATCTCGCCGGGCAGCTGGCCCTCGCCCGCGAGATGACCTATTTCCTCGCCCCCACCATCAACTCCTACAAGCGCTTCCAGGCGGGCACGTTCGCTCCGACCAAGGCGGTGTGGAGCTTCGACAACCGCACGGCCGGCTTCCGCGTGCTCGGCGAGGGGAGCGCGATGCGGGTCGAGTGCCGCATCCCCGGGGCCGACGTCAATCCCTACCTCGCCTTTGCCGCGACCGTTGCCGCCGGCCTCCACGGCATCGAGCGAAAGCTCGCCCTCGAGCCGCCCTTCGCGGGCAATGCCTATGCTGCCACGGAGATCCGCGAGGTCCCCAAGAACCTGCGCGACGCGATCGCGGCACTCGACGGCTCCAAAGCCCTGCGCAGCGCCTTCGGCGACGAGGTGATCGACCATTATGTTCATGCGGCCAGATGGGAGCAGGCCGAGTACGACCGCCGCGTCACCGACTGGGAGCTGGTGCGCTATTTCGAGCGCGCGTAATGTGGGGGCTGCTCAGGGTGCCTCGGACCGGGATCGGTGCGTTCTTCGAGACGCTCGCTCCGCTCGCTCCTCAGAATGAGGTGAGGCTTTTCTGCCACGCACAAACCGTCCTCATCCTGAGGAGCGGCCCGAGGGGCCGCGTCTCGAGGGATCCACGGCGGCAGTGCAAGCATTTTGCCGGAGAATGACGCCTATGACCGACCGAGCCGCCTGCCCGAGTGCGAATTGGAGCTATCCGACGAGCGTGCGCTTCGGTCCGGGGCGGCTCAAGGAGCTGCCCGAGGCCTGTGCGGCAGCAGGGATAGCACATCCGCTCCTCGTCACCGACCCCGGCCTCGCCGGCCTTCCCATGGTCAGGCGCGCCTTGGATGTCCTCGCCGCCGACGGGGCCAAGCCCGTCCTCTTCTCCGATCTCAAGCCAAATCCCGTGTATCGCAATGTGGAGGCCGGCGTCGCCGCCTTCCGCACGGGCGGCCACGACGGCGTGGTGGCGATGGGGGGCGGGAGTGCGCTCGATACCGGCAAGGCGATCGCGTTCCAGGTCGGGCAGACGCGGCCGATCTGGGACTTCGAGGACGTGGGCGACTGGTGGCGGCGCGCCGACGACGCCGCCATCCGCCCGGTGGTGGCGATCCCGACCACGGCCGGCACGGGCTCGGAGGTGGGTCGCGCTGCCGTCATCTTGAACGAGGCGACGCAGCGCAAATACATCATCTTTCATCCCAAGATGATGCCGCGGGTCGTGATCGCCGATGCCGAGCTCACCCTCGGCCTGCCGCCGCATATCACGGCCGCGACCGGTATGGATGCACTCGCCCATAATCTCGAGGCTTACTGCTCGCCCTCCTACCATCCGCTCGCGGAAGGCATAGCCCTCGAGGGCATGCGGCTCATCAAGGAGTGGCTGCCCGTCGCCTATCGCGAGGGCGGCAACCTCGCGGCTCGCGGCCATATGCTGAGTGCGGCGAGCATGGGGGCGACCGCCTTCCAGAAGGGC
>DATJAC010000069.1:0-13314 GCA_035516655.1 Alphaproteobacteria bacterium | reverse complement strand
AACGTGAGCCACGCCAACAACCGTACGCGCCGGCGCTTCCTGCCCAACCTGCAGCACGCCTCGCTGATGAGCGAAGCGCTCGGCACCACCGTGCGCGTGCGCGTTGCGGTCTCGGCCCTGCGCAGCATCGAGCATCGCGGCGGCCTCGACGCGTTCCTCCTCTCGACCCCCGATGCCAAGCTCTCGGACGAGGCTCGGCGCATCAAGCGCCGCATCGAGCGGGCGAAGGCGAAGCGCGCCGCCGCCTGACGGCAGGGCCGCGGCTCCGACCGCCGCGCGGAACGTCTCGACCGACCTCGCCTCACGCAACTGTGACGAACGCCGCGGTGCCCGCTTGGCTATGCTCGGCGGCATCGCCGTGTTTGCACGAAGGGGAGTGGGTGCGATGGAGATTTCGCGCAGGAGCCTCGTCAAGGGCGTCGCGGCCGGCGTGCCGCTCGCGACCATTCTCGCCGACCCCGGGCTCGCGGCTGCCGTCGCCGCAGGGCTCGAGACCGTGAGCCTCACGACCGCGGGCGGACGTAACGTGAGTGCCGCCCTAGCACTCCCCAAGAAGACGCCGGCGCACGCCATCCTTCTCATCCACGAATGGTGGGGCCTGAACGACCAGATCAAGGCCGTCGCCGCCGAGTTCGCCAAGGACGGCTATGTCGCCCTCGCCGTCGACCTCTTCAACGGCAAGGTCGCGACCACCGCGGACGAGGCCAAAGCACTTTCGAGCGGCACCGACCCGAGTGCTGCGACCGACGCGCTCGTGAGCTGGATCGCCTGGCTCAAGAAGAACCCGAAGACGAACGGCAAGGTCGCCACCATCGGCTGGTGCTTCGGCGGCGGGTGGTCCTTGAACGCCTCGCTCGCAACACCGGTCAACGCGACCGTGATCTATTACGGCAACGTGAAGAAGACCGCGGCCGACCTCGCCTCCCTGAAGAGCCCCGTCCTGATGCACTACGGCCTGCAGGACAAGTTCATCACCACCGAAATGGTCCAGGGCTTCGAGGCGGCGGCGAAAGAGGCGCATAAGCGGGTCACGGTCTACAGCTACGACGCCAACCGCGCCTTCGCCAACCCGACCGGGCCCGCCTACCCCTACGTCAAGGCGGCGGCCGACCTCGCCTGGAAGCGCACGCTCGCCTTCTTGAGAAAATATGATTGAAGGGCGGCCGGCTCGGTATCGGGAACAGCCACTAGCACACCCTCACCCCACCCTCTCCCTCTGAAGAGGGAGAGGGAGATTTATTGTCCCTCGCCCCCTTCAGGGGGATCGGCCGCCCGTTGAGGAGCGGCCGATGGAAGGGGCCCATCGCGAAGCGATGGAAGGGTGAGGGGATGCTTCCTCAGCCGCCGCCGCGCGGCGAGGCTTCACGGCAGCTCGGACACGAGCTTGAGATATTCGGCCTCGGTCCAGGCTCTCGCGGTGCGCGTGCGCACGTTGCCCCGTGTGCCGAGGGCGAGCGCAAATTTGGCGACGTTGTCCCCGCTCGGGGTATCGACGACGGCGATGAGATCGCTCTCGCCCGAGGTCAGATAAACCTGCTTGATCTCGACCCCCATTTTTTTCGCGAGCTCCTTGGCCCCTTTGACGCGCTTGGGGGCGTCCTTGATGGTGCGAATTCCCTGGTCGGTGAAGCTGAGCGACAAGATGAACAAGGGCATGGATGCCTCCTCTATCAGCCGCGTTGCATGGCGCGCCTAAGATAGCGCGAATGGGAGATGCCGCCAATGCGCAGAAGGCTGCCGCCTGCCGGCGGTGGGGAGCGCCAACCTCAGCTGCGCGCGCGGATGCCGCGGCGGGCGGGGGTGGGGCGGCCGGTACCCCCACTCTTGCTCGAGGACTCGTCGAAGAGCTCGGTGAGCTTCTCCATCATGGTGCCGCCGAGCTGCTCGGCGTCCACGATGGTGACGGCGCGGCTGTAATAGCGCGTCACGTCGTGGCCGATGCCGATGGCGACGAGCTCGACCGGGGAGCAGGCCTCGATCCAGTCGATCACGTCGCGCAGGTGGCGCTCGAGGTAGTTGCCGGGGTTGACCGAGAGCGTCGAGTCGTCGACCGGGGCGCCGTCCGAGATGACCATGAGGATGCGCCGCTGCTCGGTGCGTGCGACCAGCCGGTTGTGCGCCCAGAGGAGCGCCTCGCCGTCGATGTTCTCCTTGAGGATGCCCTCGCGCAGCATGAGGCCGAGGCTCTTGCGCGCGCGCCGCCAGGGCGCGTCGGCCGACTTGTAGACGATGTGGCGCAGATCGTTGAGCCGGCCGGGGTTGGCGGGCTTGCCCTCGGCGAGCCACTTCTCGCGCGCCTGCCCGCCCTTCCACGCCCGCGTGGTGAAGCCCAGGATCTCGACCTTGACGGCACAGCGCTCGAGCGTGCGCGCGAGGATGTCCGCACTCATCGCCGCCACGGTGATCGGGCGTCCGCGCATCGAGCCCGAATTGTCGATGAGGAGGCTCACCACAGTGTCGCGGAAATCGGTCTCGCGCTCGACCTTGTAGGAGAGCGGATAGACCGGATTGACCACGACGCGGGAGAGCCGCGCCGTATCCAGCATGCCCTCGTCGACGTCGAAATCCCAGGCGCGCTGCTGCTTGGCGAGGAGCTTGCGCTGGAGGCGGTTGGCGAGCCGCGTGATGACGCCCTGGAGATGGGAGAGCTGCTGGTCGAGATGCATCCTCAAGCGCGCCAGCTCCTGAGAGTCGCAGAGCTTGTCGGCCTCGATCAGCTCGTCGAACTGGGTGGTGAAGGCGCGGTAGGGCGGCTCGCCGCGCGCATTGCGCAGCTCGCCGTTGGGCCGGAAGGAGCGGCCGGGCCGGGTCGAGTCGTCGTCGCCCGAGCCGGGCATCATCTCGCCGTCGGCCTCGCCGGCGTCGGCCTCGCTGCCGTCGCGCCCGGCTCCCTCCTGCATCTCCTGGGACATGCCCGAGGCCGCACTCGAGCCGTCGCTGTCGCCCGCCTCCGAATCCGCCTCGGCGTTCTCGTCGTTCTCGGCGTTCTCGTCGTCCTCCGTCTCGCTCTCGGAGGAGTCCTGTTCGTCGAGCTCGAGGTCGCGGATGAGCTGGCGGGCGGCGTCCGCATAGAGCGCCTGATCGGCCAAGCAATGGGAGAGCTCGGCCAGGTCGCGTCCGACCTTGCCCTCGAGGGCCGGGCGCCAGAGGTCGACCATCTGGCGGGCGCCTGGCGGGGGACTTTCGCCCGTCAGCGCCTCGCGCGCCAAGAGGCCGACCACGTCGGCGAGCGGGGCGTCCTCCTTGGTGCGGATCCTGTGATAGCCGCGCTGGCGGCATTCCTCGACCCGGGCCGCGGCGAGATTGCTCTGCACTCCCACCATGTGGCGCGCCCCCAGCGCTTCCACGCGGACCTGCTCGATCGCGTCGAAGATGGCGCGCGAGGTCGGTCCCGAGGGTTGGCGCTTGGCGTGGAGCCCGGCGTCGTGATGGCGCAGGCGGAGGGCGAAGCCGTCGGCCTCGCCGCGCACGACCGCGACCTCATCCGGCGGCAACTCGCGCGAGGGCATGGGCAGGCGCGCCTGGTTGCCGGCGAGGGAGGGGCGATCGGGGGTGAAGGTCACGTTCGCCTCGGGCTCGCCCGAGACCGCCCGCAACGCCGCGGCGGTGACCTGGCGGAAGTCCTCGAGGGGATTGTCCCGGCTGCGCTCGCCCGCCATCGGAGCTACACCAGGATCCAGTCGCGTTGAAACACCCGGTCGTCACCCCCGCGTAAGCGGGGGTCCAGGGAGCCGATGGATTCCCGCTTGCGCGGGAATGACGGTGATGATGGCCGATGCAATCTGATCGGACCCCACTCTACGCGAGATGCGCCTTGATCGAGGACTCGGGCAGCTCGCTGCCGAAGCAGCGCTGGTAGTACTCGGCGACCACCGCCCGCTCCGCCTCGTCGCACTTGTTGAGAAAGGTGACGCGGAAGCCGAAGCCGATGTCGTGGAAGATCTCCGCGTTCTCCGCCCAGGTGAGCACGGTGCGCGGCGACATGACGGTCGAGATGTCGCCCGCAATGAAGCCGCTGCGGGTGAGCTCGGCAAGCGAGACCATGGCGTCGATCTGCTTGCGGCCCTCTTCGGTATCGTACTTGGGCGCTTTCGCGATCACGATCGCCATCTCCTCGTCGTGGGGCAGGTAGTTGAGGGTGGCGACGATGTTCCAGCGGTCCATCTGGCCCTGGTTGATCTGCTGGGTGCCGTGGTAGAGCCCGGTGGTGTCGCCGAGCCCGATGGTGTTGGCGGTGGCGAAGAGGCGGAAGGCCGGATGCGGCCGGATCACGCGGTTCTGGTCGAGCAGGGTCAGCTTGCCCTCGACCTCGAGCACGCGCTGGATGACGAACATGACGTCCGGCCGTCCCGCGTCGTACTCGTCGAACACGAGCGCGGTCGGATGCTGGAGCGCCCAGGGCAAGAGGCCCTCGCGGAACTCGGTCACCTGCTTGCCGTCGCGGATGACGATGGCGTCCTTGCCGACGAGATCGATGCGGCTGATGTGGCTGTCGAGATTGACGCGGATGCAGGGCCAGTTGAGGCGGGCGGCGACCTGCTCGATGTGCGTCGATTTCCCGGTGCCGTGGTAGCCGGCGATGATGACGCGGCGGTTGTAGGCGAAGCCGGCGAGGATCGCGAGCGTGGTCTCGCGGTCGAAGCGGTAGACCTCGTCGATGTCCGGGACCAGCTCGCTCGAGCGGCTGAAGGCCGGGCATTCCATGTCGACGTCGATGCCGAAGGTCTGCCGCACGGAGACCTTGATGTCGGGAAGATCGATCGGCGGGGCTTCGTTTTTCCCCGGAGTCATCGTGGCGCTCATTGAGCCTGTCCAATGGTTGTGGGGGATGGGATCGCTTTCACGCGGCGAGGCTGCTCTTCAAGGTCGTATAGGCCTGATTGATGATCTTCAGGCGTTCCTCCGCAACCTTGTCGCCGCCGTGCCGGTCGGGGTGATGGAGCTTCACCAGCTCCTTGTAGCGCGCCTTGACCTCCTCGATGGTCACCGGCCCGCTCAGCTCGAAGACCGCGAGCGCTTCCGCTTCGACCGTCGGCCGGCGGCCCTCGGCGGCGCGGTCCTCGGACCTGCGGACTTGCTCCTCCTCGAAGAAGGCGAAGAAGTCGCGCAGGCGGGCCCGGTCGAAGCGGCCGGCGCGGAAGGAGCCGAGGCCGAGCGGCCAGGTCGGGCGTTCCCACACCGTGTCGCGCCGGCGATGGAACTCGATCTCGTGCTCGTCCATGCCCGCGTAATAGTTCCAGCGCAGGTTATAGTCCCGCACGTGGGTGAGGCAGAACCAGTAGTAGTCGGTCAGCCGGTCGCGGTCCTTGGGCGCGCGGTAGAGCCCCTCCGCGGCGCATTCGGGGGAATCGCACCGGCGCAGACTCGGCGGCGCGTCCGCCGCCCAGGGATCCATCCCGATATATGCCTGCTTATGCATGGGCTCAGTATGGGGCGGCGGAAGCCGTCAAGCAAGCCTTGGCGCCGCTCGCGGGCGGGGTCGGGCGACCTTGACGCGCGGCATTCGGCGGCGCACATCTGCCGCGGATAGCAGCGCTCGATTCGAGCGCTTGCTTCGGGAGACGGCGATGGACATGGCCGCACGCATCCGTGCCAAGCTCGGTGCCGCCCTGGCACCTTCGCACCTCGAGATCGTCGACGAATCGGCACGGCACGCGGGCCACGCCGGGGCCAGGCCCGGGGGCGAGACGCACTTCCGCGTCGAGATCGTCGCCGCCGCATTCGAGGGGTGCTCGCGCGTGGCGCGCCAGCGCCGCGTCTACGAGATCCTCAAGGACGAGCTCGCGGGCGGCGTGCATGCGCTCTCGCTCTCCACCTTGACCCCGGCCGAGGCCGAAAAGCCTCACACGCCCGTGTAATAGTCGGGCCAGTAGCGCTTCACCACCTCGCTGTCGCCGGCGAGCGCCCGGCAGCTGTCGATGAGCTCGGGCCGGCCGCGCCGCTCGTGGCCCATCGTCTCGCCGTGCTCGCGCGCGCGCTTCTCGCGTGCGGGGAAGATCGACTGGAACGCGGTGGTGGCGATCGGCCAGAGGAGCTCGACGAGGTGGGTGCAGCCCTTGACCCCGCCGACCCGCGCGCGCACCTGCCGGCGCCAGCCGGGCCCGATGCTGAGGCCCTTGAGGGCGGCGAAATTGGGCGTCACCGTCGGACAGAGATGGAAGGGGTGGAAGTCGCTCGCCGCCTCGACCTCGTGGATGAGGAGATCCTCGTCGACGGTCAAGCGCAGCCACATCTCGTGCACCGGCACGCCGGGTGCGACCTCGCCGCGGTAGTCGCTATGCCAGCCGTAGGTCTTGGTGTCGACGAGGTGGCCCTCGATGTCCCACAGGCCGTCCTTGCGCTGGTAGCCGCGGCACTCGATGCGCCGCGTATGGATATGCTCGCGCTCGCGCGCCTGGCTTAAGGGCATGGCTCCGTCCGCTCGGTATTGGTGCAGTGCAATATAAGGGGCTTGGGGCTGCGGTCAAGGGCGAGCGAAGGCGCGGAAATCCGGCTATATTCGTGGTCGATCACGAAGCGGAGCGCGTGGGCGATGAAGCCCTGTCACGTCAAGGCCGAGTGGGCCCCGGAGTCCGCGGTATGGGTCGCCTCGAGCGAGGACGTGCCGGGACTCGCCACCGGTGCCGACAGCTTCGAGGCGCTGATCGACAAGCTCAAGACGGAGGTGACCGAGCTCCTGGAAGAAAACGGCCTGATTGCCACGGGCACGCAGGCGATTCCCTTCACCGTTACCGCCGAACGCAGCGAGCACGCGTACCGCGCGGCCTGATGCCGGACAACTCTGCGCCGCGCGTAAAGGCGATGCTCCGGGAGCGCCGCTGCGTCTTCGTTCGCCACGGCAAAGGCGATCACGACATCCGGCGAAGCCCGATCAACGGGCGGCGGTTCATGGTCGACAACAACATCAAGTCCCGCCATTGGGCGAACCATACGCTCAAGCAGGCGGACCTCGAAAAGGCGTTCTGAGCCGAGGCGACGCAAGGATACTCGTCGGCCTCACGCGTGTCGTCATAAGGGGTCATTGATCGGGCCTCGACGAGTGCGCAAATGTCCGCTTTGTGACCGAAGGTGGCCAGCTCTTCATCTGCCGCTGGAGGTCGCAGAACTGCCAGATCCAGACGCAATCCGAATCGCACCTTGCCCGATCGGAATGTGCTATATTGCGCCTTGGAAGAAAGCTCCTGCGGCGGAAGTTCTTCTGAAGTAGCGGGCAATGTTCATCGTGGGGGCGAAACTTGTTTGACCTGGATCAATTCGTCGCCGATTGCCGCGGCGCAATCCGAGCCGATGCGACTCACAAATCCGTGCGTGAAGTTGTGGCGCGCGCGGTCTCTGACCCGTCAGCCGTGCTCAATGGATTGGGCGAGCCTAAACGCGCGACTGTCGAGAAACTCTTCCATGCGGACGATCTCACCATCCTCAACGTCATCTGGGCGCCCCGCATGACGATCATGCCCCACGACCACCGCATGTGGGCCGTCATCGGTATCTATGCAGGTCGAGAGGATAACATCTTTTGGCGACGTGTGCCGGGCCGGTCAAACGGATGCGTCGAAGCCGCGGGCGCCAAATCGCTATGCGTGAAGGATGCCGAACCTCTGGGACGCGACATCATTCACTCGGTCACTAACCCGATTCCCCGTCTTACGGGCGCTATCCATGTCTATGGCGGCGACTTCTTCGGTGCCACGCGGAGCGAATGGGACCCGGAGACGCTCTTGGAACAGCGCTACGACATAGAGAAGAATATGCGCCTTTTTGAAGACGCAAACGCCGCTTACGCGAAGACCTGACACGAGATGTGAGCTCGACGGCCGTTGCCGGCGTCCGCTTCGAGTGAATCTGCGGAATCTCCCATCCGACACACGTTGGTTGGCTCTGCCCTGGCTTGCGGCCAGCCGCCGGCCGCGGCCTTCTCCCCGCTCATGAACGAACGCCCGGGGCGCCGCCCCCTCACTTGCCCCCCTCGAGCGGGGGCGGGGTCACGCGGATGGCGGTGATCTGGTTGCGCTGGCGGCGCAGGATCTCGAAGCGGAAGCCGAAGAAGGTGAAGACCTGGCCGGGCTCCGGGATGGCGCGGGCCTGGTGCATGACGAGGCCGGCAAGCGTGTGGGCCTCCTCGTCGGGCAGGCGCCAGTCGAACTCGCGGTTGAGATCGCGGATGGTGACGCTGCCCCGCACCACGTAGGTCCCGCCCGGCTCGGGCCGCACGCCCGCGACCCTGATCCCCGCCTCGTGACGCCCGCCGCGCGCGGCCATCTCGAGCTCGTCGGTAATGTCGCCGACGATTTCCTCGAGCACGTCCTCGAGGGTCACGATGCCGAGCCAGCTGCCGTACTCGTCGACGACGAAGGCCATGTGCTCGCGCCGGTCGCGGAAGCTGCGGAGCTGATGCAGGAGCGTCGTCGATTCGGGGATGAACCAGGGCTTGACGATGGCGCTGTCGAGGGCGAGCGTGTCGAAGCTGCCCGCGTTGGCGCGCAGCGCCCGCAGCAGGGCCCGGCTGTGCAGCACGCCCACGATGTTGTCGGGCTCGCCGCGCCAGAGCGGGATGCGCGAATAGCGGCTCTCGGCCGCCTGGTCGATGATGCGTGCCGTCGGCAGGTCCGCCTCGATGGTCTCGACGTCCTTGCGGTGGATCATGATCTCGCCCGCCGCCACGTCGTCGAGGTCGAGCACGCTCCTCAGCATGCGCCGCTCCTCGACCGTCTCGGGCTCCGGCCCGTGATGGAGGTCGATGGCGCCGCGCAGCTCCTCCTCGTGATAGAGCCCGCTCACTGCCGTGCCGATGCGGATGCCGAAGAGGCGCAATATCGTGCGCACCAAGACCTCGATGCCGTGGGTGACCGGCCCGAAGAGCCAGGTGACCGCGCGCACGAGCGGGGCTGTCGCCAGCGCCACCCGGTCGGAGTGGTTGATCGCGTAGGTCTTGGGCATGACCTCGCCGAAGAGCAGGACGAGCGCCGTCATGACGATCGTCGCGTAGGCGACCCCGGCGTGGCCGAACCAGTCGATCAAGAGGCTCGTGGCCAAGGCCGAGGCCAGGATGTTGGCGAGGTTGTTGCCGAGCAGGATGGCGCCGATGAGACGCTCCTTCGATTCGCGCAAGCGATTGACGAGGCGGGCGCGCTCGTTGCCGCGCCGCTCGAGCGCGTGCATGCGCGGGCGCGAGGCGCCGGTGATCGCCGTCTCGGAGGCGGCGAAGAAGGCGGAGGCGAGGAGGAGAACGAGGATGAGGGCAAGCGTGAGCACGAGCGAGAGGTCGATATCCATGGCCGTCTCGCCCCGCCGCCCTCAGGCGGCGATGGCGGCGTCAAGCAGCGTCCGCACCGCCTCGGGGGCCACATCCGGTGCGACGAAGGCGTCTCCGATGCCGCGCGCGAGCACGAAGGTAATGCGCCCGTCGCGCACCTTCTTGTCGCGCGCCATGTGTGCGGTGAGCCGCTCGGCGTCCCACTGCCGCCCCTGGTTGCGCGGCAGTGCCGTCGGCAGGCCCATGGCACCGAGGTGGCGGCGCACCCGCGCTGCGTCCGCGGGCGGGCAGTAGCCGAGGCGCGCGGAGAGCTCGAAGGCCATGACCATGCCGAGGGCGACCGCCTCGCCGTGCAGGAGCTCGTGGCCGAACCCCGTCTCGGCCTCGAGCGCATGGGCGAAGGTATGGCCGAGATTGAGGAGTGCGCGCGCTCCCGCCTCGCGCTCATCCGCTGCCACGATCGCCGCCTTGAGCTCGCAGCTGCGGGCGACGGCGCGCTCGAGGGCGGCTGTCTCGCCGCGGGCGAGTGCCGGGCCGTGCTCCTCGAGCCAGGCGAAGAACGCGGCGTCGCCCAAGAGCCCGTACTTCGCCACCTCGGCGTATCCCGCGAGGAGCTCGCGCTTGGGCAGGCTGGCGAGCGCCCCGGTATCGGCGAGCACGAGCCGCGGTTGGTGGAAACTGCCGACCAGGTTCTTGCCGTAGCGCGTGTTGATGGCGGTCTTGCCGCCGACCGCACTGTCGACTTGGGCCAGGAGCGTGGTCGGGATCTGCACGTAAGCGATGCCGCGCAGCAGGATGCTCGCAGCGAAGCCGACGAGGTCGCCGATCACCCCCCCGCCCAAGGCCACGAGCGTCGTCGTGCGCTCGACCGCTTGCTCGAGCAGGCGGTCGAGGAGGGCCTCGAGGTGCGGCCAGTCCTTGGTCGCCTCGCCGGGAGGCAGGATGACGGTATCGTGG
The DNA here is from genome assembly GCA_035516655.1 of Alphaproteobacteria bacterium. Taxonomy (GTDB): domain Bacteria; phylum Pseudomonadota; class Alphaproteobacteria; order JACZXZ01; family JACZXZ01; genus DASPPM01. Next base: position 3,104 of record DATJAC010000069.1, on the reverse strand, counting down.
GCGATCGCCGCCCGCGCGAGGGAGGCGGCGAGACGCTCGAGGTGGAGGGCGGCAACGTTCGCGTCCGTCACCACGACGACGCGCGGCCGTGCCAAGACAGGTGCGAGCAGCGCCCCGCCTTCCTCGATCAAGCTGGCACCCACGAGGATGTCGTAACTGCGCTCGCCGAGGGCGACCTGCACGACCTGGCGCAGGCTCACGGTGCGGGCTCGCGGACCTTATCCGGGCTCAGGGCCTCCTCGTCGACGAGGAAGCGCTCGAGGGCCGCGATCACGCGCTCGACCGTGAGCTCGGGAGGGGCATCGTTGCTGTCGACCACGATGTCCGCCGCGGCGTAGACCGGATAGCGCGCCTCCATCAGCCGCGCGAGCGTCGCCCGGCGGTCGCCGTTGTTGAGCAGCGGGCGGTTGGTGCGGCGCGCGGTGCGGCGCAGCAGGAGCTCGAGGTCGGCGCGCAGCCAGATCGAGATGCCGCACGCGCGGATCTTCTCGCGCGTGCGCGGGTCCATGAAGGCCCCGCCCCCGGTCGCCAGCACCTGCAGCGGCTGATCGAGGAGGCGCGCGATGACGCGGCGCTCGCCGTCGCGGAAATGCGCCTCGCCGTGGCGCTCGAAGATCTCCGAAATCTTGCAGCCGGCCGCGCGCTCGATCTCGAGGTCCGCATCCACGAAGGCGAGGCCGAAGTGCTGAGCGAGGCGCTTGCCGATGCAGCTCTTGCCGGCCCCCATGAGGCCGACGAGGACGAGCGTCTTGGCAGGCTTGCGACTCGAGCCGCCCTGGAGCGAAGCGCTGGAATGGGCCGTTCTCATGGGTGCATCCGATCGCACTCACCGTGCCGCGCCCCGGCACCGCAATTCCGGCTTGCGAGGTTTTCCGCACGACGAGAGTGCCGTAATATCGCCACACTGCAACTTTAACACAATGCCCGATCGCGTGTCGCCACGGGTGCCACACGCCCGACACAGGGGTCCTTCACCGCGGCGCCTGCCGCCCCAAGCGAACGGACGCGCATGTCCAAGCTCTCCCGCATCATCGCACTCTTCGTTCTGGTCGTGATCGTCGGCGGGGCCGTCTTCCTCGCCACCTGGCAGATACCGCCACCCACGGCCAAGGTCGAGAAAGTCATCCCGAATGAGCGCTTCCCGCGATAGCCGTCCCGCGGCCGGCCGCCTTCCGGCCCTCCTCCTGGCCGCTGCACTCACCACCTTGGCGGGAGGCCGGTCAGCCCTCTCCCAGATCACCCCCGTCGAGGTCGTGCCCCTGCCCCCGCTGCAGTCCACTCCCGGGCAGCCGAACGAGGGCGGCACGCAAGGGACCGGCACGCCGGCCCCGGCCGAAGCCTCGACCCCAGCCGCAACCCCGGCCCCAGCCGCAGCCCCGGCCCCAATCGCAACGCCGCCGGCGGCACCCGCCGTGGGCGGTACCCCTCCACTTTCCCCGACCGTCCTCGTGCCGCCGGCGGAGCAACCCGCGAGCGCCAAGGCGATCGGGGCGGGCAAGCTCTCAGCCTCCGATCGCGAGGCCCGGGCCGTGCCCGAGGCGCGCGCGCACGACCTGGGCGCCGACCTCTGGCGCGGCACGCCGTCGGCTCTCGCCGTCAAGCTCATCGCCGCCCTGCCCGCGGGCAATACCTCGCCGACCTTGCGGGCGCTCACCGAGCGCCTGCTCCTCGCCGCCGCCACTCCGCCCGAGGGTGCCGAGGCGGGCAGCGACGATTTCCTCCTCGCGCGGGCGCAGAAGCTCGCCGAGATGGGCGATTTCGAGGGTCTCAGGGCACTCTTGGCGACCGCTTCCGGGCGTGCGGCCGCCTCCGAGGGCACGGCCGCCTCCGGGGGCGACGGCGACGACGCCCTCGCCCGCGTCGGCATCGAGGCGCGCCTCATCGACGGCAAGACGAGCGAGGTGTGCGCGGAGATGGCCGGCCTGATCCGCAGCTACCACAGCCTGTTCTGGCAGAAGCTCCAGGTCTTCTGCCAGGCGTTGGCCAAGAAGAGCCGGGAGGTCGACCTCGGCGTCGGCCTGCTGCGCGAGGAGGGCGATGACAAGGACAGTGCCTATTTCACGCTGATCGATGCGATCATGGGCGACAAGGTGGTGCCGCTCGCGAGCCTCGGCGAGGCCACCCCTCTGATGCTCGCCATGATGCGCGCGGCGAAGCAGCCGTTGCCCGAGGATGCGCTGCGCAATGCGCAGCCGGCCGTGCTGCGCGCGATCGCCGAGAGCCCCGATGAGGGCAGCGATCTCTGCCTCGCCGCCGCCGAGCATGCAGCCCTCCTCGGCGCCTTCTCGGGGGCGGAGCTCCGCCGCATCTACGACGGCGTCACGTTGAGCGAGGCGGAGCTGCAGAATGCCCTGAGCCAGGCGCAATCCGACTACGGCCCGCGCGCGCGCGCGCTGCTCTATCGCGCGGCTCAGGCGCAAACGGTGCCGGCGGCGCGCGCCGAGGCGCTGCGTGCGGCTTTGGCGCTCGCGCGCTCGGCCAACGTCTATCAGCTCGCGATCATGGTCAATCTGCCGTTCATCGAGGAGCTCGCTCCGGCACCCGAGCTCGGCTTCTTCGCCAGCGAGGCAGGCCGCGCCCTCCTCTATGCGGGTGCGATCGAGCGGGCGGAGGACTGGTTTGCCTTGGCCGATGCCGTGCATCCGAGTGCCGGCACCGCCTTGGAGCCCGCGACCGAGCTCTGGCCCTATGCCCGCCTCCTCGCCTCGGATTCCGAGCCGTCGGACGCGGAGCATTTCCGCGCCTGGCGTGCCGGGGAGCGAGCGGCCGCGGGGGCCGCGGTCGGGCTCGTCGACGAGCGCGCAGCACGGCTGCTCGGCCTCACCGCGGCCCTCGGCAAGCCGCTCGCGGGCGTCGCCTGGCAGCCGCTCTCGCTCGCCAGCGACGCCGAGCCGGCGGCGATGCCGTCCCTCCCCCTGTGGCAGGGGCTGAGCGATGCCGTCGAAACCGGCCGCCGCGGCGAAGCGGTGCTCATGGTCCTCATAGCCCTTGGTCCCGGAGGGGCACAGAACAGCAATCCGATCGCCCTCGACAAGGCGATCGAGAGCCTGCGCCGCCTCGGGCTCAACAAGGACGCGCGCGGGCTCGCCATCGAGGCTGCGGTC
>DATJAC010000068.1:0-6051 GCA_035516655.1 Alphaproteobacteria bacterium | reverse complement strand
CATATTCGGTGGTCTCGGCGAAATCGCCCTTGGCGACCACGGCGTTGAGCACGCCCTCGACATGGGCGAGCGGGTTGTCCAGGGCGACCATGCAGGGATGCACGCGCTGCTCGAGCCCGTGCGCGGTCAGCCGCGCGCTGCCGACGAGCTTGATGCGGTAGCCGAGCTCCTCGGCAAAGGCGATGTCGCGCGGCGAGACGTGCCGGATGCCTTCCATGTAGACGCCGCCGAAATCGACCTTGGTGCCGAAGGCGAGGCTAGCCAAGATGGCAAGCTTGTGCGCGGCGTCGACCCCGTCCACATCGAAGCTCGGGTCCGCCTCGGCGTAGCCGAGACGCTGGGCGTCGGCGAGGGCGGCGGCGAACTCGCGCGCGTTGCGCCGCATGTCGGTCAGGATGTAGTTGCAGGTGCCGTTGAGGATGCCGTAGACGCGCTCGATGCGGTTGGCGGCCAGGCTCTCGCGCAGCGCCTTCACGATCGGAATGCCGCCCGCGACCGCACCCTCGTAGCTGAGGGCGACGCCCGCACGCTCCGCCTCGAGCGCCAATTCCGCACCATGGACGGCGAGGAGCGCCTTGTTCGCGGTCACCACATGCCGCCCCCGCGCGAGGGCGGCCTCGATCACCGCCTTGGCCACACCATCCGAGCCGCCGATGAGCTCGACCACGACCTCGACCTCGGCCTCGCGCGCCATGCGGACGGGGTCGTCGTACCAGGTGACGCCGGCGAGCGGCGTGCCGCGGTCGCGCGCGCGGTCGCGGGCACTCACCGCCGTGACCGCGAGGGGACGGCCGGAGCGCGCCCTGATCAGCTCCGCGTTCTTGGCGAGCACGGCGAGCGTGCCGGCACCGACGGTGCCGAGCCCGGCGATGGCGATGCGGAGCGGAGCGCTCACGTGCCGGCGGCCCGGCGCTGCTGCGGTCGTGCGAGGCGAGGATAGGCGAAGGTCATGATCCAAACCGCAAAGTGGGGATTTCGGGCGCCCGTCTGTTTATCCCCGACGGCCGCGATTTTCCAGGAAAATCGTGACCGTTCGCAGAGCTGCCGCAGGTCCTTCGAGACGCGCCCCTTCGGGGCGCTCCTCAGGATGAGGCAATTTGGTGTGTGGCAGAAAGTCCTTGCCTCGTCCTGAGAGACCGGCCGGAAACGAACACATTATCTTCAATGCATTACCCGACACAGATCGTCATTCCCGCGAAAGCGGGGATCCATCGTCGGCCGCGAGCCGGGCTTCTGACATGGACCCCGGTTTTGGCCGGGGTGACGAATAGAGCATTGAAAGTGAACAGATCATCTTAAATCAGATCCTGACGAGCGAGCGCAGCGAGCGTCTCGAAGGACCCACCGCGCCTCGTCCGAGCCGCGGCCGGAGGAAAGGGCTCTCACTTGAGCTCGACCGGCTTGCCGTGCGGGGTGGCACGGTAGGCCGCAGCCCAGGCCTCCTTGCGCGCGGCGAGGCTCGCGGGGTCGGCCAGGCCCTTCTCCGCCGCGAGGCGCTCGAGGGCGGCGAGCCAGTGGTGATAATAGCGCTGGCCGTCGTCGGGCTCGCCGCGCTCGGCGGCCCGCTTGAGCTCGGCGGCGAGGGCATCGGCCCATTCCTTCCAGGTGAAGTGCCCCGCCTCGGAGAGCTTGACGGCGAGGGCGAAGGCCTGGGCCTGCCACGGCTCGGCGAAAACGGGATCCGACTCAAGCGCGCTCAAGGTAGTCGTCCCACAAATCGAGGTAGACGGCGTCCTGCACCGCGACAGCCTCGCCCCAGAGCTCGCGCGCGGCGAAGCGCACCGAGTAGAGATGCTGGGGGTTCTCTCCGCGGAAATGCGCGCGGCTGTCGGGGAAGACGTGCACGCCGTGATCGCGCGCGATGCTGCCGAGCTTGCCGCGCGCGTAGCGCGGAAGGCGCGTGTGGCCGAGGGGATGGATGTTCCGCGCGCGCACCCTGTCGCCCAGCTTGAAGCTCGCCGTGACCGCCACGTCGCGTGTCGCGGGCGCGCCGCGGCCGAGCATGGGCCCGACCTCGGCGGGGACCAGCGCCGGGCTTGCCTTGGCCGCGGTCCGATCCGGGCGCCCGCTCTCGACTTCCGTCCGGCTCACGAGCCCGCTTTTGAGGGCCAGTGCCACGAGCCGTGCCAACCATTTCTCGTAATAGCTCATGCGCAGGTATTGGGCCGGCGGAATGAGCTCGATCTCGTGGCGCGAGGCGTCGATGTTCCATTTGCGCCAGGCCCCCATGGCGAGGTTGAGGGCCAGCACGCGCCCCTCCCAGGGAGCGTGGAAGACGGGCTCGCCGGGCTCGATCTCGACCGGCCCCATGCCGTGCATCCCGCCCATGTCGTGGATGCCGTTCATGGCCGGCCCCGCGGCGCGGGGGGTGCTATTTTGGCGACCCCGACCATGGCGTCGCGCGTGACCAGGGCGGCGAGGGCTGCTTCGTCCATGCCCTCGCTGCCGGCAGGCCGCTCGGGCAGCACGAGATAGCGCATCTCGGACGTCGAATCCCACACGCGCAGCTCGACGTCCTCGTCGAGCTCGAGACCGAGCTCGCGCAACAAGCCGCGCGGGTCGATCACCGCGCGCGCGCGGTAGGGGGCCGACTTGTACCAGACGGGCGGCAGGCCGAGCACGGTCCAGGGATAGCAGGAGCAGAGCGTGCAGACGACGAGGTTGTGAAGCTTGGGCTTGTTCTCGACGACGATCATGTGCTCGCCTTGCCGGCCGGTATAGCCGAACTCGCCGATCGCGGCACTCGCGTCGGCAAGGAGGCGCTCCTTGTAGGCGGGGTCACACCAGGCCCGGGCGACGACCCGAGCGCCGTTCTTGGGGCCGACCTTGTGCTCGTACATGTCGACGATGGCATCGAGGGCGGCCGGATCGACGAGGCCCTTCTCGACCAGCAGCGACTCGAGCGCCTTGACCCTGAGCGTTATGTCCGAAGGTACGTCCTGCTGCGCGTGGTCATGGTCATGAGCTCGACCGTGATCATGGCCGCTGCCGTGCCTCAGCTCGCGCTCGCGGGTATCCATCCGATCCTCCTCCCCAGGCCGGGTCATGGTAGACGCAGCAACGCCATCCTGTCACGGGGCCGGCCCGACTCGGCACCAACCCTACTCCCCGTAGAAAATGTCGACCCGCCGGTTGGCAGCCTCTCCCTTGGCCCCCGCGACAGCTACGACCGGCTTGCTGTCGCCCTCGGCGCTGACTTGAAGCGCATTCGACTCGAGGCCGAGCTCCCCTAGCGCCTTGGCCACCGCGTCCGCCCGCTCGACCGAGAGATCGAAATTGTCGACCTTGGTCTGATCGAGCCCGTCGCCCGTCTGGGAGGCGTGGCCTACGACATGGAGCGTGCCGCCGTCGCGGCGCACCGCGTCCAAAATCGGCTTCAGCTTGCCGATCTGCCCGGAATCGATCGCGGCCGAGCCTTCGGCGAAGAGCACGATCGCTACTCGGCGTGGCTCGCCCGGCGGGCCGAGGGCCGCTGCCGTCCCGCCCGGCAAGCCCGCATCGGCGAGCTGGACGGGCTGCTCCGCCTCGACGAAGCCCGGCGGCAGGGCGGCCGGCGGGGAGGGAATCTCCGGGGCATTCGCCTTGTCGGGCACATAGCCCGTGGCCTTATTGTCGGCCTCGAGCTTCTTCTGGAGCTCGACGCGCGCGGCCTTCGAGCTCCCTGCCGGCGCTTTTTCGGGTACCGTGGCGAGGTTCGGGTAGGGCTGATCCGTGCCCGGGATGGCGCCCGCCACCTCCTTGACCATGCCCTGGCGCCAGGCGAGCAGGTCGTCGGTGCTGAAGTCGCTGCAGGCCGCAAGTGCCAGCGCCAGGAGGGCCGCAAGCGAAAGCATCGCCCTCGGCCGCGGCACCCGCCTCGACCGGCCGAAGCTCATAGCCATGCCAGCGTCATTTCCCAGCACCTCGCCGCCCTCTTCGGCTCCCGGCCCCACATTATATTGATTGCAAAGATCGTGTAATGGAACCATATGGGTCGCGCAAGCCGAGGGGCCCGGCCCTCCGGAACTCGGCCTTGGGGCGGGCTTTCCGGGGCCCGGGGAGATGCGACGATGCGAGAGGGAGTGCGGAATGGCCGCTGAATCCGATCCCGGCACGCGGGGACCCGACATCAAGCTGCCCGACCCGGTCGAGTTCTCGCAGGCCATGGCCAAGATCGCCGAGCGCAGCCAACGGCTCGTCCGCGAGTTTCTCGCGCGCCAAGAGACCGACCGCCACGTCGGCACGGCCGACCCGCTCAACATCGGCCGCGCCTTCATCGAGATGACGGCGCGGCTGATCGCCAATCCGACCAAGCTGATGGAGGCCCAGGTCAACCTCTGGCGCGACTACATGTCGCTCTGGCAGAACACGACGCGGCGCTGGCTCGGGGCCGAGGACGGGCCCGTTGCCGAGCCGAGTGCGGACGACCGCCGCTTCAAGGATCCGTCCTGGGAGGAGAACCAGCTCTTCGACTTCATCAAGCAGTCCTACCTGCTCTCCGCGCGCTGGATCCAGAAGACCGTGAGCGAGGTCGACGGCCTCGACGACAAGACCGCCAAGAAGGTCGAGTTCTATACGCGCCAGTTCGTCGATGCGATGGCGCCCTCCAATTTCGTGATGACCAATCCGGAGGTCATCCGCGCCACCCTCGAATCGGGCGGGGAGAACCTGGTCAAGGGGCTCTCCAACCTGCTCGAGGATCTGGAGCGCGGCAAGGGCAAGCTCCACATCAAGATGACCGACATGGAGGTGTTCAAGCTCGGCGAGAACATCGCGGTGACGCCGGGCAAGGTGGTCTTCCAGAACGACCTCATCCAGCTCATCCAGTACGACCCCACGACGAGCGAGGTGTGGAAGCGCCCGCTCCTCATCGTTCCGCCTTGGATCAACAAGTTCTACATCCTCGATCTCAGGGAGAAGAACTCGTTCATCAAGTGGGCGGTCGGCGAGGGCCACACGGTCTTTGTGATTTCCTGGGTCAACCCCGACGAGCGGCTCGCCGCCAAGACGTTCGCCGACTACATGGGCGAAGGCCTGCTTGCGGCCCTCGACGCGATCGAAGCGGCAACCGGCGAGCGCGAGGCGAACGTGATCGGCTATTGTCTCGGCGGCACGTTGCTGGCGAGCACCCTCGCCTATATGGCGGTCAAGCACGACACCAGGATCAAGAGCGCCACGTATTTCGTGGCCATGGTCGATTTCGCCGAGGCCGGCGAGCTCTCGGTCTTTATCGACGAGGAGCAGCTCGCCGCCCTCGAAGAGCGAATGAACGCGAAGGGATATCTCGAAGGCCGCGCCATGGCGACGACCTTCAACATGCTGCGCGCCAACGACCTGATCTGGTCTTTTGTCGTCAACAACTATCTGCTCGGCAAGTCGCCCTTCCCATTCGACCTGCTCTACTGGAACGCCGATTCGACGCGCATGCCGGCCGCCATGCACAGCTTTTATCTGCGCAACATGTACCAGGAGAATCTGTTGGTCAAACCGGGCGGCATCACCCTCGACGGCGTGCCGATCGATTTGCGAAGGATCAAGACCCCGTCCTTCCTGTTGTCGACCCGCGAAGACCACATCGCCCCGTGGCGGTCGACCTATGCGGCAACCCAACTCTACAAGGGCCCGGTCAGGTTCGTGCTGTCGGCTTCGGGCCATATCGCCGGCGTGGTCAACCCTCCGGGCAGCAAATACGGGCACTGGGAGAACGACCGGAACCCGCCGACGCCGGAGGAATGGTTCGCCACCGCAACTGCGATCCCCGATTCGTGGTGGCCGGTCTGGGAACGCTGGGTCTCGCAATATGCCGGCGGCGAGGTACCGGCGCGCCACCCCGGCGACGGCAAGCTCAAACCGATCGAGGATGCCCCCGGCTCCTACGTCAAGGTGCGCGCCGAGGATTGAGATAACCGCGCCGACGGGCTCGGCGGGCGCTAATACAGCGAAAATCGCGTTTTTCGCCCCGAATTATTCGGTCTGCGTCAAAAAATATGACGGCAGATCAATGGGTTGGGATGAGAAATTCGTTACGCGGCGGATCAACGGAATTTTTTCGTCTAGCAACGAATTTTCCAG
>DATJAC010000067.1:0-3220 GCA_035516655.1 Alphaproteobacteria bacterium | reverse complement strand
CCTGGGAAACGGGCGGGATGTGGTAGAGATAGATGCGCAGGCGTGCGTCGCCCACCCGCTCGATCACCTCGGCGAAATTGCGGAAGAGTCCCTCGTCGCTCACGCCTTTGTAGTAGAAGGGCGGCAGCATGAGGACACCCGCCACGCCGAGCTCGACCGCGCGCCGCGTGAGCCGCACGGAGTCGGGCAGGGCGGAGCAGCCCGTCCCCGGCATCATGACCTTGGGATCGATCTTGGCCGCGATCAGCGTCTCGAGCAGATCGAGCCGCTCCTCGAGGCTGAGCGAGTTCGCCTCGCTGTTGGTGCCGAACACGGCCAGGCCGCAATTCTGCGAGACGAGCCAGCGGCAGTGGCGCACGAGCCGGTCCGCGTCGACGCCGAGATCGGGCTTGAAGGGCGTCACCACGGGCGAGAGCAGGCCGCGAATGCGCGGGGCCTTGTTCGTCTCGCCCACCCTTGGTGCCGCGGCGGTTGCGGTATCCGGCATCTCGTCCTCCTTCACTTGAGCTCGGCGTCGGCCTAAGGCCGCGAAGATTTATCGTCTAGTTCGTCATTCCGGACAAGCAAATCATCGCACATGCGATGATTTGCGCGATCCGGAATCCGTGGTCCAGACAGCGCGAGCCCAGCCACGGATTCCGGATAGCAAGGCTCGCGACCGGGAAAAGCCCGGCTTTTCCCGGGCTCGCCTAAGCTTCCGGAATGACGCCGAAGGTTCAGCCGTAGCCCTCGCGCAGCCGGCTCTCGAGATGGGCGCCGCTCTGGATCGGGGGATATTTCTGCGCTGCACCCGCCTCGAGGCAGCCCGGCAGGCAATCGATCATGACTTCCGGATTGGGATGGAAGAAGAACGGCACCGAATAGCGCGAGCCCGCGTGCCGGCTGACCACGCGATGCTGGGTCGCGAGGAAGAGATCGTTGGTCCAGCGCGCCATCATCTCGCCGATGTTGCAGACGAAGGTGCCGGGCATGGGTACCGCGTCGATCCACTTGCCGGCGCGATTCTGCACCTGGAGCCCGCCCAAGGAATCCTGCGCCAGGATGGTAAGGTAGCCGTAGTCGGAATGGGCACCGCAGCCGACGTCGGGGAAGTCCGCCAAGTCGGGGAGGGCCGCGCGCGGCGGATAATGCAGCACGCGCAGGATCGCCGTCGGATGCGAAAGCCGGCTCGCGAAGAAATCCTCGGGCAGATCGAGGGCGAGCGCGAAAGCTTCCGAGAGGCTCCGCCCGAGGTCGCAGAGCGCTTCGTAATAGGCCGAGAAGATCGGGCGCAACAGCACCGGCCGCGCCGGCCACTGGTTCGGTCCGCGCAGATGGGCGAACGGGGTGGTCTCGAGGTCCGAGGGCGGGAGCTCGAGCGAGATGTCGAAGCCCTCCTTGGGGTCGGCGCCTGTCGCGGGATCGGTCGTCTCGCCGCCGAGCGGCAGATAGCCGCGGAACCAGGGCGAGCGCTTCATCGCGACCGCCATCTTCTCCTCGAGCGGGAGGGCGAAGAACTCGGCCGCGAGCGCGAAGACCTCGCGCACAAGGCCCGCCTCGACCCCGTGGTTCGCGACATAGAAGAAGCCGACCTCGCGGCAGGCCGCCCCGATCGCCTTGCCGCATCGCCGCCGGCCCTCGCCGCGGCCGGCGAGGGCCGAGACGTCGATGATCGGGATGGCGTCGAAATCCTTCATGGCGGCCTCTCTTGCGTGAGGGAGGCGATCGTAGCACGGGCCCCCGCGGGCGTCACCCCGTCCGCCCCGACGATCGTTTCTCGGCTCAAGACAGCTTGCGATAAACCACGAATCCGGAGCGTTCGGCCACCTTGTCGTAGAGGTGCATCGCCGTCCGGTTTGTTTCGTGGGTTTGCCAGTATACGCGCGGCGATCCGGCAAGCTTGGCCTGCTCGTAGACCCCGTTGATCAGAGCCCTGCCCACGCCTTTTCCGCGCGCCGCTTCGCTCGTGAACAGGTCCTGCAAATAGCAATAAGGCCCGATCGCCGTGGTGCTGCGGTGAAAAAGGTAGTGCGCAAGGCCAAGCAACTGGTCATTCGACTCGGCGACAAGTGCATGCACCGGCTCGTAGGCGTCGAAGAAGCGTTCCCAAGTCATGCGCGTGATTTCGGGAGAGAGTGCCGTGGCACCCGATCGCCCATAGAACGCGTTGTAGCCCTCCCACAAGGGAAGCCATCGGTCGTAATCCTGCCGAGCCACGGAGCGAATGGTAAGGTCACTCAACATTACCGCCCCGCTTCCTGCCGTGCCGCCTCGCGCGCGCGCAGCTCGCGGCGCATGATCTTGCCGGTCGCCGTGAGCGGCAGCGCCTCGGTGAACTCGACGAGGCGGGGATACTCGTGGGCGGCAAGCCGCATCTTGACGAACTCCTGCAGCTCGCGGGCGAGCTCGGCGGAGGGGGCCGTCCCCGCGGCCGGCACGATGAAGACCTTGACGATCTCCGTACGCAGCGAGTCCGGCACGCCGATCGCGGCGGCCATGGCGACCGCGGGGTGCTTCATGAGACAGTCCTCGATCTCGCTCGGTCCGATGCGGTAGCCGGCCGAGGTGATGATGTCGTCGCTGCGGCCCTGGAACCAGAAGTAGCCGTCCGCGTCCTTGACGGCTATGTCGCCGGTCAAGAGCCAGTCGCCCGCGTATTTCGCGCGCGTCGCGGCGGGATCGCGCCAGTACTCGAGCAGCATCACCGGGTCGGGCCGCTCGACCCCGACGATGCCGGGGGTACCGATCGGCAGCAGCTTGCCCTTGTCGTCGACGATCTCCACGCGATGGCCCGGGATCGGCCGTCCCATCGAGCCCGAGCGCACCGGCATGACGGCGGCGCAATTGCCGAGCACGAGATTGCACTCGGTCTGGCCGTAGCCTTCGTTGATGGTGACGCCGAGAGCCTCGCGGCCCCAGGCGAGGAGCTCCTCGCCCATGGCCTCGCCGCCGGTGAAGACGGAGCGGATGGCGTAGGACCAGCGTGCGCGCGGGGACGGCACCTGGCGCATCAGCTTGAGCGCCGTCGGCGGCAGGAAGAGGTTGCGCACATGGTGCTCGGCGATGAGGCCATAGGCGAGCTCGGGATCGAACTTGCGCATGCGGCAGGCGAGCACGGGGATGCCGTGGAACCAGGCGGGGAGGAGCACGTCGAGGAGCCCGCCGATCCATGCCCAATCGGCCGGCGTCCAGAAGAGATCGCCCGGCTGCGGGGGAAACTCGTGATAGAACTCGACCCCCG
>DATJAC010000066.1:0-2289 GCA_035516655.1 Alphaproteobacteria bacterium | reverse complement strand
GCCGTCGAAAGTCAGGGTGTAAGGCGCCTGTTTGACCGCAAAGGTCCCGCTGGGGAAGTCGGCCGCGAGGGCCGTGGAAAATCCCAGAACTGAGCCGAGGGCTCCGGCGGCCCAGAGAGCCGGAACGGGCAGCGTGCGTTTGGACATGGTCGTCTCCTTTGAGTGGGGTGTGTGTGACCGCGCGGGATCCTGCCCGGGCCAGGGCTCAGGAGTCATGGCATCCGGCTGGCGTTTTTCTGGTAGTTCGCTGCCAGACTGCCGCAGAGCCCCGGCGAATGCTCCGACGGGCCGCCAGGCGGCCGTGATCGGGGCCGTGCGGCCGCCCCGCCGCCGTTGATCTACAATGGCACTCCGTGCGCAACATCTTCCTCGCGCTCGTAGCTCTCAACCTCGTGTACTTCGCCTGGGCGCACTGGGTCGATGAGCCCAGGCCCCCGCCCGTCAACGAGGCGATCGCGAAGCTTCCGCGCCTGAAGCTCCTCTCCGAGCTCCCGCCCGACCAGCAGCCGGCCACGAATACCAAGACGGTGTTCAACGAGACGGCCTCATGCCTGTCGGTCGGCCCCTTCGGGGACATCACCAACGCTGCCAAGGCGGCTGGCATCCTCACTTCCAAGGGCTTTGCGCCGCGGCAGCGCGCCGAGGAAGGGGAGACGGCTTCAGGGTTCTGGGTGTACGTCGGGGGACTCAAGGACGAGGTCGAGGCGGACCGGGTGCGCGTCAGCCTCGAACACTCCGGCATCAGGGACGCGCTCGTCATGCCGCCCGGCGGCGATGCCGGACGGCGCGTGTCGCTCGGACTCTTCAGCGACCGCTCGCACGCGGATCAGCGCGTCGCTTCGGTCAAGCGCATGGGATTCAAGGCCGAGGTGGCCGAGCACAAGCTGCCGCAGACCATCTACTGGATCGATCTCGCGCCGCGGCCGGGCATGACGACCGTGCCGCTCCAGGACCTGTTCGCGGAGGGGGTGGGCTCGCGGATCGCGGTGCAGCCCTGTCCGGCGCCGCCTGTCCTGGCACCGGCCACGGCACCGGCGCCAGGTGCGACGGTGACGGCCTCCACGGCGCCCGCGCCTGCAGGCACGGCCAAGGCCGGCGTGCCGCCGGCGAGCGGTGCGCTGCCCGCTCAGGTGCCGCCGCCCCCGCAGACAGCACCCGCGGGGAATCCGGCAACCACGCAGAACAACAAGGCCTTGAAGCCGACGCGGACCGCCTCGAGCCGCTGACCGGCTCAGCCCGGGGCGTCCCTCACGTAGCGCTCGACTTCGGGTCCCGCGGGCGGAATCACGCAGCGCCCCTCGTGCCTGAAGTGCAGACGCTCGAGCAGGGCGATCGAGCGGCGATTGCCGGCGTTCACGATGGCGTAGAGCCGGGCGATTCCAAGTCGATCTGCGGCGTGCGCGATCACGGCGTGCGCGGCTTCGGCCGCGTAACCCTTGCCGACCCATTCGGGAAACAGCGCAAAGCCGAGATCGGGCGACTCGAGGAAGTCGCGCTTCACGAGCCCACAGAGCCCCATCGGCACGCGCGGCGTGGGTGCCTCGACCACATACATGCCGTAGCCGTGAGCCTCGTACTGGGACCAGATGGTTCGCTCGATGTAGCGCTCGGCATCGAGGTGCGAGCGCACGCCGCGGTCGCCGATGTTCTGAAGCCACGAGGGCTCGTTGAGAAGCCGCAGAAAGAAGGCGGCGTCCGCGAGCTCGACGGGACGCAGCTTCAGGCGCGCGGTCGTGAGGGCGGCCGTCAGTGCGAGGCGTCCGTCAGTGATGGGGCAGGCCGGGGGCCGCCGCCTGGACGGGGACGTCTCCCGGCATCAGCACGCTGTTCGGCAGGAGGTGCACGCGGCCACCGCCGCCGCCGGCCTCGAGCGTCATGTCGAGATCGAGATTGAGCTCCATGCCTTCATTCTCGAGGCGCGCGGCGTCGGGCTTGGGCACGGCATTCAGCGCGTCCCGCCAGGCCCTGGCGATGATCGCGTCGGCGTCGATGATCGGCCGCTGGACGAAGGTACCCGTCGTCGTATCGCGGACCGTGGCGATGCGCGGGATGGTGCGGATCTGCATCGTGCCGCTTACCGGGTTGAAGGACACGCGCGCGGCGCGGCTCCCGGGCATGATGGCATCGCGCGGCAGAGTCTCCCGCAAGCGCCGACTCGCGAGGCCACGTACCGTGCAGACGTACCCGAGCGAATAGAGCGAGGCACCGCCCCCCTGGTGCTCGAGCCCGCCTTTCTGGCAATGCTCGCCGGCGCGCTCGTAGCTCTGTTCGACGCCGTCGCCGAGCCCG
>DATJAC010000065.1:0-2757 GCA_035516655.1 Alphaproteobacteria bacterium | reverse complement strand
CAGGCGCTGCCATCAAAACAATGATTTCATTCGTTTTCGCGCGCGCCGCTGGTCGGGGAGAGAGGATTCGAACCTCCGGCCCCCACGTCCCGAACGTGGTGCTCTACCAGGCTGAGCTACTCCCCGGCGCGCGAGGCGCGGTTATAGCCCGTCACCCGCGGCTTGGCAACCGCGGCGCGGCCCGCACCGGACATCCGTGCGGCCGGGTCGAATCGCCTGTCTATTCCTTATTCGTCATGCCCGCGCAAGCGGGCAGCCATGGACCACCGCTTCCGCGGGGGTGACGGAAAGGAGAGCGTTTCCACTTGAGCGATGCGGGCGCTAATTGACCGGCTCGAGCAGCAGGTTGGCGTTGCCGCTGCCCGAGGATTGGCCGTAGGGCCCGAACTGCCGGCCCTTGTAGTGCCGCCCCTCGTCGAGGCAGCCGAGCATGGTCGCGATGTTGCGCCCGCCCATCTCGCCGACCACCGTGTGGGTATATTCGGGGAACCAGCGCTTGGCCTCGCCGATGCGGCCCTCGCTCAGCATGGCGATGAACTTGCGGTCGAGGGCCTGGCGCTCCTCGCTCGGCCAGAGCTCGGGGCCGCGCACGAGCTTGTGGGTGAAGCTGCAGCTCGCGAAGAAGGCGACCCGGCGGCCGGTCTTCTCGGCAGCCCGCCGGACCGCATTCCCGACCGCCATCGACTCTTCGAGATCGGCCGAGACCACGGTCCCCACCAGCACGACCGGCACCTCGCTCGCGGGATTGAGATAATGCGCCGGCACCCAGGAGCCGTAGTCCCACTTGAAGTATTCGCTGTCGTTGCGGTGGCAGGGATAGCCGAGCGCCTTGATCTCGCCGACGAGGGCGGCGGCGTAGGCCGGGTCGCCCGTGTAGCTGTAGGGAATGCCGGGGATGAGGTCGGGGGCTTCGTCGGAGACGCAGCGCCCCTCGTGCGCCTTCTGGCAGGTCACGTACCAGTTGAAGGTGCAGACCCAGTGCGCGGAGTTGATGACGATGACGTCGGGCTTGGCCGCGCGCAGCGCCTCGCCCATCTCGACCTGGCCCTTGATCACGGCCTTGACGAAGTCGGGGGCCGTGGCCTCGACCCCCATGCGCGGGGTGTGCGGGGCGACGCCGGCGCCGATGATCCCTCCGCTCATCCTCATCCTCCTTGCAGGCCGCCGATTTTCACTGATCGAACATGGCAATGCAATCGATCTCGACGTTGACCCCCTGGCGGTGCGGGGTCCCGCCCACGCAGGTGCGCGTCACCTTCTCGCCGGCGAGAACCTCGCGGAAGACCTCGTTGAAGCGAGGGAAATCGGCCGTGTCGCGCAGGATGACCCGCATGTTGACGACGTTGGCGAAGCCGGCCCCGGCCTGGGCCAGCACGGCCGCCAGGTTGGCGAGCGTGCGGCGCGTCTGCGCCTCGATGTCGCCCTTGACCACCTCGCGGGTCGCGGGATCGAGCGGGCCCTGGCCCGAGACGAAGAGCATGTTGGCGAAGCGGACGGCCTGGGCGATGGGGGCGGCCTTCGCCTTGTCGGTGAAGCCCGTGACGGGCGCACCCGGTGCTGTGATGATCTCCTTCGGCATGGCGCGTCTCCTCCTCACGTCCCAGGTCTTCAAGTCCCGAGTCTTCAAGTCCCGGGGGACGACGCCTGGAAGCGTGCCACGATTTCATCCGGCACGGGTGCTGCGCGGATGCCCGCGGGCCGGCTCTTGTCGAGGACCGTCCAGGCGCGCAATTCGTTGCCCTCGACCGCGACCTCGCCCTTGTTGCGGACCTGGTGGCGGACGAGGAAGGTCCGCCCGCGCCACTCCGCGATCCAGCTCTCGATCTCGATCGTGTCGCCGAAGCGGCAGGGGCGCATGAACTTGGCCCCCGCGTCAAGGAGCGGCACCCCGCTCCACTCGCCTGCGGCGAAGAGCTCCTCCCACTTGAGCCCGACCGCGCGGAACAGCATCTCCGTACCCCGGTCGAACCACTCGAAATAGCGCGGGTAGTAGACGAATTGGGCGGGGTCGCAATCGGCGAAATTGACCATGCGCGTCTGCAGCGAGCGCCTCATGCGATCCCTTCCTCCCATCTCTCCGCCCTCGGGCGGGGCCTAGTTGTACAGAGATTGCGGCAGCGTGACGAGAGCGTACGAGCCCGCGGCGCGGCTGCCGGCCATTGCCCGCTTGCGGGCGCGCGCTCGGGTTGTTATGAGAGCCGCGTCCCCTTTGCGTCTGGACCCAAATGCTCCAGAGGAAGCTCATGACGAAAGTCAACTTGCCAATCCTCGTCCTCGCGGCCGCGGGCCTGCTCCTCCCGGGCAGCGCGCAGGCGGGCGGCGATCCCGCCAAGGGTGCCAACATTTTCAAGCGCTGCGTCATCTGCCACACCATCAAGGCGGGGGAGCCCAACCGCGTCGGCCCGAACCTCCACGGCCTCTTCGAGCGTGAGGCCGGCAAGACCCCCGGCTTCGGCAGCTATTCGGACGGGCTCAAGGGCGCCACCTTCAGCTGGGACGACGCCAAGCTCGACCAATGGCTCGCCAACCCGCAGGCCTTCAGCAAGGGCGCGCGCATGGCCTTCCGGGTGACGAGCGAGGACGAGCGCGCCGACCTGATCGCCTACCTGCACGAGGCGACGAAGTAGGGCTCGGGGCCCCCTCAGCGGTGCCTGCGCTTGAGGCAGGCGAGGACCTCCGCCATCTGCGCCTCGACCGAGACGCCGATGCGCGAGAGCACCGGCAGCCGGCGGTCCTCGAAGGCGTCGAGCTTCGCAT